>JAIPFU010000052.1 GCA_021736505.1 Spirochaetia bacterium | reverse complement strand
TAATGAGCCTTTTCTCAAGGACCGAAGGATCCTCAAGAATAGATTTGAAAGTATTCAGAGCTTTCATGAAATAGTAGCCCTCGGCAATCCTTTCATCCATAGTAACGGAAAAATCAATCACATTGCTGTATGAGCTGTTTCCGTCATCTGCCAACTGCCGTTTCCTCGCCATACTGCCGAAGGTGATAAACATAGATGATGTCCCGTGGTTATATAAATGGTGCAGAGCAGGTTCGGATATTCCCAGACTTCCGAGGTTTGCAATACCAGCAGAGGCATGCATTCCATCAACATCCCTCAGAATTTTCGGGTATCTACCGATGGAATCAAGGACTTGAAACAATTTTATTACCCCGATGCGTAACGGCTTAGGTAGTTTGAAAAGTTTTTTTATTATAGCTTCCTCGGGGGTCTCTTCGTCATGTCGGGCGGAATTAATTGAATGACGCATGACTGCAGCAATCTCCTCAAATGCCATATCGGGTTCAAATGTAACCAGGACATTTCTTTCCGGGGCATCCTCGGTGTAGTTGGTTTTTATTACAAAATTGAAGGAGAGTTCCTTTCTCTGCCAAAATTCATGGCCTGCAATAAAACGATTTAATGCGGGATAAAGAGCAAAAGTGCGCACTATGGAAGCCATGATAATATCGAAAATTCGGTATTTTTTTTCATTCGCCCTGCGGTTTTTTTCTTCAATATACTCGACCGCCCCGGAAATATCTGCAGAAAAATTGTGATACACCAGGGATTCATTTCTTTTCTTCATAAGATAAGGAAAAATTCTATTATATGTTTTTATGTCCTTGACGAGGAAGGCATCATTTCTTTTTTGCATTGCGATCTCCAATTACAGAATTCAAGTGGACGTCTTCATGCTGCTGCGGCTTTGCTTATATCCCGATTTATAAGTAAGACGATTTAACGTGAAATAGACATGAATAGGTGAAACTCCATAATTAATCAATTATAGCTTTTAAAATCAAATATGACAATAACTACTTTTCATACCAGAAATTCAGCATAATATCACACAATACAGTATATATTTTCATTTTTTCTCATTTTCCCCATTTTAATTATGCTAATCCATTGACATGTGTCTGCAAATTCCCATAGAACAAGTATTATGAGTAGTAAAACAGCAGAAAGTACGTTTCAGATTCCCATTCTCCGAACGATACAGAAGGTCCCCGGCGGCATGATGTCGGTGTTTTTCATTCTCGGTGCATTAGTCAATACGGTATTTCCTGATGCCCTTACCATAGGCAGTTTCACTACCGGCCTATTCAAAGATGGCGGAATCCCTCTTATAGGACTTGTGCTTTTCTGCAGCGGCGCCCAAATCTCGTTTAAAAGTTCCGGCATAGCCATGTACAAGGGCTCCCTTCTTGCAGCAAGTAAAATTCTTATTGGCATGGGCATCAGCTATCTTTTTGCTGTTCTCATAGGGGATAGTGAATCTTTTGCAGGTATTCATCCCATAACGGTGATGATTGTGCTGATCTGTACAAACGGTGGTCTTTTCATGGCCCTTGCTGAGAGATATGGTGATGAAACTGATTTAGGCGGGGGGACAATTATTATGCTAACCGCCAGCCCCTTCTTCGTTTTCATTGGAATCAGTATGGGAGGAATGGCTGAAATCTCTTTCATCGATATCGTCGCAGTTATCGTACCTGCTCTCGCCGGTATGCTGATTGGTAATGCGGATGAAGATTTCCGAAGCTTTCTGCGCCCGGGAGTTCGTTTGGCGATCCCGTTTTTCGCCTTTGCTTTGGGAGCGAATATCTCTCTGGCAGCAATCATTCATGCAGGTCTGCAGGGAGTCTTGCTGGCGGTGCTCACAGTTCTCTTTACCGGAGCTCTGCTCTTTCCCGTATATGCTGTTTTTGTTCCTAACAGTTGGAAAAAGAAGGGGAATTCTATTGCAGCAGGTATGGGTAATACGGCCGGCAATACAGTCATATATCCCGTGCTTATAGCATCGATTGACCCTTCCTTTGCCCCTTTTGTTGAGTCCGCAACAGCTCAAATTGGAGCCTCAGCAATACTGACAGCAGTTTTCTGCCCCTATCTCGTCCATGCAGTATATGATGCAGAACAGAAAATGTTAAAGCGCAAAATTGCAGATGACTCCAAGGTCTCATCTGGCTCATCTGGCTCATCTGGTCCATCTGGTCCATCTGGGGAAATATGATATAATGGTCTTTTTTAAAAGGGAGCGTATGTTATGACCGAATCGAAAAGCTATTCAGTAATTGACTTGGAAACTTCATCTCTTTCCCCGAAGAACGGAGGAAGAATCATCGAAATCGGCTTGATTCAGATTGATGAGGACGGAAATATTCTCGATCGGTTCTCTTCTTTGGTTAATCCCGAAGGGCCTGCTGGAGCAACACATATCCACGGTTTGAGCAGCAGTATGCTGAAAGATGCACCAGTCTTTTCGGAGCTTGTCGGTAATATTATCCCTTTTCTGAGAGAAAGCATCCTGGTTGCCCATAATATTCCCTTTGACAGGGGATTTCTGCTTGCGGAGTTGTACAATGCCGGGATCCCTGTGGAATCTCTTCCTTCCTTATGTACCCTCCGTCTGTCCCGACGACTCTTTCCCTATCTGCGGAGCAGGAGTTTAGGGCCCTTGTGCGACTATCTGGGAATCAGCCTGGAACGCGCCCATACAGCCTTAGCTGACTGTGCGGCGACGGTACATCTTTTACGCTATATTCAGAATTACGCCGATCATCAAGCTGATTTTTCTTTAGATAGTTTCATTGAGAATCCTGATGTCCAATTTAACTGGCCGGATATGGCTCCTTCTTCAAATATTGTGACACGCGATTTTTTATAGAAAAATAATGTGGTGTGGTGTGGGATGTGGGATGTGTGTGGAAATCTTCTCCGAGACGAAATGCAAAAATGTGGAAATCTTCTCCGAGACGAAATGCAAACTCCCTCGGCTAGGTTTGCAAAAATGAGTAAATAACTACATAAAAGGGATGTGCAAATCGTACTGGATGCCGATAGCGATCCATGCCAATATCAGAACTAATAAGCTTATGATTTCCCATGGTTTCAAGAATCTGAATTTTCGCCCGTTAAAAAATTTTTCCCACTCATTTTCATGAATTGCTGATAATCTTCTCTCTTCAAACAGTGCTGAAGCTATCTGCACGACTGACATGAAAAAAGCTGCACCGAGAATTATTGGGGAACCAGAAGCAAGTCCAATGGAAATCCACGAAATTATGAAACCTCCGTACATGGGATGGACTCTTCGGGAATACGGTCCGGTAACTGACAAAGAGCTGCTGTCATGAGTAGAATGATGTAAGTGCAGATTTGCGGTTCTCACTTGAAGCCAGCCTTTCATAAACAAGAAAAGCGTGATAATGACAAATGGAATTTCAAGCGTATACACGGGCTGCTGGAAAAGTATCAGCAATGTCATATCCTGGGGCCAAATGACTGTTTTCTGGATGAAGGGTATATACTTTAGTCCGAACCACAACACGATGAAGGCAATGCCGTAGAATAAGCTGAATAGGATTGACAATGCACGCTGCTTCGCAGAATGAAAAAAGCTGCTCGGAATTTTTCCATTTTGTATGAATTGTTTTATTCGTTGTTTACCTAAATTACTTAAGTACAGAGAGTTGTTTTTTTCAAGGACTAAATGATCATCAAAGAGCAGCTTGCAGATTTCCCGGATTCTCGTTTTATACGTATCACTGTTTGATAAACCAAGTACTTCGAGCTGATTATTGTTTTCAAAATGTACAGATAGGCTAGCTTCATAGAATAATTGCTGTCTGTTTTCAATATTTCCAGAGTGTATTTGAAAGAGTAGCCATTGTGTCATCTGATTATCTCTGAACTTTTCGAAGACGGGAAAGCCGTAAACGGAGAAATCAATTTGTTCATTATTTGTATTTCTTCGAATATCAAAAAACAAGTTCCAGGAACTTTTAAGGATGATTAACGCAATAACAAGCCCTATAAGCAGATCCACCAAGGGAGTACCTAGCCATGAGGCAAAAAAACTTAATAATACCCCCGCTGCCGTTAATAGATGATTTCGTGAGTCAATTGATTGCGCTGTTATTGCTAAGGAGCCGAATTTAAGTCCGGTAATTTTCTGAAGCATCCATAAGGCAAAAGAAAAAACCGAAGATAAAATAATTGCAAGATAAGCTAGCGGAGCCGGAGTAATGGTATTCCCTTGGATAAAGTGAAGTACTGCTTCCCAGAGAGCATACAGGCCTGTGAAAGTCATAAAGAGTAATATAATGTAGCTTGATGCAGTTTCCTTTTTAAACCGCACACCTAGATAGACGGCTAGTGAAGAAAATGAGTCAATAATTGTGTCTAATGCGTCGTTAAGAAGGGATATGGAGCCTGATAATAAAGCTGCTGGAAGCTTTACGACACTTAATAAAAGATGAACCCAGAACGTAAGCTGCGTAATCTTTATTGGATTAAGAAGCTTGTTTAGGTTTTTCCTGCTATGAAAAACTTCTTTAAGCATTGTATTAGCTTCTTTCTTTCCTGTTTCCGTTAAACTATACTTGCCGGTATCCTCATGATACATAGCCCATTTACGGTTTATCAGGTCAGCAAGCGTATCTGATAGAAATTGTTTAAGTGTCTCTTTATGGCTTGTTTCAGGGCTGAGAAAGAAGCCGAATCTTCTTAAAAATATGATAAAATAATCGAAAGCTTCCCAATACGTTTTGTCCCCATCAGCAAGAGCTGCAGCGGCTGCCCATCTTTGCCCATAGTTGTTTTGTTCCTTTGGTTTATTTGCATGCATCCTTTTTATCCTGGCTAAAAGCTTTGAGATACCGTATTTGATATATTCCGTTGGAGGCAGTCTCTCAGTAAAATGCTGTGAAGGGCTTTATAACCCAAAACTAGAACAGAATATTCAGCTTGATCAAGGGACGTTACACCGAATTCAGGTCACCACTAAGCTTTATGACACCGTATATGGGACAAATAGTAGCCTAGTCGGTGGGTGGCTGTCAATATTTCAGAGTTTATTTTCAGAATCTGCAGAGGTATGAGCGGCTCTGTTTCAAGGCGGGGTCATATAATTGTAGTGCAAACAAGAGATACAGAAGTTACAAGAGACATAGAAGTTACAAGAGACATAGGGTAAGCCGAAAAAATGGCGAAACCGGCTTATGGGGGGAGGGGATAAAGCTGGTTCCGCCTAAACAATTTTTATCATTTCAAAACTGACTATGTGTTATCGCTCCGTCACTATTTTTTTGCAAGTGCGATATTCACAAATTATAGTCCTTGATTATGTATATTTATATAAGGAACAAGTATAAAAAAAATGCGCAACGCTGTTAAAATCTTAGTTAACAGCGATAGTCATAATCAGTGTATCGGAATAAGCACCTGTTTTATTTGAATATTCAGGGTAAGTCACACTAAGTTCTCTACTTAAAGGTTTATTTGTACTTCTGCTGCTGTTACTGATTAATGCTCTTCCAGCTTCCATTCCTACAGTTTCTCCACCGTAGTGAATATCATAGGGCAGAGCTTCATGGCTGCCGTTTGCGGCCAAAACACCACTGTCAGAAGCAAAAGCTGCTGCATTTTCTGATTCCAAGGTTACGTTATATCCACTCGAGGTATTGGACGTTTCGCTGACGACCCCGAGAAATACTGAGTTTTCTGATGAGTCAGACACACTTCTCTGCGCTGTTCTTGAAGAAGTTGCGCGTGTATCTATTGAAAGAGAAGCTGATTTTTCCACAACAGCACGTAAATGAAGAGTAGCTGTGGATGATTCGGCGCTTACAGTCATTAATGCGCCTGTTATACAAATAATTCCCATAAGAATAACTGTATAAACCTTTTTCATAAATAAATCCTTATTACGATTGGTTTATACTTTTTTAAAACTGCAGTGACTTTTAAAGATATGAATTTTTTTGGCGGGACTTTTTTTGGTTCAACTTTTACAAAATATTACTTTTTATAAAAAGAAGAAGGGGATTCTTCTTTTTACTTTTTTACCTAACTAAAGTCTACTAAAAATATAAGGAAAAGGCAAGTGACTTTTGGGGTATTTGTAATACTATCTCTCAACAGTAAGTGATTTCTGGGGTATTTGTAATACTATCTCTCAACAGTAAGTGATTTCTAGGCCATTTGTAATACTATCTCTCATCCGGAAATGATATTGTCAAAGTATTCCGGCAGGGAAAATGCAGTAGAAGAGAGAACTGCCCTGAATATTCAGCGGTCTCCGCTAAACCGCTCAAACACACAAATATCTGAAAATATCCAGGAAACAGTTCATAAAATACTTGGGGGATTCGCAATAAGACAAATGAACGGAACTTAGCGCTGTATTTCTGCACCTGTACCAGTATGTAATACATTGCCCTGCAGTTTTCCCGGTCAATTACCACAGAAATACTAATAAGTCTTTTGCCTGATGTGACTGAGTTCAGCATGTCAAAATATTGTTAGAAGATATTGTCACAGAAAAAAAGATAACATGCTTTTTTATTTTTTACTTCTCATCTTGTAGAGCTTGTGTTATCATTTTGTGTCATGATGTTGCTAGCTAACCATATAAAATCAGGATACAAAGGTTTTGTGAATATTGGAACGGGTGAATATGCCGGAAACTCGCCTCATTACCATGATTCCTATGAGTGTAATCTCATTTACTCAGGTTCCGCAAAATATTATATCAATAATAAACGTTTTACACTGCACAAAAGGAACAGTATCTGGATTCCGCCGTATCAGAAACATTATCTCATGGAAACATCTGATAATTTCACTATGCTTGTCTGCTTTTTCCGAAAGTCATTAATTCAGTCGGTTTGTACCGAAGAATGGACAAAGATGCTCCTTGATGATACCTACATGCATGAACTGGAGTGGCGAAGATTGAGGAAAGAAGATTACTGGGCGATTCAATCATTCAGCAGCAGTCTGATGGAGACGGAGGGACAAAAGGATTTATACCATGCCGGGCTCGCTTGGCTGGTTCTGCAGACTTGGAAATTTTATCTTCGAGGGGAACCGGTAGCGGGAGGCAGTATCCATCCCTCAGTTGCCAAGGCCATCAAAATTCTATACAGTGAGCTGGATATCGGTACAGAGGAACTGGCTCGGAGAGTCGGAGTTTCCCGATCCTATTTGAGCCGGCAGTTTGCCCTGGAGATGGGGACAAACATAGTTGATTGGAGAAACTTCATACGGATTGAAAAGTATTTGAAGCAGAAGAACGAAGATTTGAATATTCTGGATCGTGCATTGGATGCCGGTTTCGGCAGTTATGCCCAGTTCTATCGGGTCCATAGACAGGTTCTCGGGTATCCGCCTCATGGTTTGGGTGGGGCGGGAACAGCGGGTTCAGAAGCAGAGCGTACGGGAACAGCAAGTGCGGAAACAGCAGGTTCAGAAACAGAAACAGCAGGTTCAGAAACAGAACGTTCAGAATCATGATAAACAGTCTTGAATTTCTTGTATAGCCGCAGCTGTATGCAATCATAAGAAACAAAGAAGGGTCAGAACATGGAAGCAAAAAGTTTCAGGCAGGCATTGCGCCCGCTGCTGTTTATCGTAGGAATATTTTTCTTTAACCTTTTCGCTCGTTCCATCCTATCCCCGATTCTTCTGCAAATAGAGGCCGAATTCTCCATCAGCCATACCATAGCATCAAGATTTTTCCTCTTTATCAGTTTAGGCTACTCCGTGGTTATCTTCTTTTCCGGCTTTGTCTCCGCCAAATTGCTACATAAGGGCACAATAGTTCTCTCAACAGGTATTATGGGATTTGCATTGATCCTGATAGCTGCGTCACCCCAAGTATGGTTGATGCAGATGGGAATGGTGCTGCTTGGAGCAGGCTCAGGGCTCTATCCTCCCTCAGGAATTGCCGCCATAACAAACATGGTTCGTCCGCGGGATTGGCAGAAAGCTCTCTCCCTTCATGAACTTGGACCGCATTTTGCCATGGCTGCTGTCCCCCTTTTTGCTGGGGCTCTCTCTTTTCTCGGCTCCTGGCGACTTGTGGTTGGCGCAGCGGGCGGCTGCGTGCTTGCTGGAGGAGTGATCTTTTGGGCTTTTGTCAATGTCGGAAAAGAGCCCGGAGAGCCGCCTACGTTTTCGAATATCATCCCCCTGCTGAAGGTACCTGCATTCTGGGTGCTGATGATCTTTCTCGGCTTCGCCCTGGGGAGTATTCAGGGGGTATATCTTCTGATACCTACATACCTTGTGTCTGAAGCGGGCTTCTCGCAGGCTTTTACCAATACTGTATTCGGCATCTCACGCTTTATTCCGGCGGCTGCTCTGCTGTCGGCGGGGCTTGTGCTGGATAAATTCGGAGTGAGGAGGACGCTTTTTGTGCTGATGATACTCTCCGGGGCAGCAATTTCTCTGCTGGGACTTTTGTCAGGGAATTGGCTGGTCATGGTGATTTTTCTGCAGCCGGCAGTGGGGGCTCTCCTGCTTCCAGCGGGGCTTGCCGCACTCTCATCCATCGGACCGCGGCGGTCACGAAATGTAGCGGTTTCCATGGTGCTTCCTGTGAGCTCTTTCATGGGAAACGGCGGAATCCCCGCTTTGGTGGGCTTCATGGGGGACGCTGTCTCATTCTCTGCTGGTTTTATAATTCTCGGAGCAGTCATGATCATCATCTCCGGTCTAACTGTTTTCATCAAGACAAATCCAGCGGAGGATTAAGGGCAGTAAAGTGCTTTCAAGATCCACTAAAAGATTTATTTTCGGTTTAATCCAGGCTTATTCTGAATCATTTTTCCTTGATACATACCATGAAGCTATGTTGGTAAACAGAGCGTCAAATGCATTGTCTACCAGCGATCTCTTTTCCGGGCTGCGTTCCCGGGGAAAAGGATTTTCGTGGGAGGAGGCTGTCGGGGGGCTGTATGTTTTGATCTCCGTCAGGGGAATAGTGTTATGCTCTTCTTGTATTTTATCTTGTATTTTGTCCTCTTTTTTTAAATAAGCAGCTGCGGAATTTTCATAACCCATCTTAGCTTCATGCTCCATCGGCACGTCTTGATCTATCGAAGCTTCCTGCCTCATTGACCCCCAATGACCCATCGAAACCTCTTGACCCATCGACACGTCTTGATCCTTCGACCCGTCCTGATCTTTCGAAGCTTCGTTATTTCGTAAACTCCAAGTGCGGCGTATTGCTTCAGGGGGGAAGACCGAATCGCCTTCCATGCTGATAACCAAGGAGCGCTTTCCGATTATCTTCAGTTTTTCTTCCCGGTAGGACTTCTTTGCATCTCCGTAGAGAATAGCAGCCATGGACTGGAGCCGATCGAATTTCTTCAGTTTCCTGCCCTTCACCCGTTTTAGTGCTGAAGCATCGTCATGGGCCAGAGCATAAAAATAGGCGTTTAAAACCCGATAGGACTCCTCATCGAGGATCAGCTTCGAAATTGGATTTGCATATTCCAGCAGTGCGCTGCCGCAAAAGAAGACCTGGCGCGAATCGACAAACAGCCGCTTTTTAGCCGGCTTGCTGAGATCCGACATCAGCAGGGACTGACCCAGACTGCAGCCGATTGAGTAGCAGAAAAAATCAAAGGAGCTGTTTTTGGGAATTTGCGGCAGCTTACCCGCCCTTGCCTGAGCGGCAAATTTCTCAATATCCAGCATTGTCTGGAAGCCGGCACGGATGAAGCGTTCCGGCGCCTCCTCAATTCTGGAACTGAGAGCGACGTTTGCAAAGGAGAGGCCCATCACCGATTTTTTCAGAATCTTTGCCAGCATGCGTCTCGCTTTCACCTGGGGAGTCATTTCGCGGATGTCCTGCCATTCGGAAGGGCTGCGGTCGATATGAAATGCCGTGGGGAAGAGTATCACCGGTCGTCCGGTCAGGGATGCGAGGCGGTGTGCCCAGGGGTAGTATTTATTCCAGGATCGTTCGTTCAGGCCGTGGAGGAGTAGAATGGCTCTGGGGGAATCATGCTGATGCCTACTGGCTGCAGTTTCGCTATCTTCCTGAG
>JAIPFU010000051.1 GCA_021736505.1 Spirochaetia bacterium | reverse complement strand
ATACTTTGAATTGAATAAAAGAGATGATGAACATAATCATAAAAAGGAATACAGCCATGCTTGAAGCATACCCGAGCTCATAGTCCCTGAAGCCGGCTTCATATATGTATTGTATGAGAACTCGAGTGGTACCCCCGGGCCCCCCTTTTGTCATGATATATACCTGACCGAATATCTGGAACGAAGCAATTATCTGAAGAACCAAAACCAGCATAAAGGTTCGGGAGAGTCCCGGTATCGTAATATAGCGAAAATTTTGCCAGTTATTAGCCCCGTCAAGCATACTTGCCTCATACAGTGAAGGATCAATATCCTGTAAGCCGGCAAGGAAAAGGACAAGATTAAAACCAACTGTCCACCAGGCTGTTGTAATGATAATTGCTGTCATTGCATAACGGGGATCAGTCAGCCAATAAATTGGTTCCAAGTTTAATAAAGCTGAAAACGCCCCAAGGAGTCCTTTCTGCGGATTGAACATAAAGCCCCAAATGAGGGTTGCTACAGATACTGACAGCACATAGGGGGCAAAAAATATTGTCCTGAACATATTCATAATTTTTGATCTGCTGTTCAGAAGTAATGCAAGAAGAAGTCCAAGACCAACAATAACCGGTGTTGAATAGATAACAAACAGCACTGTGTTCTTGAACGAAATCCAAAATGTGGGATCAGAGAACATTCTGGTGTAATTCTGTAGTCCGATAAAGCTTTTTCCCGATGTAAGTAAATCCCAGGAGTAGAGACTAGAAACAGCTGCCTGAAAAAGCGGATATATCTGCAAACTGATATAAATAAGCATAAAGGGTGATAAAAATACAAATACGGTTACTGCATTGCTTCTATTAGTCATAAGAACCCCTTTTTAATCAACATATTATGATTTATAATCTTATTAAATCATATATATATATGAATCAGTCAACAAAAAAATGGAATTAGGGCTTTTATTTATTTTTATATCATGATATTATGATTTACAAAACAAGCACTGAGGTTATTATGATTGAAACTGATTATCCCAGACCGCACCTGTACCGTCCCCATTGGCGAAAACTTGATGGTACATGGGCTTTTGATTTCTTCGATGATTATCTCATAACACAACCGGAAGATATCATCTCCAAAGAGCTGCGTTCATATATCCAAGTTCCCTTTACGTATCAATGCAGCAGATCTGGACTTCAGATTCATGAGCATACCTATCACCCCTGCATGGTATATAAAAAAAAGATCACCTTTACGGATTCTGAGCGGCAGAATCGGCTGCTTCTGCACTTTGGAGCGGTTGACTTCTTTACGCGAATCTGGATTGAAGATACCTGTATCGGTTCTCACGAGGGAGGATACTCACCCTTCTCCTTTGAAATCACTTCATGGACGACATATGAAGAGATAACTGTAAGCGTTGAAGTTATTGATACGCTCAGCCCGGAGCAGCCGAGGGGAAAACAGACATGGGGAGAACCGTTTTCCTGCTGGTATCCTCCTGTTTCTGGAATCTGGCAGTCTGTTTGGCTAGAAACTGTACCTGATGTATATATCTCCAACTGCAGAGCTGAACCTGTTTCCGACCATTACAGAGACACTTTCAGAGATCACTCCAGTAAGCACTCCATTGACCACTACAATGATCACTCCATTGACCACTCCGAAGATTACTCAAAAATAAACAAAATTGCTCTTGAACTTGAATTGGACGGAAGCTCCTTCAGCGGCAGCCTGAGCATGGGTATATTCCTTGATGACAAAAAAATCCAGGAAAAAGAATTCCGCTGTTCCTCATACAAAATGCGCTTACTTTCCGATGAAATTGAAGAGATTCGGTACTGGGATATAGACCGCCCCCATCTCTACAGAATTGTACTCAGGTTCATACCTCAAGAAAGCTTCAGTGATTATTCAGATATCAGTTCCGAACGAATTCGGGAAGATACGATTGAGACGTACACAGCTTTCAGAACTGTGGAGTGGAAACAAGAAGGCTTTTTCATAAACGGCAGAAAAATCAAAATGCGCCTGGTTCTTAATCAGGGATACTGGCCGGAAAGCGGATATACAGCTCCCTACCCATCAGCTTTCAAAGATGATATTGAGCTGATGAAACAGTTGGGCTTCAACGGCTGCCGAATGCATATGAAATTTGAGGACCCTAGATTTTACTATTGGGCTGATAAGCTCGGTTTCTACGTATGGGAGGAAGCTCCAGCATTCTATGAGTTCACAGAAAATGCAAAAAAGAGTTTTAAAAAGCAGTTCCTGGATATTATAGAAAGAGACAAAATGCACCCTTCAGTGATAACTTGGGTTATCTGCAACGAATCATGGGGGATACGTGATATCATGGAGAGAAATGATATGTATGCTTGGTTGAAGCATATGATAGAGACAGTTAAAATTAATGATCCGAGCAGACCTGTAATTGATAATGATGGGTGGGAACACGTAAAAGGCCAGATAATGACTTTTCACAGTTATGAACATGACCCGCAAAAACTTGCAGAAGATTGGAAACAGGTAAGAAAAAACCGACCAGGCGGGATTCTGCATAAACCGCTCTGTATAGATCATTGTATTTCAGAATCTGAAACATTGATGCTTACCGAATTTGGAGGAATAAGCTATCTTGATAAGCATGATACACAGCAGAATTGGGGATACGGCGAAATTATTAATGATCCTCATATGTTTTTTGAAAAGGTGAAGGATATGATAGAAACCGCAGAATCCCTGCCTCAGAATGCAGGGTGGTGTTATACACAATTCACGGATGTTCATGCAGAGAAAAATGGGCTGGTATTTGCCGATAGAACTCCAAAGTTTGAAGTACATCGCTTATATGATATTCTAGAAAAGTATGTATAATTAAGATAAAAGAGCGGACCGAAAAAAGGGCGGACCATGGAAAAACGTGTATACATTGCAAATCATAAACAAGTCCTGGAAATCGCAAAAGCACTCAATTCACCTCTACGTATAGAGATGGTGCAGCTTTTACTGAACAATAAGATGAATATTCAACAAATAGCAGAAGAATTACAGATTCTGCAGTCGACCTGCACCATGAATATAAAAGCCCTTGAAAAAGCAGGAATTATAAAGAGTGAACTCATTCCGGCGGCCAGGGGTAATCAGAAAGTTTGTTATACAAATTATGAGGAAATCATTCTGCCGCTGCAGGAAGAGCAGAAAATTGATGACAGTAATATTATGGTGATTGATATGCCCATTGGCCTCTATACTGACTTTTCCATACATCCTCCTTGCGGGATGGTGAGCAAAAACAATATTATCGATTA
Source organism: Spirochaetia bacterium (assembly GCA_021736505.1). Next base: position 6,758 of record JAIPFU010000051.1, on the reverse strand, counting down.
TCTTGATAGTGAACGAGCATTTCTCAGTCCGCAGCGCAGCAGTGCAGAACTTATCTGGTTCACCCATGGATATGTCGAGTACAGCTTTCCGGTTACCATTCCCAATGGACGTTCCGTAAAATCCCTGCAGATAACCGCTGAATTGTGCTCGGAATTCCCCGGGTACAAAAAAGATTTCCCCAGCGATATCACCGTCTGGGTCAATCAGTGTGAAGTGGGTACGTGGAACTGTCCCGGTGATATGGGAGGTTCAAAAGGACGATTTACACCAGACTGGTGGGGGATCGAAAATACACAGTACGGTTTTAGTAAAACATGGCGGGTAACGTCGGACCATTCATATATTGATGGAATCATCTCTGAACAGACTAGCCTTGAAGATCTGCATTTAGAGGATGATTACCGAATACAAGTGAGATTCGGTATAAAAGAAGATGCTGTGTGCCAAGGCGGATTGAACCTGTTCGGGGAAGCGTTCGGAAATTATGCCACGGGGATCAAATTACAAATTGAACTTGAACCCCGGTGAATTATCGATTCAGTGTTTCTGTAACTGATCCCTCAACAATTTCCGCCGTTAATCCGAAGGTTTCAGATAACGTTGGATGGGCATGCATGGTTTTTGCAATATCCTCAGCGGTGGCGCCCATTTCCAAAGCAAGAACCGCTTCAGCCAGCAGTTCTCCGGCATTAGCGCCGGTCATCCCCGCTCCGATGAGACGTCCTGTCTCCTTATGAAACAGCGCCTTGGTGACTCCGTTGGTTTTACCGCCGCTCAAAGCACGGCCGCTTGCCTGCCAGGGGAAAGACCCCTTATTGAACGGGACCTCCTGTTCTTTTGCCTCTTTTTCAGTCATACCGATCCAGGCAACTTCAGGATGGGTGTAGGCAATCGAAGGTACGGACATAACGGAATAGGCGGAAGGAAGTCCAGCTATTACCTCAGAGGCAATTTTTCCCTGATAGCTCGCCCGGTGAGCGAGCATGGGATTGCCCGTAATATCTCCCACAGCATATATGTGAGGAACATTGGTCTGCATTTTAGCATTCACCTGCACAATACCCCGTTCATCCACCTCTACACCGGCATGATCCAGATCAAGGGCTTTTCCTGAGACTCTACGGCCTACTGACGTCAGGACAGCATCTGCTTCAATAGATTCCGGCGCCTTTTTACCCTCCAGGGAGATTATCAGACGTTTTTTATCCTGGTCAATACCTGTCACTTTGGTTTTTGTGTAGACTCCCTCTGAAATCTTTTTCAGCCTTTTCTGCAGCGGACGTATTAAGTCGGCATCGGCCTGGGGGATGATCTGATCCAGCATCTCAATGATGGTAATTTTACTGCCCAGGGCATGATAGACCATCGCCATTTCTAGACCGATGATGCCTCCGCCGATGATAGCCAGATGCTCTGGTACCTCACCTACTTCAAGCGCTTCAGTGGAGGTCCAGACCCGTGGATCGTCATATGAGAGCCCGGGCAGCCGTACGGGTTCCGATCCAGCCGCTATGACAGCATCGGTAAAATGCACTTTTCGTGAACCTTCAGCACCGGTAACAGTAAGGGTGGAAGCATCGAGGAAAGAGGCTTCTCCCTGAAGAACCTGGACTTTTCTCGCCTTTGAAAGGCCCTCTACTCCCTGCTGCAGTTTCTTAACGATTCCGTCCTTATGCTCCCGAAGTTTTTCAGTATCAATCTTCGGAGGCTGAAACACGATGCCCGCAGAGGCAATATCCTGGCTCTCTTCTATGACTTCTGCAGCATGAAGGAGAGTTTTTGATGGGATACAGCCGACATTCAGGCAGACCCCGCCGAGATAGGACGATTTCTCTATAAGGGCAACTGATTTCCCCAGGTCCGCTGCCCTGAATGCTGCGGAGTAACCGCCGGGGCCGGATCCGATTACAGCTACATCAATTGTTAAGGCTTCTAACGTCAAGGCTTCCGACGTTTGATTTTCCGACGATCCTTTTTGTTTATTGCTATTTCCATTGCTGTTTTTTTTCTCTTCACCGCTCATGTTTAACCTCACTTTTATCCTTCTGCACTGCTTTGATCCGGCAGCATCACTAGTATCCTGCTGCTGCAGCTTCGACATTTCGTCATGCAGCATCACTAGTATCCTGAATTCCTGGCCTTCTGACTTGCTAAAGCATCTGACCTGCTAAAGCAGCAATCTTGCTAAAGCATCTGACCTTCTAAAGCATCTTACCTTTTAAAGCAGCAGACGCCTGATATCCGTCAGCAGTTCTCCAAGGTATCGGGAAAACCTGGCACCATATGCACCATCTATAACCCGGTGATCATAGGAGACGGAAAAGGGAAGCATGTCTCGGGGTACAAATTCTTTGCCATCCCATACCGGCTTTTTCTGCATCCGTGAAACACCCAATATTGCCGCCTCAGGGCTGTTGATAAGGGGAGTAAATCCAGTTCCGCCGATGCCGCCGAGGCTGGAGATGGAAAAGGAGGCTCCATCAAGATCGTTCATAGTCAGTTTCTTATTCCGGGCTTTCCCGCTGAGTTCCATAAGCTCTGCCGTTATCTCTTCCAGCGATTTTGTATCCGCGGCCTTTATTATCGGAACGATCAGTCCATCCGGAGTATCCACGGCAACCCCAATATTGTAGTAGTGTTTCAGTATGATCTGCTTTCCCGAAGGAGCTAAGGATGCATTGAATTTCGGATACATCTTCAGAGCTTTGACAGCTGCTTTGATGATGAAGGGAAGGATGCTGATTTTCAACTCTTTTTTGGCAAACTCTTCTTTGAGAGATTTTCTGAAGGCCTCCAGGTCACTTACATCCGCCTCATCAAAGTGTGTTACATGGGGAATTCCCAACCAGCTCTCATGAAGATGGGGGCCGGAGATCTGCTGGATCCGGGACATATCTATGGTTTCGATCTCACCATAGCGTGAGTAATCGATATCAGGTATCGGCGGGACGGATGTTCCGCCGCCTCCAGAAGTAGCCGCTCCTGCAGCACCGGCACCGCCGGCAAGGGTGGAGGGGGAAGAAGCAAGGCGATCCATGATATTTTTAACCACCGCCTGGACATCCTCCTGCAGTATACGTCCATTTGGACCGCTGCCCTTGACCTGAGACAGCTCAACACCTAAGTTTCTGGCAAATTGCCGGACCGATGGGGTGGCATGGTATATCGCACCAGGGGCCTGCTGGTTATCGGGATAATCATCCCCCTCTGAGCGAAGGGAGGCTTGTTCTGCACCCGAGCCTGTCTGTTCCGTAGCAGACTGAGCTGTTCGCAACGCGGAGGCATCAGCCTGAGAATTTTCAGATTTTTTCCCCTCTGTCTTCCCAGCTTCTGCCGGCTTCTCAGCTTCTGTCGGCTTCTCAGCTTCTGCCGACTTTTCCGCTTTTTCCGTTCCATCCGCTGCAGATTCAGCTTCTGCCGACTTTTCAGCCGTATCAGCATCTGCAGTCTCTTCCGCAGCTTCCATATAAAGGAAAACATCACCTTCCGAGACGGTATCGCCTTCACTGACAGTTATTTTCTCAATTTTGCCTGCTTCCGGAGCGGGTATGTCCATCACAGCTTTTGAACTTTCCAGGGCTATGAGTGAATCCTCAGCTTCAACCGTATCTCCCGGGGACACGTAAACTTCAATAATCGGAACATCGGTATATCCCCCTATATTCGGTATTTTTATCTCCTTGCTTGCCATCTTTTCAGCCTCCTTTCCCTGGTTCATATCCTGATATCTTTTCTCGGTCAATTTTTCTTACTTGCTTTACGTATTTTTTCACCAATAAAGCTTTTTCATCAATAAAGCTTTTTCATCATCAAAGCCTATTTCGACATCAACACATTTTACACCGTCAACACATTTCACGACATCAAAATTTTTCACCGTCAACACGTCTTACACCGTCATTGGATTCGGTTTTTCCATGTCGATGCCGAAGCGCTCGATTGCCGTTTTCACCTCTTTTCGGTCAATCTGCCCCTGGTCGGCCAGCTGCTTCAGCGCCGAGATCACAATCCAGTAGCGATCGACCTCGAAAAAGGCCCGCAGGCTTTCACGGAGGTCGCTTCGCCCATAGCCGTCTGTTCCCAGCACCGTCAGCGGCCTATCTATAAAGCGCCGAATCTGTTCCGGGTACGCCCGAATGTAGTCAGTACTGATGACAACCGGCCCATCATGACCGTTCTGGAGCTGCCTGGTAACGTAGGGAAGCTTCGGCTCTGCTTCCGGATGCAGGATATTCCACCGCTCCGCTTCTATTCCATCCCGATGCAGCTGGTTGATACCGGGAACGCTCCAGACATCAGCAGATACGCCGAAATCATTTTCCAGCAGGGTCGCCGCTTCAATCACTTCACGAAGGATTGTTCCGCTGCCCATGAGCTGAACACGTTTCTTCTTTTTGCCGCCCTTCTGAAAGAGATACATCCCCTTAATAATACCCTCTTCTATACCTTCGGTCTTGGGCATTGCAGGCTGTACATAATTTTCATTCATCAAGGTGATATAGTAGAAAATATCCTCGCCATCAGAAAACATGCGCTTCATTCCGTTCTGGATGATCACAGCCAGTTCGTAGGAGAAGGTCGGGTCGTAGGCGACGCAGGTGGGAAGCGTAGAGGCCAGCAGAAGGCCGTGGCCGTCCTGATGCTGGAGGCCTTCACCGTTCAGGGTTGTCCTGCCGGCGGTGCCGCCCATCAGAAATCCGCGGGCACGGGAATCACCAGCAGCCCAGGCAAAATCGCCGATACGCTGAAATCCGAACATGGAGTAGAAGATATAAAAGGGAATCATCTGAATACCGTAGTTTGCGTAGGCCGTTGCCGCCGCAAGCCAGGATGAAAAAGCACCTGCTTCGGAAATTCCCTCCTCCAGGATTTGTCCTTTCCGGTCTTCCTTATACCACATTACCGCATCGGAGTCTTGAGGTTCATAGAGCTGCCCCGTGGGAGCATAGATGCCCAACTGCCGGAAGAGCCCTTCCATCCCAAAGGTTCTCGCCTCATCGGGAACAATGGGCACAAGGTTTTTGCCGATATCCTTGTTCTTGGCCAGGCTTCCCATGAGCCGTACAAAAGCCATGGTGGTGGAAAGCTCACGGTCACCTGAGGAGTCCAGCAGCTGCTTGAATGCATCCAGGGAGGGAACTTTCAGAGCTTCCGCCTCCTCACTTCTATAAGGAACTGGGCCGCCCATCTTTTCACGCTGTTTTTTTACGAATTGAGCCTCCAGACTGTTCTCGGGCGGTTTAATGAAGGGCAGCTTTTCAAGCTGATCGTCCTCCAGAGGTACGTGGAAACGATCCCGGAAACTTTTCAGTCCTTCAACATCCAGTTTCTTCACGTTATGGGTCCCCATAGAGGCCTGTCCGCCCTGGCCCATACCGTAGCCCTTAATGGTTTTGGTCAGGATAACCGTGGGTTGGCCCTTGTGTTTTCGGGCCGCAGCAAAGGCCGCATAGACCTTCCTGGGGTCATGACCGCCCCTGGTCATCTGCCAAAGCTCTTTATCTGTTTTATCCTCCACCAGCTTAAGGAGCCGTGGATCACCGCCGAAAACTTTCTCCCTCAAGTACTCAGGACCCCGCGCCCGGATCGTCTGGAAGTCGCCGTCAACCATCTCTGAAAACCGATTCATCAGCAGGCCTTCCGTATCCCGGGTCATGATCTCATCCCATTCACTTCCCCAGATCACCTTGATCACATTCCAGCCCGCACCGCGGAACTTGCCCTCCAGCTCCTGGATAATTTTTCCGTTACCGCGCACCGGACCGTCCAACCGCTGCAGGTTGCAGTTCACCACATAAATCAGGTTGTCAAGATTCTCCCGGGCAGCCAGGGAGAGCCCTCCTAAGGATTCCGGTTCATCCGATTCTCCATCTCCCATGAAGACCCAGACTTTTCGATCCCCGACTTTTGAGAAGCCTCTAGCTTCCATGTATTTCATGAATCTCGCCTGATGTACGGCGGTGAGGGGACCAATGCCCATGGAGACCGTAGGAAACTGCCAGAAATTAGGCATCAGCCAGGGATGTGGATAGGATGAAACACCTTTTCCTCCCACTTCACTGCGAAAATTCATCAGCTGCTCTTCCGAGAGCCTCCCCTCGACAAAGGCCTGGGCGTACATGCCCGGAGCGGAATGTCCCTGAAAAAAGATTAAGTCCGCACCATTTTCAGCCTGCGGACCGTGGAAAAACCAGTTAAACCCGACTTCGTAAAGCGCGGAGGCGGAAGCGAAACTGGCAATATGCCCGCCGAGATTCTTGCCTTCCTTATTCGCCCGAACCACCATAGCCATAGCATTCCAGCGCACATATGCAGCAAGATTTCGCGCAATAAAGGACTCTTCCGGAGGAATCTGCTCGGACTGTTCCGGCAGCAGTGTATTTGTATAGGGTGAAATGATACCTGGAGAAGTGGACACTCCATTGCTCCGGGCAGTATCGGTAAGTTTCTGCAGCAGGTAGTCAGCCTTTTCGCTGCCCTCATATGTAATGACACCCTTCAGCGATTCAGTCCAATCCTGTGTCTCCCTGGTATCCGGATCATGATAATATTCAGCCATGCGTTCCCTCCTCAAGATCTTTCAGCAGGATATCCCTTCAGCCGGCCTCAACTTTCCATGTCTCACTTATTCTCATACACACTCTCTCACCCGTCCTCATGCGCACCGGTTAAAGCAGGCAATATCCATAGATTCAATATACTATTAAATTGATCAGGAAACAAACGTAAATTGCTTCAGAATTCCCCTGTCGCCCCG
>JAIPFU010000003.1 GCA_021736505.1 Spirochaetia bacterium | reverse complement strand
GAAAAATCAACATAATTTCCTTGTTTTTTCTCCATTCTTATGTGTCAAAAATGTGTCAAACCTGTTTAAAACCATATTAACTAATTGTCATGTCAGGATCAGCCTCTGTATTAAGCGTACAATCTCCTGCAGCCTCTATATAAAAAACACTATTTAAAATATTTTATTCCTTGACTACCCTACCCGGGTATAGTATATTAAGCATATAAACAGAAGGGAGAACTAATACCATGATGAACGAAAAACAGAAGGATGATGCAAAAAAACGCCTGAATAAAATTGACGGGCAGATACGGGGCATTCAGAAAATGATAGATAACGATCGCTATTGCATCGATATTTTGTCCCAAACACGGGCAGTTGTAGCCGCAATCCGAAAAGTTGAAGATCTAATCATGCATCAGCACCTGAATACCTGCGTTATCAGCAGCATGCGCAGCGACAACAAAGAAGACCAGGAAGAGAAAATTGAAGAAATCATGGACGTTCTCTCCAAGTTCAGACGCCTTGGCTGAGGCTGGGACAGCTGACGAGACGTAGTGCCGTTACGGCAGGGGATGGGGAAATGAAAAACATATCTACTCTATTAATCATCATAACGCTGGCAGCTTCAGGGTTTACCGCTTTTGCGGACACCGGAAGTATTAGCAGCAGCACAGGCAGCATAGGACAGACAGTAAGCGAAACAGTAAACGAAAACGGAGTATATACCGCTGCAGAAACTTGGGAAGACAGAGTTCCAGAGGAGTACACATCGGCATATTACTGCCCTGTTTACAGACCTGGATACAGACCTGGATACAGATCAGACGGAGGATATACGCCAACCCAAGACTATGCCTTTCCCTCTGAAACCGCAGGAAGCAAATTAGCAGGACACATGGGCGGCGGCTGGTACGGTCCGTGGACGACTGGTCGGAATACTTGGCTTTTTCCAATCATTTTTATTCTCATAGTAACTGCAGCTGTGGGCTTCATTATCTACTCAATGCGAGGAAAACACAGGGACAGATTTGCCGACCCCTACGATCCTGAACACTATGCTTCCTCCCATGGAAGAGACCGAGAAACTGGAGAAGAGCAGGAAACCGACGGAATTCAGCGAGATGAGGAACTCAAGGATGAAGCAATCCGAATTTTGAAACTTCGTTTGGCCCGCGGAGACATCAGCCGTGATGAATATCAGGAGCTGAAAGCAGACCTCACCGCGGATGAAGGTGAAACCAAGTAAATCTCAGAAGAGTGTAAAGCTTAAGGAGACAATTTTATGCGCCGAAATACAGTAGAAGACACACATAAGGACACAGATAAACACCCTTCAATAAAAAACAACGGGTATGCAGAGGATTACCAGACAACATTTGCCGTGGAAGGCATGACCTGTGCTTCATGTGTACGCATAGTGGAGCGGCAGCTGAAGAAGCTGGATGGAATTGAGTATGTCTCCATCAACCTGGCCACGGAAAAGGGGCTGCTGGTTTCAGACATACCCCTGGACGAAAAAACCATCTCCGAAGCTGTCCGCAAAGCAGGCTATACATATAAAAAGCAGGCCGCCACCGAGGATATCATCCAAAAGAAATTCAAGGCGGCGGAAAAACTGTTTATTCAGGCACTGGCAGTCACCGTCCCCTTAATGATCCTTATGGTGATACATATGGCGGGCGTACACATTCCTGGGTACCTATGGATGGAATTCGCAGCGGGAGCATTTGTGCTCTTCTACACCGGCCGTCACGTGATCCGCGGCGCAGCTATCGCCCTAACCCATCGTCATACCAACATGGACACCCTCGTCACCTTGGGAGCTTTGGCAGCCTGGCTGACCACTCCCATGGCCATTTTAGGGATGCCGGTACTCAGCTTCGGCGCCATATCCACCATGATCATCGCCTTTCACCTCACCGGCAGGTATATTGAAAATCGGCTGAAATACCGTGCCTCACAGGACATCCAGAGCCTCCTTAAGCTGCAATCCAGCACAGCCCGAATCATCCTGGATAACGGCAAACAGGAAGAAGTGCCCGTGGAAACGGTAAAACCCGGCCAGAAGCTGCTTATTCGAACAGGAGACCGCATCCCCCTGGATGCATCAGTTGTCAGCGGCAGCGGGTATATTGATGAATCTATGGTAACAGGAGAGCCAGTACCGGTATTCAAGGAGGCTGATGCTGAAGTCATCGGCGGAACCCTCCTGGAGAAGGGAAACATGACCGTTTCGGTTAGCCGCGTTGGTGAAGACACATTTCTCTCTAAAATGATACGCCTCATTGAGGATGCACAATCATCACGGGTTCCAGTCCAGGCTTTTGCTGACCGCATAACGAAGGTATTCATTCCTGTAGTCTTTAGCCTGGCTGCAGCAGCAGGCCTGACCTGGTACTTCGCCTATCCGCTCCTGCAGCCTTTTCTTCTGCAGGCACAGACCCTGCTCCCCTGGATAGATCCCTACGCAGGACCCCTCTCCACAGCTATATTCACCTTTGTCGCATCCTTGGTCATAGCTTGTCCTTGTGCCCTCGGATTGGCAACACCCATGGCTCTGGTAGCTGGAAGCGGTGCTGCGGCAAAAAAAGGACTTATTATAAAAGATGGCGAAGCCATTCAGACAGCCAAGGATATTGATGTCATCCTGCTGGACAAGACAGGGACGATAACCAAGGGATCTCCGACGGTGGTAGAAACGGACATCCCTCAGGAAGAACTTGCCAATCTTGCCGCCCTGGAAGGATACTCATCACATCCCCTGGGCTTGGCGATAATCAGCTATGTTAAACAAACAGAGCAGAACAAGCCCGCTTCTGTTGATTCCGATTCGGAAAAAACGGAGAACAGCAGCTACAGCAGCGGAAAGCCGGCAATAGCAGTCTCTGATGTTAATGAAGAGGAAGGTGAAGGCATAACAGGACATATAGACGGAAAAACATATCGGATCGGAAGACCGAAGGATCCCAAGCAGTATGAGCAGGAGATGGGAAAGGGGCATACGGTAATTGAAGCTGCTGTGGATGACCAGCCCTTAGGATTCTTTGCCGTAGCAGATCCGGTGAAGGAAGATTCCGCCGAGGCCGTTCGCCTGTTTACTCAGGAAGGTATTCTTCCTGTGATGGTAACGGGGGATGAAGAGTCTACCGCCCGAAGCGTTGCCCGGGACGTTGGAATCACTGAAATCCACGCGGGTTACCGCCCTGACGAAAAGCTGCGCCTGCTTCGATCCTATCAGAAGCAGGGTAAGACCGTCGCCATGGTAGGAGACGGCATTAATGATGCAGCAGCCTTGAAAGCAGCAGATGTGGGAATCGCCTTGGGAACAGGTACAGATCTCTCCATCGAAAGTGCGGACATCATCATCATTTCCGGAGAACTGACCCGCGTAAATTCAGCCATTGAAATATCTCGGCTGACATTTCGCAAAATACGGCAGAACCTCTTCTGGGCTTTCATGTATAATCTGATAGCTCTCCCCATGGCTATGGCCGGCTTGCTCCACCCTGCAATCGCCGAAGCAGCCATGACATTCAGCTCAATAAATGTGATCCTGAATTCCATGGGAATCCGGAAGAAATCCCTCTCCCATGCAACGGGGAGTCAGGATACTGCTTTGCAAAATAAAAACACAAGTGTGCAGAAAGCGGTGTAAAAACCGACATTTAAACAATATTAAGCAATATTAAAAAATATAAGAACAGGAGGAGACCAATGAAATATCTATTTGATGTACCTGAAATGTCATGCGGGCACTGTAAAGCCCGGATAGAATCGACACTGCTGGGTAATGGAAAAGTTGAAAACTGCAGCGTTGATCTGAACAGCGGAACAGTATCGGTGGAATCTGAATTGAAACCAGAAAAACTGAAGGAATTGTTTGATGAAGCCGGATATGATGCCTTCCTGAAATCCTAATGACCAGTGAAAACCAATAAGAACCAGTGAAAACCAATGGGAACAGAAAGGAAAGCGCTGATCACATCAAAACATCAAAAATTTTTTAAAAATACGTAAAGACAGCACAGCTGCAAGACAGGATCAGCCTTTATCCGTGTAAGTCGAGGGACCCGTTTTTCGGGTCCTTTTTTTATTCAGCCCGTTGGAAATCAGCTCTTCTGCATCAATATTCTGTACAGCCGGGAAACCTCCAGCAAATATCTGCCGGGCTACAGTATTACCGGGTGTTGAATCGGCGTCCTTTCCTCCCGATCCGCCGCAAAGGGCAGGCAGGATATCACCAAGCTTGAGATCCTCAATCGGACGTGCGGGGATATAGCCTTTTCCGCCTTTTTCTATTGCCATAATGTAGTCAGCCTTCTCCAGAATATCCAAATAGACGGCGAGTTTCTGGCCGGGTACGCGGACCTTCGAAGAGAGCTCCTTTGCTGAAACAGCTCCTTTACCGCTTTTATAATGCCGGGAAATCTCCGCAAGAACATCAATACCATGGGATATCTGCTCCATGGGAGAATCAGGCAGGGTCGCAAAGGAGAGTTTTTCGGGTTTGTACTGATGCACATAGGAGATTTCCGCAGCCAGGAAAATAATAACCCAAACCAGATACACCCAGAGGAGAAAAATGAGAATCGCTGCAAAGGATCCGTAGATAATTGAGTAATTCAGGACTCCATTGACAAAGAGCAAGAATATTCTATTGGCAATTCGAAACAGCAGCATTCCCCAGAAAGCCCCGATAAAACCACTTCGTTTTTTTACCTTAATGCTCGGTACCCATACAATCAGCAGGAACAGTGCTAAAAAGATAAAAAGCCAGGGTGCTATAATCCGAAAAACCTGCACATACTGCCCAATCTCCCGGGAAATGAGAAAATACCCCCGAATGATGGTCATAAAACTGACGTATGCACTTAAGAGCAGGGTTGTTACAACAAGAACTGTAAGGAATCGAGCAAAGCGGATCAGCATATTACTGTCCGCTGAGGTCCGGTAAATTTGGTTCAGAGTTACCCAGACACGGTTCAGCAGGAAAATTGATGTCAGCAAAAAAGAGATAAGTCCAATGACTCCCAGGTTTCCTGCATTTTCAACAAAGCTTTCCACTAACTCGACAAAACCTGATTCCGCGGCACTTCCGAAGGAGTTTAAAATAATTTCCTGGACATAGCCCTTTACTGCATTCAGCCCCCCGAATGCGGAAAGGAGGGATGCTATGAATGCAATAAAGGGAACCAGGGATATCAGGGTTGAGTAGACGACGCTGGAAGCAAGAATAAATATTCTGTCCTGGTCAGCATGGTGTACGACCTTCACCGTAAAATCCCAGAATCTTTTAAACTGCCCTTTGGTACCTATACTGAAGTTCATATGAGTATTGTACAGGAACTTAGATGCATTGTAAAAGGAATTTACGCGTTCAGAAATTCACCCTGCACTTTACAGGGAACCTGTTTTGAAATTTGCGCTTTAAGAACTGCCTTGACAATTCATGCTTTGAATTATAGAGTCATCATGATTAATCCCTCCATTTCCGTCAATTGAGGAGTTTCATGGAACAATGGCTTGTACAGAATTTTCAGAGTTTGCACATCCTGCTGCTTTTCCTGGTCATTGCAGCATCACTTTTTCTGCTAAGCAGGGGTGCTGACATCCTTGTAGATGAAGCTGTAAGCCTCTCCGTTCGATGGGGGATACCAAAAGTGCTGATCGGCGCTACCGTGGTCAGCCTAGGCACTACCCTTCCAGAAGCAACAGTATCCGTGGCAGCCGCCGTGGGAGGAAATCCTGATGTTGCCCTGGGGAATGCAGTAGGTTCAATTATCTGTGATACCAGCCTCATAATTGGGGTTGCCGCCCTCATCCGCCCCCTTCCCATTGAAAAAAGCGTCACCAATAAACAAGGCTGGGTACATTTTGCGGCGGGTGTTCTTCTCGTGATTACCGCAATCCAGTGGGGTTCTCTATCTACCTTGTTTCAGGAAAACGGCACGATTCCACAGTGGATAGGCTTTCTCTTCCTTTTCCTGCTAGTCATATATATGTACCGGACCACAAAGAAGGCGAAGATGGAAAAAGAGAGCGATGCCGTTGAGGATCTTGAAGCCGGGGGAGTGGAACTGGATGAAATTGATCACGCTTCAAGCTTGGTGGTAGTTCTCAAATTGGGCTTAGGTCTTATTCTGATAATTATCTCCTCGAAGGTGCTGATCCCCGCTGTTCAGGTCACCGCGGTGAAGATTGGAATTCCAAAGTCCATCATCGCCGCAACCTTGGTTGCCTTTGGAACTTCCCTGCCGGAACTCACCACCGCAATTAGTGCTTCAAGAAGGGGACATGGAGAACTAGCCATTGGAAATGTTATCGGAGCTGATGTGCTTAATGTTCTCTTCGTGGTTGGAGCATCCGCGGCTGTTACCCCTCAGGGGCTGGAAGTGCCTTCGTACTTTTACTGGTTCCATTTTCCGATAATGCTGCTTATCCTGATGATTTATCGAATTTCTCTCTTTTCACCGACAAACAGAATAAACAGGCTGCCCGGAGCTCTGCTTCTGGTTTTCTACCTGGTTTTTTCCGTGGCGAGCTACTTGATTATCTGAATTCCTTGACTTATCAGATGCTCCTACTCAGATGCTCCTGCACTGTTCCGAGTTTTTCGGTTTTCCAAAGCACCCCAGCAGTCTCTGCCCTTCAAGGCACCTCGCAAGGCTTCTGCATACACTCCACATGCTTAAGCTTATGTCTGTACGCTTCCAGCAGCCTCAAGAGGGCAGGCAGCCGCTAGTCCGCCGCCTTTTTTACATGCTCTTCCAGCCAGTCGATGATGAAGGAGATGACCTCTTCCCGATTGGTTTCGTTGAGAATTTCATGCCGGGCATCATCAAACAACTTTATGCTGAGATCCGTCAGTTCATGCTGTTTCAATGTATTATAGACTTCCTGAACGCCCTTGCCGTTCTTCCCCACCGGGTCTTTGGAGCCGCTTACCAGCAGGGTTGGCAGATTTTTGGGTATAAGCCGTATATTTTCTACTTTATTCACCCGCTGCAGACCTTCCAGAAGGTCACGGTACAATGCTGAACTGCAGACAAATCCGCAGAGAGGATCGGCTACGTAAGCATCAACCTGATCCTTATCTCTACTCAACCAGTCAAAAGCGGTTCTTGCCGGCTTAAAGGCGTCATTGTATGATCCGAAGGTCATGTCATTCATTTTCTGGTTCGGCTTCCGCGGACCATACTTCTTTATCCCCCTGCGAGCCATCCATAAACCCAGGGTACCGAGAAGGCCGAGCTTCCCGCCTGTTCCTGATAGTACTACACCGCTGTAATATTCCGGGTACATAAACATCAGCGTCCTGGCGACAAATGATCCCATACTGTGTCCCAGAAGAAAAATCGGTGCATTGGGATATTCAGATTCAATTTTTTCGGCTATTTCATGCTGATCTTCTACAATCCGGTTCCATCCATCCTGCTCGGCAAAAAAACCAAGGGTATCGTCATTTTCCGGCTCCACAGTTTTACCATGTCCCCGCTGATCCGCGGCAAATACGACGTATCCCCTTTCGGTCAGTTTCTCAGCCAGGCCGTCATAGCGTTCAGCATGTTCCGCCATGCCATGGCATATTTGGACTGCTGCTTTTACACTATCTGTTTCGGGCTTCCATCGATACAGATAGATCTTTTCCCCGTCACTTGCAGAGAATTTCCATCCCCTTGCCATTCTTTCTCCTCCTTTAATTGGAAAACACTCTTATCATACATTGTACGGCCATACAGGCTTCAACGCAAGTGCAAGCAGGAAAAACAGCATCGGGGATAGGAAAAATTTTTCTCTTTTCTGTTCTATCTTTTCTTCTTTATCTATACTGCTCAGCTCCGGGCTACTCAATATATATGCGGATGTCTTCGCCGCTGTCCTCATCAGATACATCAACCAGGGTTGCATCTTCAAGCTCATCCAGACTATCCACAATCTGCGAGATGTTGATTCCCTGCTCCTCCATCTCCTTTTTTGCTTCCTTCGGTACAAATTTCTCTGCAATCCTAGCCAAACGCAGAGGTATTTTCAGGTTCACTTTCACCTTGCCTGTCTCCCGGGAGCGTACCTGGATGCGCAGCTTTTTTCCCTTTATTCCGGATAGGCCGCCCTTCTCCTGCCCCTCTGCTCCATTATAAGAGCTTAATTCGGTATGTGAATTTCTCGAGTCAGCTGCTTCCTCTCCCATTGATTCCAGCAGCTGTGCTCCCTCCTCAGCGGAAATTTTCCCATCCGCTATCATCTGCAGTACCCGCATTCTCTCTTCAGTCATGTAATCTTCCTCCTAGGTATTTTCATTCCGCAGCTCCTCTCCTTTTAATAGACGAGCAGCATCTCCGGCGGATATTTCGCCTTTTTCCAACTTGTCAAGAATCTCCCTTTTAAGATCCGGGGAGATCTGTTCCTTCTCCACTGGGTAACCCAGGTGCTCAATTACTGTATTCAGTTTTCCCCGCACCGTAGGGTACGAAACCCCGAGAACTTTTTCCATCTCCTTGATAGATCCTCTCACCCGTACAAACTGTTCAATAAAATTCATCTCTTCAGGAGTTAAATTGGAGAATCTATGCTCTGCTTGATGGAAGTTCCCCTCTATCCTGGTACGGCATTCCGAACATTCATAAGAAGTGATCCGTAAATGATTTCCGCACACAGGACATTCATGCAGATAGTTTTTTTTCATTCATAATTTCCTTTTTCCGCTGATGCGGAACAACACGTACTATTTGCCAGCTTCGGCACAACTTATATTAACAATATATATCATTATATTAATTTTATCAATATTTATTTTTATTTTTTTAAGTTTTTTTATTTTATTATTAATTTTTTCAATTTTTATTTCTTTAATATCTGAAACTTTCTATAAGCGCCGGTAGAAACAGTCTGTTTCCGCAGCGCTATTTACCTTTACACAAAGAATCGATACTATACGTGCATGAATTCGTTTATGATACTCTCTGATATCCATGGAAATCCTAGCTATCTGAAAAAAGCCCTTCATATATTTGATGAAATCCGCAGACAAAGCCGACAACTGCAGAAAAAACAGGAGAAACAATTGGAAATCAGACAGTCGGGAAACAAGCAAGCCGAGAAAAGCAGGAATGCTCCGACTTATGCTCTGCTCATAGCCGGAGACATTGCTGTCGGCCATTCCGATGAGGTTGCCGTACTTCTGAACCGCTACCGCAACCACATCACCGCAGTGTACGGTAATTCAGACTCTTCCCGAGACCGGCAAGTTCTGCAATTCCCCCTGACCCTTTTACGGAGAATTCCCTTTACGGATACAGCGGGAAATACCCGCACCCTCTTTATGCATCATGGCCATGAAACTCTGGATTTCCTGAAGGAGGAGATGCAGTACGGCGATATTCTGGTTACTGGTCATACGCATAGACCCTCACTGGACATCGACGACGGAGGCATCATCAGAATTAACCCAGGTTCCCTTTCACTGCCCCGGGGTAATTATAAGCACAGCTTTGCGCTTCTCGAGTACCCGAAAGTGCAGATTGTAGAACTTCCCCGCAGAAAAGTTCTAAAAGAGATAACTATTCCTAGTTTATCACTAAACTGATCATCGACAGCCTGATCATGGGCAGCCTGATCATCGACAGCCGCTCCCGCATCAACAGCAGTCAAACAGCATGATCTGAATTCAGGTCACAGACCGGTCTTTTTATCAATATATATGCATACCACTGTACATGAATTCATTTTTTATGTATAATTATTTAAATATACAGCGTTTTACGTATATTTATACATAAGGTGGTAGAAAATGATTCAAGCGGGAATAATCGGTGCATCGGGATATACAGGACAGGAGCTTGTACGGCTGCTCAGCAGTCATCCTGAGACAGAGGTCTCCATTGTCACTTCCAGAACCTACGATGGGCAGGAACTTTCGTCAATTTACGGGAATCTCCGCTCCTTTCAGGATACAGCCTGCAGGGATATCTCCATGGAGGAGGCGGCTGAAACATGTGATGTGCTCTTTCTTGCTTTACCCCACGGTATTGCCTCAAAGCAGGTAAATAAGGGCATCCTGGATACCTGCAGAATTATCGATCTCGGGGCGGATTTTCGTCTGAAAAATGCTGATGCTTACGAAGCGTGGTATCATACTTCCCATGGAAACAGAGATCTCCTGAAGCATGCCGTCTACGGATTGAGTGAATGGCATCGAAAGAAAATTGCAGATACCAGACTCACTGCCAATCCCGGCTGCTATACCACAGCCTCCATTCTTGCTTTGGCACCGCTCCTGAAAGAGAAAGTGATTACACCGGATTCAATTATTATTGATGCAAAGTCCGGCGTTACCGGCGCGGGAAGAAGTGCGAAAACGGCGATGCTGTATGCTGAATGCAATGAGTCGATAAAGGCTTACGGCATTTCATCACATCGTCATACGCCTGAAATTGAGGAACAGCTATCCTTCCTGTCCGGAAGGGAAACACAGCTTACCTTTACTCCCCATTTAGTTCCCATGAACCGAGGGATTCTCGTTACCGCTTATGCACGACCGGAAGCGGGCGCTACAAGCAGTCAGATCAGGGAGGTATTTGAAGGATACTACGGTAAGGAGCCGTTCATCAGACTGCTTCCTTCCGGATCATTCCCGGAAACACGCTGGGTAAAGGGATCCAACCTCTGCGATATCAATAGCGCCCTGGATGAGAGAACTGGTACAGTTATCATTGGAAGCGCTATAGACAATCTTGTAAAAGGGGCTTCGGGACAGGCGGTGCAGAATATGAATATCATGTTCGGCCTTCCGGAAACCATGGGGCTCAATGCAGTCCCGGGCTTTCCGATGTAGTTTGTTGGGTGGTTGGTTGGTTGGTTGGGTTGTTAGTTTGTTGGGTCGTTGGTTCGTTGGGTTGTTGGTTCGTTGGTTCGTTAGTTTGTTGGGTCGTTGGTTGGGTGGTTGGTTTGTTGGTTCGTTGGTTTGTTGGTTGGGCGATGGCTGGGAGGTTGGGTGTGGATTTGGTCTCGGAGAAAAAATCCACATCGGAGAAAAAATCCACACCCACATCGGAGAAGAAAAAAATCCACATCCGTTGGTTCGCAGAAAACAGAGTCTGGCGCAAAGCTTTGTGCCACCATAAAAATATACACCTGGGAAGGAGTTAACGTACATGAAGATTTTAGATGAAGGGCTCAACGCCCCGAAGGGATATATCAGTTCCGGTGTCTTTGCCGGGCTGAAAAAGAAAAACAGAGATATGGCACTCATTGTCAGTAGACAGCCTGCATCAGCCGCAGGAGCTTTTACACAGAATATCGTTCGAGCGGCACCCGTAGAGTGGGATGCAGAAATCATTAAAAGTGAAAAACCCGTACAGGCTATCCTAATAAACAGCGGAAACGCCAATGCATGCACCGGCAAACAGGGAGAAGTGGATACCCATGCCATGGCGCAGCGAACGGCGGAAACCCTGGGATACGGACATATCGGCAAAGATAAGGTGCTTGTCTGCTCCACCGGGGTTATCGGGGTGCCCCTGCCCATGAAGGAAGTGCATAATGGGATTCTGGATGCGGTATCACATTTAGGCAGCAGCCGAGAGCATGCCCTTCATGCAGCCGAGGCAATTCTGACCACTGATACCTTTGCCAAAGAGATAGCTGTAGAAATTGAGATCGGGGGAAAACCGGTGCGCATTGCAGGGATAGCAAAAGGCTCAGGTATGATTCATCCGAACATGGCCACCATGCTCTCCTTCATTATTACAGATGCTAGTATTTCCACTCCCCTCCTGCAGAAACTGCTGGGAGAGAGTATACAGGACAGTTACAATATGATATCCGTTGATGGTGATACCAGCACAAATGATACTGCTCTGGCTCTGGCAAACGGAGCTTCGGATGCTCCGCAGATTGAGGAAGGCTCTGAAGATTACAATACTTTCAGGGAAGCCTTTGACTACGTGAATGCCTATCTTGCCAAACAGATTGTCCTGGACGGCGAAGGCGCTTCAAAATTCATCGAAGCTGCGGTTCAGGGAGCTTCTTCCAAAGAGGATGCTCGTCTTATTGTGAAGTCCGTTATTACATCCAACCTGGTAAAAACCGCTTTTTTCGGCGAAGATGCCAACTGGGGGCGTATTCTCTGCGCCATGGGCTACTCGGGGGCAAAGTTTGACCCTAAAAAGACGAATCTCGATATTTCCAGCGCCTCAGGCAGCATCCGCCTGCTTGAAGAGGGAACACCGGTCGCTTTTGAGGAGAGTAGAGCTGCAGAAGTCCTGGCTGAAAAAGCCCTGAACATCAGCATAGAACTGCAGGATGGTGATGCTTCCGCAACGGCTTGGGGCTGCGATCTCAGTTATGACTACGTGAAAATAAACGGGGAATACCGCACCTGATATCTGGCAGCCGACACGTAATACCTAAGATTTGACACCTGAAACTTCGATTGATGAAGGAGCATTAAACTGATGGAACAAAGCATTGAAAAGGCAAAAGTGCTGATTGAAGCACTGCCGTATATAAAAAGATTTTCCGGTACCATCGTTGTAATCAAATACGGCGGAAGCGCCATGACGGATGAAAGAATAAAGGAGATGGTGATACAGGATATTGTCCTGCTCAAGCTTGTCGGTTTGAAGCCGGTGATCGTCCACGGCGGGGGAAAATCAATCACCAGTATGCTTTCCCGTCTGGGAAAAGAGACGAGCTTCTCAAAGGGCCTGCGGGTTACGGATAAGGAGACCGCCGCAATAGCGGAAATGGTCCTCTCCGGCTCCATCAACAAGCATATTGTACAGAGTATACAGAACCATGGAATTAACGCTGTAGGGATTAGCGGCAAGGATGCCAACACCCTGAAGGCCAAGAAGCATTTTGCGGATGGGGAAGATGTTGGTTTTGTAGGTGATATTGAAAAAGTAAACATAGGCTTAGTATCCTCCCTCATTGATAATGACTTCATTCCGGTAATCGCACCCATCGGCACTGACAGCGAGGGGAACACCTACAATATAAATGCGGATTATGCAGCAGCCTCCGTGGCGGGAAGCCTGAAGGCGGAGAAACTTGTGTTTCTCACCGATGTTGAGGGGATCCTGAAGGATGTTTCCGACCCTGCGTCGATTATCCGCAGATTGAATGCTGATCAGGCAGAAGAATATATCAAGAAGGGGATTATCAGCGGAGGCATGATCCCCAAGGCGCAGTGCTGCATTCAGGGTATTCGGGAGGGTGTTCGCAGCGTCCATATTCTGGATGGCCGCACTGAGCATAGTATACTGCTGGAAGTTTATACGGACAGGGGCATCGGCACGATGGTCATTCCGAGCTGATCTGGACTGCGGCGGTTCGGTTTAGCTTAGGCGGCACAAAGCTTCGGGATGAACGCTATACAAGAATAAGAATATATCAAGACTAATGAGGTAAAAGAGAATGAATACACCATACAGCACTCAGGAAATTATTAAAACGGGAAAAGAGACGTTTCAGAATACCTACGCACAGCTTCCCATCGTCCTTACCGGCGGTTCCGGCTGCAGTGTCAGGGATCTGGAGGGGAATGAATACCTTGATTTCGTTGCGGGGATTGCGGTAAATGCATTGGGATACGGGGATGCGGAGCTGAAGGAGGCCTTGCAGGAGCAGCTCAGCACCGGTCTTACCCACTGCTCCAACCTCTACTGGAATATTCCCTCCGTGGAAGCGGCGGAACTGATCAGGGATCTGAGCGGGCTGGATAAGACATTTTTCTGCAGCAGCGGGGCGGAAGCCAATGAGGCGGCCCTCAAGCTGGCACGTAAATACGGAGCTGTAAAGAAAGGCATTTCCGGCCCGTCAGTCATCTCCATGAATCGCTCCTTCCATGGCAGAACCTATGGGGCGGTTACAGCCACAGGACAGGCCAAGTACCACAAAGACTTTATGCCCCTCATGCCGGGCATTCTCTATGCCGATTTCAATGATGCACAGAGCGTTTCAGAGCTGATTGATGAAAAGACCTGCGCCGTTATTGTGGAACCCCTTCAAGGGGAGGGCGGAATTATCCCGGCGGACGGGACTTTTCTGCAGGAGCTGCGGGAAATCTGCGACAAGAACGAGCTGCTGCTTATTTTTGATGAGGTACAGTGCGGCATGGGACGTATGGGAACTCCCTTCGCGTTTCAGCACTGGGGAGTTACTCCGGATATCGTCACCATGGCTAAAGGGCTCGGCGCCGGACTTCCCATAGGGGCGATGACCGCAGGGCCGAAGGCGGCAGATATTTTCAGTCCCGGGAACCACGCGGCAACCTTCGGAGGGAATTTGCTGTCCACCACTGCGGCAAGGGTAATTCTCGGCAGGCTGAAGAAAGAGTCTTTCATCAGCAATATCCGGGAGAGTGGAGAACTTTTAACCAGCCTTCTGCAGGAGATGAAACAGGACTTCCCGCAGATCACCGATGTCCGGGGCTACGGACTTATGCAGGGAATCGAACTCTCTTGTGAAGCGGCGCCTCTTATCAAAGCGGCACAGCAGGAGAGCCTGCTTTTAGCTCCTGCGGGAAAGCAGGTGATACGCTTTGTTCCTCCCTTGATTGTAAGCCCGAAGGAGATACGAGAGGCTGCAGAGATCCTCAGGAAGGTACTGAGAAGTGCTGGCTGAGATATCCTGAACTATTCAACATCTTAGGAGCCGTAGCTATTCCACTGGAAAATGCTTTCCATGGATTTGCGGCTCTTTTTTCTCAATTTTTTGTCGGCGGGGTAGCCTATTGCTATCAGAAGGGGTACTTTTTTGCTCTTTGGTATCCCCAAGACGGATTTAACCCGCTTCTGGTCAAACCAGCCGAGAATGCATGTTCCCAGCCCTTCACGGACGGCCTGCAGACAGATATGCTCCACCGCCCCGCCCATGTCCATGGACGTGAACGCAGTCCCTTTAAGCATTCCCCCCGCTCGAGAAGCCATATTCGGCGGTTCAATCACCGCAGCGACGAGCACGGGAACCTGCTTCACGAAGCTGTTCATGCCCTGGCCCACTGCGGCTTTCCGGATCTCTTCAAGCGGTCCCTCTTTGTCAACAGCAATAAACTTCCAGGCTTGGGAATTGCAGGCCGAGGGCGCTAAGCGGGCAGCTTCAATGCAGGCTTCAATAATGTCCCTATCCACAGCTTTATCAAGATACGCCCTGACGCTCTGTCTCTTCACTATTTCAGGTATAATTCCATCGTTTTCCAGGCAGCCATTTTCCAGCGCTTTAGCATCATCCATAAAATTCATCCATAAAATTCATCCATAAAATTCACCTATAAAATTCATCCACAAAATTCATCCCTCATATCGCTTTCAATTCGGAAAGTATTCGAGGAGTCTTTTTTTCAATCCCCAGCTTTTTGAGAAGCTCATCAGGTGGCAGGCCGTTCTTACTGTAGCCCCTGACGTCGTAATACTGCTTCACCATACTGTCTATATCAACCACGCTCTTCTTGAAATAGCGTGTTTCCGATTCAATCAGAAAGCGTTCGGGAAGCGTATCATCCCGGGAAGATATCCCCATCACCGTATTCATATAACGTTCCAGCACCTGAACCCTTCTTCCAGCCCGAAGGAACTCCTTCTGGCTTATGGGCACACCAGTCACCGCCGTAAAATAGGAGCTGAGAATACTCCAGTTCATCACCAATTGCGCAGCCTTGGGAAGATTCTGCATGAAAAAACCAAGGATGGGTCGGGGTGTCAGGCGAGCGACAGGCGGCTCCAGGATTATCGAGAAGACCGTAAACATACAGGTTTGCAGGGAGTTGACCGCGGAGTAGAGGTCCTCAAAGAAAACAGTCCACGCCGCCTTTGAGCGGGTCGTATCAGGCTTCAGGAAACGCAGCATATTCTCAGGAGCCACCATGTACGAGCCTAGATGGCAGCCGCCCCGGTTCGTAACGGCGAAAGTCAGCCCCTGACCCCAGGAAGCTCGAGGATCGTAGGCCGCCATTTCAAGCCCCTTCACCTGACAGGCGAACTCCTCACCACCGTAGTAGGCGCTCAGACGCCGGGTACCTTCAGCCAGTTCAGAACCTTCTCCCCGCCGGTAAGCAATATCCTTCAGGATTTTTTCAATCCCGCCGAAGGAATCAAAACGCAGCTCTGAGGGTCTGATTTTCCGCTCTCGAGCCTCCATAGCCCAGGCTATCGTTGAGCCTGCGGAGATGGTATCCATCCCGAGACGGTTCATCAGTTCATTCCATCGCCCGATCTTGTCCGGATCAAAATTGCCGATATTCGGGCCGAACATTCCTACGGTCTCATACTCGGGTATCTGCCGCGCTTTTCCATCGGGATAACTCCCTTTATGCCCGCAAAGAACAGAGCAGTAGCGGCAGGCAGAATGGCGGGTTGAGTATCGTTTTGCCATGGCCTCCCCGGAAACCTGGTCCAGTCGGTCATCGTAGCGATCACGAAAATTGTAGACCGGTGCAAAACCATACTGTTTGCCGTAGCGCATATTAGCATTTGTACCAAATTCTCTGTAACGCCGGGTCATTTTATTTCGATTTGCATACTTCATGGCCCGTCGCCGGGTCTTTTCAAAGAGCTTCGGCAGAGCGGGAACGATGGTGTGGGACTTCCCCCGTGCCACGATGCCTTTGAGGTTCTTAGAGCCCATAACCGCCCCCATACCGCCGCGGCCGAGGAAACGATCACCGGAACGAATGTTGGCAAAGAGCACTTTGTGTTCCCCCGCAGGGCCTATCACCAGCTCTCCCTCCCTGACAGTCAGGCCTAGACGCTCCCGGGTCTCCGTCGTATCGAGGCCCCACAGATCCGCGGCATCCTCGAAATACGCCCCGGTCTCATCGATCCGCAAAAGGACCGGCACTGAAGCCCTGCCCCGTATCAGAACGCCATCCCAGCCGGCGGTTTTACAGGCCTCTCCGAAGGGCCCCCCGCAGGAGGAGCTCAGCATAATACCCGTCAGCGGAGACTTCGTCACCCCGGCAAAGCGTCCGCTGCAGGAAGCTCCGGTTCCCAGCAAAGCCCCCATGCTGAAGCAGAGAATATTTTCCGCCCCTAGAGGATCCAAATCCGCCAGATCATCAACCCGGTCATAAAAGAGTTTCAGCCCTACCCCCTTTCCCCCGAGATACATCTTCAAATCCTCTTCAGAAAGCTGATATACCTTCCAGGTACGGCGGCTGAGGTCAATCTCCAGATAGCGGCTGCTGAGTCCTTTAACGCTTATCATTCCACATCACCATATTTTTCGTTTATTATCTCTATTTTGTCTTTTCGTTTCGCCGTCAAACTGACCGCATCAAAAAGGCAGTTCTCTACACACCATCCACAGCTCACACAGGAAGCCGGCCTCACCAAGGAAGGATACCAGGAATCCCGTGAGCGGATCATCACCAGGGCATTTGCCGGACAGGCGTACACGCAGTTCTCACATCCCGTACAGGCCGCCAAATCGAACTCCGGAACGAGCCAGTCAGCCTTTCTCAGCTGCTCTATCCGACTGCCCCAAACATCCTCCACGGCCTCTTTCGGACAGACCCGTCCGCAGGCAGCACACTCAATACAGAGGGAACCGTCAATGACGTGCAGCCCCTTTCGTTCACCGCTGATAGCCCCAACTGGACAGACATGGATACAGGCGGAACATCCGATACATCGTTCTGTGATATATAATGCCATGATCTCTCTCTACTCCTTTATTCCGAAAAACCTTTATTCCGAAAAAACCGGCAATTTTTCAGGCTGATGCCTCCGCAATCGCTGGCGGCCAGTCGGAAATTCGTTCAGCTGAACCCGCCTGCACTTGGAGGCTCTCAGCGCTCCAGCTGCCAGGGCAGCTCTTCCAGATTCACATTCCCTCCGGAAAGAATTATGCCAATCCGTCTGCAGCTGCATTCAATCTTTCCCGCTAAAAGCGCAGCCACAGGCACTGCGGCGGAAGCTTCAATGACAATCTTCATCCGTTCCCAGATAAAACGCATTGCCTCGATTATTTCATATTCGCTCACCCGCACAATGGCGGTAACATAGTGTTCAATGATGGAAAAAGTAAGCGGACTCAGCAGTGTGCGCAGTCCATCGGCCACTGTATTCGGAGTCTGTTCAGTGACCAGCTCTCCGCTGTACAAGGATCGGTAGGCGTCATCCGCCTGCTCAGGCTCAACCCCAATGACTTCACAGCCCGTTTCCGCTGCGCTGAGCAGTGTTCCCGACAGCAGCCCGCCGCCGCCCACGGGGACAAGCAGTATATCCAGGTCAGGGACATCCTCCAGAAATTCGCGGGCACAGCTAGACTGACCGGCAATGATCCTCCGATCATTGTACGGATGGATAAAGTGGGCATCTGTCTCCTCCAGAATCTGTTTCAGCATGGATTCCCGATCCTTCAGCGTAGGACCGCAGAAAACGACTCGAGCTCCGTATCCCTTCACCGCAGCGACCTTATTGGGCGGAGCATTCTCCGGCATTACTATATGTGCAGGGATGCCCTTAACCCGAGCAGCCAAAGCCAGCGCCTGGGCATGATTTCCCGAGGAATGGGTGGCAACTCCCCTCTTCAGCTGCTCTTCCGTCAATGTCGATACAGCATATGAAGCACCGCGGTACTTGAAGGCACCAACCTTCTGGAAATTTTCCGCCTTAAAAAATACCTCTGCCTGAGCCAGTTCATTTATGGTAGATGACTTCAGAATCGGAGTACGGTGTACAAGTCCTTGAAGAACTCCAGCCGCCTTCAGTAGTTCTTCCCTGTCAATTTCTGCAAATTCTTCGTAACTCATACTCTACAGTATACCAAATGAACGGATAATGTCACCATTTACTTGACAGGATGTCGGCACTAATTACAATAGAAGTCAGGACGCAAACACCATGAAAAAAAATCAGATTATTCAAGGCAGCCGACATCCGGCGAAACGTATCTATATATCTCTACTGTTGTGGGTTGTCGGAAGGGCGATCCAGGCTGCCGGCAGGATATCTCCAGCTGTACAGAAGGAGTGCAGAAGACTGCCCGAAGACTTTTCTTTTGCTCTGAAAGTACTTCCCCGGGGACCATCAATGACTATTGTTAAGCAGGATGAAACCCTGCTCTATCTCCGAAAGGGACTGAAAGATAATAATCCTGAGCTGCTCATGGGTATAAAAACAGTTGATTCCGCATTCCGCATCTTCACCTTCCGGGAATCAACTGCTGAAGCTGCTGCCCGGGACAGGCTGATTACCGACGGACCAATTCCGTTTGCCTGTGCCATGGTTCGTATTCTGGACAGCATAGAGATACTGCTCCTGCCGCGGATACTTGCCAAGCGGGCGGTTAAACGATACAAGTCCCCAAAGCATAAATACGTACAAAGATTCAGAATCTACACACGGGTATTTACCAGACCGTGATACAGACCCTAATACCTTTTCCAGGGAGCCAATATCAGTATGCAGAACCAGGATAATATTCAATTTCAAGTAACTCCTCAATGTGTTTCGGGAAAAGGAGCAGCAGATCATCTTCCGGCGGTGTTGGAGTCCCGGGAGATCCGGAAACCCTGCATCATCTATCGAAATGATCGGGAAGGAAGATCTATGCTGGAGATCCTGAAAAAAATACTGGAGCGGAATAAGGAGGGACACGGTGTCCTCTATGAAGTACCCGCTCTCATTTCACTCCCTGCAGCATCTTCACTGCCCCAATCCTACCCCCCCTCGGCAGCATCATCAGCAGAACCCTTTGCCGAAGCGCTGGAGAAGCTCTGTACGCACATTCAGGAGAATTCCTGCGATGCTCTTTTTCCCCTCGGCGGCGGGAGCATCCAATCCCTGGCCAAACTTGCCAATGCTCTCATATCCACGGGAACTCCCTTCGAGCGCCCTTTTGATCTTCCGGGAACGATTAATAAACCGATGCTCTTCCACGCGGCATTCCTCTCGGACATCCAGGACGGTTTCGAAGCTAGTACTTCAGCGCTACTCTCAGAACTATACTACCGGGAAGAACATCTATCCCCAGACATGATTATCGTGGACAGCAGAGCATTCACCGGACGCAGTTCATCAGCTCTCCGGGAACGGACAGCAAATACTGCCTACATTTCACTGATTACAAACCTGGAAGCCCTGCGGGATACACACCGAAACGATTTTATTGATTATTATGCTCATGCCTCCTTGAAACTCATCAAACAGGGCATTACAGACATTTCATCTCTACAAGGGAGAAAAGCAATTGCAGATGCAGGGGTTTTTGCTTCCATGATTCGCGGTAATATCGGATTCGGTCCCGTCAGCGCATTGGCCGAATCCTTTGAAACCGCGGGTCTGGCTGCTAAAGCCGAATCTTTTTCTGCCCTGCTGCCCCACTTCCTGCAGGATCTCATGAACAAAGAAGACCATATGTTTCAGCACATATTTACCTTTACCAGTGATGCCACCCATTTGTCCGGTACTCAAGAGTCTGCTTATGCAGAAGAGGGGCTGCGTTCAGTAAAGGAACTGGCGACAGCAGTCAGTTCACACATCCATATCGGAAAAAACAGATCCGTTGTAGAAGCGCTGGCGAAACTATCCCTTAAGCATATCTTTGGGGATATTCAGGAAGATATGCTTAACCTCCTCTTTACACTTTCCGAAGATACGGATGTTTTCTCCATGAGCAGTAAAGGGAACAATTTAAGCCGAAATCCTTCCCGGGACAGCCTATCAGAGAACGGCCTGTCATCAGAGGGCAGCCTATCAGAGGGCAGCCTATCAGAGGGCGGTCTGTCGGAGAACGGCCTGTCATCAGAGGACAGCCTTTCCCAAGAAAGCCCATCGCTCAATAAAACACTGCAGCAGAGGGAGGAAGAGGAATAATGTATCAACCGGATTTTTTTCACTACACCCACGGGGTAAAAACTGTCGCCGGAATGAATGCCTTGGACGAGCTTCCTCAGCTTATGGAACTTCTGGGAGTCCGCAAACCGCTGGTGATTACCGATACAGGAGTCGTGAAGGCAGGACTTCTAGACATACTCCGCAGCCGTATAGCATCAGAATCAGCGGATGATTCTCTTGTTATTGCATCACAGGTTCCCCCGGATTCTGACGTTACTGTTGTTTCAGAAATAGGCAGCTTATTCAGATCCAGCCAATGCGACGGAATTATTGCCCTGGGAGGAGGCTCCGTTATAGATACAGCCAAGGGAGTCAATATACTTGTCTCAAATGACGGTAATGATCTCACTGCCTTTTCTGGAGCCGGAAAACTGAAAAGACCTCTGGAGCCGCTTATTGTTATTCCTACAACTTCCGGAACAGGAAGTGAAGCAACCCAGGCTGCGGTGATCCGGGATCCGAAATCAAAAAGGAAATTGCTTTTTACTTCAGAATATATACTCCCGGATGCTGCTGTCTTAGATCCCCGAATGACCCTCAGCCTGCCTCTCTCCATGACTGCATACACCGCCATGGATGCTTTGAGTCATGCAGTTGAAGCATATACTGGACTTGCAAAAAA
The DNA here is from genome assembly GCA_021736505.1 of Spirochaetia bacterium. The sequence goes on along the minus strand of JAIPFU010000003.1, from coordinate 19,567 downwards.
TCCCCTGAGCGATACTTCGGCATTAAGAGCCATTGAACTGATTTCAAAAAACCTACCCGCTGCCCTGAAAGATCCTGAAAGTACAGAAGCGAGGCTGCAGCTGGCTATAGCCTCCAACTTAGCAGGAACCGCCTTTTCCAACTCCATGGTGGGAATTGTGCATACCATCGGGCATAGTGTCGGAGCTGTATGCGGGGTCCCCCATGGCATCTGCATGAGTATTCTTCTTCCCTACGGCATGGCATATAACAGCCATAAAACAGAGAAATGGCTGCAAGAGCTGCTTCTGCCGCTGGCAGGTCCGGCTAACTATCATAATACCAGGGAAGAGGATCGTGCTGAAGCAGCAATTACTGCCGTCAATAAGCTGAACAGAAAGCTGAACACCTTAAGCGAGGGGAAACACCCGCTACGGTTCCGGGATGTCTATACCCGGGAAGGCAAGCTGGCAGTACGGCCTGAACATTTACCAGTGATTGCCATGGAGGCTTCAGGAGACGGTTCGCAGTTTTATAATCAGGAGGAAATTACCGAGGAGGACATCCTTTTTGTCCTGCACGCGGCATACTGGGGCTATCCATTGGACAGGAAACGGATACAGAAGGGGCATCAGAGGTAGTTTGTTTGTTGGTTGGTTGGTTGGTTGGGTAGTTGGTTTGTTGGTTGGTTCGTTGGTTGGGTGGGTAGTGAAAATCGAGAATGCTTGCGGAATCGCAACACTAATAGTATAATCTTGAAAGAGAAAAAAAATAAGGGATAAGCACTAGGAATCACGAGTTTTTCAAAACCCGCGATTACATTTTTTTTAGGAGTTTTCATGAACGAAACCCCTGCACTGGATATTGAAAGATTGTACATGCTTTTTGGAAATGATCCATCTCTTCTTGAGCAGCTTGAAGACATTGTGCATACTGATTTCCCCCAGCATATTAAGGAAATTGAGGCAGCCTGCAGCTTGAAGGATTTTACTACCCTGGAATTAAAAGCTCATACGCTGAAAGGCAGCCTTGCTAATGCAGGAGGTTCAAAGGGAAGCAGTTGTGCTGAAAAGCTTCAGGCGGCAGCAGAAACAAAGGATTTTAAACAATGCCTCTTCCTTACTGAAGAACTCAAACAGCTTGTACATGAATTCCTTGATGAGTTTAAAATCTTTATCCAGAGGGAAAAAACATGAAGGTCCTCATTGCAGATGATGATAATTCTGTGCTTTTCACCCTAAAAACACAACTTAAATCCTGGGGATATTCTGTTATCAGCTGCAAAGACGGCAATGAAGCAGTAAGTTTCCTTAATTCAGCGGATCCGCCTAGAATAGCTATTCTTGACTGGATGATGAACGGATACACCGGAATTGAAATCGCTGATATGCTGAAAGACCGTTCTCCTCTTATCTACGTTATCCTTTTCACCGCAAAAACTGCTGAATCCGATCTGGTAAAAGCCATAGAGAATGGAGCTCACTGTTTCCTTACAAAACCTATCTCCCCTGTAGTTTTGCGGAGTCATATTGCAGTGGCCGAGCGACTGATCAAAGCGGAAGACAAACTGCAGAATCAGGAACGGGAAATCCGTTTTCAATGTTATGAAGCCATCGCTGATCTTGCTGAAGTGCGGCATAATATAACCGGCTCACATATGAAACGCATAACCATCTACTCCCGCCTTCTTGCAGAACGCCTTGGGATGGATGAAAAAAAATGTGAGGAAATCGAAATAAACAGCCGTTTTCATGATATTGGAAAAGTCGGCATGTCTGATACTATTCTCCTCAGTCCTGATACATATACCAAGTATGAAAAAGAGATTATGAAGACCCATACAGCTATTGGATATGATATCCTGTTAAATGTCCCTACCCTGAAAAGCGCCGCCCTCATAGCTCGTCATCATCATGAACGATGGGATGGGGGAGGCTACCCTGATGGACTGAAGGGCGAGCAGATCCCCATTGAAGCCCGCATTGTAACCCTTGCGGATATCTACGACGCCCTCCGCTCAAAACGGGAATACAAAGATACATGGACCCATGAAGAGACCGTCGCATATATTGAAAAGGAGTCAGGAAGCATATTTGATCCCCATTTGGTAGAGGTCTTTCTGACCGTTTCCGATATCTTTGATATCATTTTCAACGAGACAAGTGCTGAAAATCAACTATTTGTAAAGAGCTGATATCTTTCTGAGAATTTTTCATGCAGATTGGCATCAGGATGTATTACTTCATGAACAGAATAGACCGCCCTGCATGCATCTTCCAGGGAGGAGTAGATATCCATTCCGTACATAGCCGCTGCCGCTGCCCCGCCTAGTTCCGCATCAATAATCTCCGGAACTTCAATCTGCAGCCCCGTTATATTCGCCTTCAGCTGATTCCATCGTCTGTTTCTCCCCTGTCCTCCAGCTATCCGAAGGGAATTGGGGGATATTCCATGGCTCGCAAGAATTTCTATGCCCCTGCGAATTTCAAAGCCCGCCGCTTCGGCAATCTTCCTGCCGACAATCAGAGGATCACCATGTATCGTTTCAATCTGCCTGCTTCCGGTTTCGGTAGTCCCTGGCTCATGTGATTCCTGCGTCATGATATGGCTTGCAGCCTCCAGGGTATCTCTGCTGACCCGAAGACCGTCCACCCATTCCGGATGAAGTATATCGCGAATACGATCCTCATATTCCGCCTCCGGAATCCCCAGAAGCCGCATGCAGGACATGAAGATATGACCGGTTACGGGCAGAATCACAGCATGGCTTTCCATTCCCGCAGCTGCATGGGGCAGCACTCTAATTTCATTTTTTTTTCTGTCTGCCCTACGCCCTGAGGAGAAGCCCGTGGGTTTACACACATTCAGGGCTTCTGATGTCCCCGCCCTGTCACAGGCATCCCCGTCATGGATAACTGCGTTTCCGAGAAGCGCCATCAAATAATCCGGTCCGCCGGCTATAAGCGGAAGCCCCTGAGGAATCCCGCTGATCTTGGAGCCAGTTTTCGTAACTTCCCCCACTGGTTCACCCAAAGCTGCAAAGGGTGGCATAAGATATTCAGGAATATTATAGATTTCCAGCTGTTTTCGGTCCCACATATAGGGCATGAAGCTTGCTGAAGGAAGAAAGGACTTCCACTCCTCGGTTAGTACGCCTGTGAGATATTCAGGACATCCGGCAAAATACCTGACAGCCTCAGCGGCCTGTGCTTGTTCAGCCATAATTGAAGCTGCTGCGGGCAGAAAAAAAGAAGGAGTTCCTGCGGCTTTGTAGGAACCAATCAGGCGGGAGGACCATAGGACAGTATCTCCGCATCTCCGGCCGTTCGCCGCTACGGGAACAATGGTTGGCCCATTTCCCCCAATACAGACAGCGGAGACATAGGACATCAGTCCTCCGGAAGCAAGCTTTTTAACCGAAGCAGCGAGGGCAGCAAGCCATCCGTCTGCGGGATCTATATGATGATGCCCCCGAAACGCAGGAAGAGGCTCCCGTACTTCCTGCAGGAGCCTCCCTTCAAACGTTATTATTCCGCATTTCATAGTGGAGGTTCCGATATCCACCGCCAAAATTGCATCAGTTAAAAAATGTGCATCAGTCATTATCGATTAGCTTCTTTATAAATTTTCTATTATCCAGAAGCGGGCTGAGGGATCTGCCGTGGTGCAGTCTGGAAATGATACGGGCAAACAGATCGGAAACATCAGTATTAATATACCACTCCTTGTTCAGCAGCCTGTCGTTATGATACACCGCATTTGTTCCGATGATTCGGTAGAAAATACCCTCTTTATACGCCTGATCAAATATTTCAACTGCCTTTCCGTTGAACAGGGGAAGACTGATGGCACAGACGATCTTCTTAGCTCCATGATTCTTCAAATGACGCATGGCGCTTATTAATGTTCCACCTGTTCCAATCATATCATCGGCCATGAAAATATTCTTCCCTTCAACATCACCAAGAATTTTCATGGATTTTATATTTGTATCATCGGCATTCCTGCTGACCTTGGAATAATCTCTCTCCTTATACAAAAGGGCAAGCGGCTTATGGAGAGTCTCCGCATAAAATCGGTTCCGCAGGACAGCTCCGGTATCCGGACTTACTACCACTAAATTCTCATCCTTGATATCCAGAATCCGCTTCAGCTGGATAAGAATTTGATAGCTTGCATGAAGGTTTTCCAGTTTCAAGGTATTAAAACTGTTTTCGATCTCTCTGGAATGAATATCCAGGGTAATGATCCGCTCCGCCCCCATAAATTCGCATATTCGGCCGAACCAGCTCGCCGTCAGCGCTTCCCTGCCTGACTTTTTATGCTGCCGTGAATAGGGATATGTGGGAAGGACTAAATGAACGCTATCTGCTCCCGCTACAGCAACCGCATTAACCAAAGTAAAAAGAATCATCAAATGATCATTCACCGTAAGGGGAACATCCTGCTCACTGCCGCTGATATGCACGGGATATTCATTTGACACATCATAGATGATAAACACCCGCAATCCACGAACCGACTGCAGAATTTCTGATTTAACTTCCCCGTTTGCAAAGCGGCTATACTTTACAGGGATATCAAAATTCGGAGGATGGTAGGTCTGAGGGACCTTGGTAAAGGGAATCCTTCGAGAATTCATATCCTCAAAAAGCGTCACAAAATGGAGTATATCCTCTTCTCCCATCTCATGACGCTTTGCTAAGGCATTGGAAAGTTTTTTATATCGTTTCGTATACAGCTTTCGAAGATGCCGCAGAACCTTGTTGGCAAATTTCTCCGACCCTGGTCCTGCAATGACTCCGAGTTTATTAGGCTTTATGATACTCATAGTCCGAGAATATCACAGCTTCAATTTTATGGTCAACTGCACGATTGCATTAAGCCATATAATTAGCAAAGGGATTTCATCATGCCTACCCTTCACAAGAGCTATACTGTAACTATTTACTTCTGCTTAGTACTTTTCTTACTAAATACTTTTTAAAAGGACAATTGTATTGTAGAATAGGTTCATGGCAAATTCTGTTGACCAAGCTGCAAATGGATCTCAAGAAAAAAAATCTCATACAAAAGAAGCTCAAAGTAGTAAAGGCCTTGAACTTCAGGGAAAATTACACGAGGTTCTGGAACAGATGCAGAAAAAGACCGGTTCGCTTTTCGGTATCAGTATGGAAATATTCCTGCTGAACAGTATTGTTCTGCTTCTCTACTACACAGTTCCTAGACTGCAGTACGCTTTTCTCACCATGAACATCCACCCACTTCTTGTAATAACCTGTATTGTGTCATTGCGTCACGGTTTTATTGTTTCAATTTTTGCTGCCCTTACTTCTTCATTCGTATATATCCTGGCCTATCTTCATCAAGGTCTCGACCCCGTTCTCTTCTTTCAGACCTTCTCTTATTACAAGTTCCCCATTATGTTTTTCATTGGAGGCTACCTGCTTGGACGAACACATGACAAGAACAGGAGAACAATGATGCAGCTCAAGGACATAAATGATGAGCTTCTAACTTCATACAACGAGCTGGAAGAAGACCACAGAAGGTCCCTTTTTATCATCGATGAACTGAAAGAACAAATAGTCGGAGCAGAGTACAGTATATTCTCACTCTACGAAATTGCCTCATCCCTGCAGACAACCAATCCTGAAAAAGTGTATACAGAATCCGTAGGCCTCCTGTATAAATTCATTAAGGCAAAAACTGTTTCCGTCTATACTTTAGCACAGGGCAGCTACCTCCGCTTGAAACTGCTTTACGGCAATCCCAGTGTCCGGCGCTCATCCCTAAGTTACAAGGATAATCCGGGATATAAAAGGGTTATTGAACAAAAGGAAGTTGTTAAATGGAATCCGAATCTGGATGACAGCTTTCCCATTTTCTCGGCCCCCATCACAGCGGACGGGGAGGTCATCGGAGTCATCAACATAGATGAGATGGATTTTGATAATATTACGGAATACAGCTACAGCGTCTTTCGTGTCATTACGGAATGGATAAACAGCGCTCTTTCCCAGGCATTAAGTGTGGACAAGCAGTTTTCGGTCCTGGGAGTCAGCTACTCCAATGTTCTTGATATCCATCAAATGAAGGAACAGCTGAAGGAGGAACAGGAGCGAAAAGAAAAGTACGAACTCCCCTTTATATTTCAGGGCTACAGCTTAGCCCGAGTCTCAAACACAGAAGCAGTTATGCAGGTTTTTCTGGATGCTTTGCGAAGTGTGGACTATATCTGCCACGACAGAAAGCGTAATATCCTCTTTATTCTCCTTCCTGCAACACCTGTGGAGTATCAACAGAGTATCGAGAATAGAATCTATAAAAAGCTGTCTGCGCCGCTGGAAAAAGTATCCCTATCGGTTTAATGAGGACCGATGGGATGGGGAATGATATAATGAGGAACTGCTATGATCAGGCATAAATACTATGTATATTTCACCATCATCCTTGTAATCGGTTTAATTCTCCAGTATTTACGGGTTATTGATATTACAGGACTCTTCGGCATTTCAAATATTTACGATGAACAATTTTCCAAGGAGCTTCCTGTCTCAGCGGATATTCCCGAAGAGGCAGAACTAAACACCCTGTATCTGCTCTTTTCTTCCAGCGATACTCAAGAAGAGAGACAGGTATACGAAAACCTCAGGCACATCTGCAGAAATGCAAAAATCCCTACAGAAGCGATAGATATCAGTCAAATAGAGAGCTACACACTGGTAGAGAACATCCCCTCTCGATCACAAATTGTTATTGCCACCGAAGCAATAGGCGGAAAGCCGGAACAGTTTCAGAATCTACTCTACAAAAAAACGAAAGAGGGCTCTTATATAACTTTTGCCATCCGGGGCTTCCACCCCTATCTTAACGACCTTGTCGGAATACAGGGGCTGGCAGAATATGTGCAGGGACAGATGGGAATGAATATGGAAAAATCGATCTTCCCCGGTCTGGACTCTGTAGAGCGGGAAATAACTCTTATACAGCATTCTTCTCTTGATGCAGAGGTTTCTACTGATGCAGATGTTATTGGGAGGTCTTCAGACGGCCTTCCTCTTATCTGGACAATGTCCCGCGGGAAAGGGCAAATTCTCTACGCCAATACGTCTATGTTTCAGGATAAAGTTAACCGTGGGCTGCTGCTGCAGCTTATAAACTATAATGCGGATGTATCCCGTTCCACTATGATTAATGCCGCTATTTTTAATATTGACGACTTTCCCGCCCCTATACCCCTCGGCAAAAATCCAAAAATCTTTGAGGATTATCAACGCGATACGATTAAGTTCTATAAGGAGATCTGGTGGAGTGATGTACGGCTGCTGCTGGAGAAATATAATTTAAAGCCATCAGGGTTTATCATAGGAATTTATAATGATGATACCGAAGCGCCTCTGCAAGAACTTATTGATTACGATAGAGAAACAATAAGTTATTTTGGAAGGAAACTTTCTGAAGCCGGCGGCGTCATGGGAATTCACGGCTATAATCATAATCCATTGGCGCTGGAGGGGGAAATACGATTTGAAGATTACGGCTATTCGCCCTGGAGTTCGAAGGAAGATATGACAGCTTCTCTGGAATATCTGAAGAAAACCATACAAGAACTGTTCGGAGATGTGAACCCGAAAAGCTATGTTGCTCCGTCCAATCTTATCTCAAAGGCTGGCATGGAGGCGGTTCTTGAAGCCTTTCCAGAGATCGAAGTCTTTGCCGGTCTGTACACCTCTCCCTCAGAACCTGGTTTGTTTCTGCAGGAATTCGGGCCGAATCCTGAGTTTGAACAGATTTACAATACTCCAAGAATCAGTTCAGGCTATATAAACTCAAAAGAGACGATGTGGAATATCTTCAATGGTATTGCAGAATTCGGTATCTTCAACCACTATATACATCCGGATGACCTTCTTGATCCTGATCGATCAAAGGGTATGAACTGGCAGAATATGAAAATTGATTTTGAGAGGATACTGCGCAGCACCTTCCGTAAGTTCCCCTTCCTCCGGGGCTATAATAATTATGAAGCCTATTTACGCTTCAAACAGTATGACAGGATGCGGGTAGACACGTGGCGTAAGGATTCCGGCGAGGGGGGTACGCTCTATACCATTGCTCATAGGGATGCTGTTATGCCTGTATTTCATTATTTCAGAACGTCTCGAGATATCACCTCAATTACCGGAGGAAAACTCAATCCTCTTCCCAGGGAAGGACTTTATGTGATAGAAGCAACTGAACCGCTGGTAGAAATTGAGCTGAAATAGAAGGGAACTCCGCATGGGCAGGTACATGAGGGGACTAGGGGATTTATGAGGCGATCATGCATGTTATCAACTTTTCGGCCTCCGATTTCCTTCACCTTCATCCTGGACTTCACCTTCATCCTGGACTTCACCTTCATCCTGGACTTCACCTTCATCCTGGGCTTCACTATCATCCTGGGCTTCACCTTCATACGGGACATCACCTTCATCACTTTTTCTGTTCTCTTTCTGTTCATTCTGGTCTTCAAGTACCTCTTCCAAACCGGCAAGTTCAAAATCCTCAAATTCCACAGCCTCTTTCCTCTGCTCCTTCGGTATATAGGCAAGAATCTTCTTCTTTGAGATTAACGAATCAATCTTTGTCTCCATACGCTCAAAGAATTTTTCCCGTTTGCGTACAAACACAGGCTGAGTAAGAAATGTATACATAATGACTCGTTTATAACTAAAATACAGCAATACAAAACCGAAAATCATTGTTAAGAATCCGCTGATAAAAAAGCCGAATCCATAATAATTTTCCCCTAAATGCAGCACCTGATACGTGAAAACTATATTTGTTCCAAGAAAAAAGGAAACAAGTATTAATGCTCGATTTCTCTCTCCAATATAGAGCAATGTCTGAACTACAATGAGAATAAATGCATTACAGAAAGCCCCAAGAGCATAGATAACAAAAATACTTCGCGTCTGTTCAGGAACTCCCAGAAGAGGAAAAAAATCTCTGGAAAGAATAATCAGCAGAACGGTTATGAACATCTGTGTTTCCACTGTCTGAAGGATATTTTCAAATAAAGAACGGGTCATTCTCCTGCGCAGCCGATCCAGATCATCCAAACGATGATTAAGCACCACTGCCTTGAAGAAATCCTGAATTTTTACGGAAAAATCAGTCTCAATCAGAACAATAAACAACATATTTGAGGGGATAATAGATAAATAGGCATAAAAAGACGCTATATCATACATCGGTGCATATCGAAAGCTTTCATATATGACCACACTTATCGGGGAAAACCACATAATCAAGTTATCAACCCAAACTGCTGCAGTATAGAAAAGCCCGATGGGCCAGAGCGAAGGAACACTGTGAAAATAGCGGATAAAATGAAAGACCTTACCATTATCCTCCTTCAACTCCACCAGGAATATCATCAAGAGGAATACAAGGATAAAAAACATCCCCGCTGTGTATGCAAACAAAAGGTTTGAAACACCGGCATACTCAACAAACTGAATCGGTGACTGGTGAAACACCACAATCAGTATAACCGTTACAATTCCACCCAGCAAGTTGCCGAAAGTGATCAGCGTGAAGTTCCTTAAGGTAGAAATATACACATAAAGGATCCACAACTGACACATGATGATAAAAAGGCCAATAAGCATATAGGAGAAGTCCTGCGGAAGCGGTCGGGAACTGACAAAAATAAGCCCAATAAGAAGGCAGACAAACATCATGATAAAACTTATCCCCCAGAATGAGGGTTTTACATACTCAAGTTCCTCAGCGTACATTCTATCAGCAATATACCGGGTTATAATCATCTGGAATGGCGCAGAGAGCAGCTGAGAAAAGAGGGTGGCATAGATGATACTGGCTATCAGCATCTCTTTTTCGGCATAGGGAATATCCCAGTTTCTCGAAACAATAAGGAGAATATTGATAATAACGATACTGATTATCCATGGACCTGCTGATACCATAGCCGTATGGAACCATGCCCGTACACGAGTCGGATAAGTCTCATCTTCATTCAGCATTCTCCTGAGAGAAAAACCAATACCTGCCATTTTATTCCTTCCAAAAAGCAGACGGTGAGAAAAATTCTCCCGAATGTGTGAATTTATTCAAAACTTCTATAGAAGTGATCGTACGCATCAAAAACATCAATATTATTATAATTTGCAGCAACCCGCTTCAAGCCGTTCTCGGCCAAACGTTCACGCTTATTCTTATCTGAACAGAGTGACAGCACCGCACTGGCCGTTTCCATGGGAGAAACTGGTTTGGTTAACAGCCCTGCTTCACCAAAATCATCAGCTATCCCCATAACCAGTTCTCTGCAGGAACCAACATCCGTCGCGATTACCGGCTTTTTTGCTGCAAAGGCCTCCAAGATAACCAGGGGCTGGGCTTCTGAAATGGAAGTAAGGATAATCATATCAATTTTCGGCAAATACTCCTTTACATCAACCCGCCCGGTAAAGCGTATTGGGCCATCCAACTCCAAATCATTCACCAGGGACCTGCACTCCTCGTAATAGTCCTTATCCTCATCATACGGACCTATTATTAAGAGCTCCACATCCTGCCTCTGCTGATAGACAAAATTGAACGCACGGATGAGAGTTTTTACATCCTTTATCGGTACCACCCGCAGAACCGCTCCGATGACTATCTTACTATGCTCTTCCCGATGCTTGGGGAATTTTTCTACATCCACCCCATTGGGTACAACAAATGTGTTTTTCGGAGGAGCACCAAGGGAGATCTGAATTTTCTTATTCTGCCTGAATAGCGAAATGATTATATCCGCACTTTTATAAGCTCCGATGGACAGGAAATAGAAATATTTTATCCAGACATGTTTATATATCCCCTTTACCCATTCGGCCTTCAACAGTTCCTCCTCCCGCTCCCGGGCATAAATACCATGCTCCGTCAGCATAAAGGGTTTATTCTTGACGTATCTGCCCACCGTCCCCAAGAGACCGGCATATCCGGTAGATATGGCATGGTAGCAGTCCGCTTCAGGAATTTCACTCTGCATAATGGTAAGCAGCATGACCAGCATGGATCTGAAGGTCCAGAAGAAGATATTAAGCCCCTCGTCAGTAAAGCCTGTTTCGTACATGGATGAAAGTTTCTGGAAAAAAATCCGATCTGTTAAAAAATCAACACTATTGCCGAACTTTTTTTTATCGCAGATCAGGTTCACCAACTCTTTCCAGTCGACGGAGGGATCAAAATCAAAAAACTTATCCAGGACTTCCTCTTCTTCCTTCCGAAGGTGTATGGGGAATAGCTTTGAACGCTCCAAGTCCATAAAGTCATCCAGATAAATTGTGTGCAGTCCGACGACATTTTCCGGAAATGCGTAATGGGGCTTAATTTCTTCACTCTTTGAAGGCATAATAGTCAATATGACAAATTCATGGTTCTTCAGCCGGGTAACCAGCTGATGAGTCCAGGATGAAACTCCCCCCGGTATATAGGGGTACGCCCCCTCAAGGATAAGACAGATCCTCATGCCATGCTCCCTGTCAGCTTCTCAAGCCTGCCGCTCCAAAAACTCACCATTCGTGAATACTCATAGGGCAGCTGATAATCAAGTTCATCAATCTGTTCTGCTATCTCAGTAACCCGATGCAGATTCCGCCGGTAGAAATAGTACTTCATCCACATGACCTGCAGCATACCCTCCTGGGGAAAGGAACTCTGCATTTCATTGAGAACGGTTTCGGCCTGATCCAGCAGCCCTTCCTCGATATATGCGTTAACTAATCTGGAATTTATGTAGAACACACCAGAAATATTTTTGCGCATAAATTCAATATCTGCAATCAATTTTCTGCGGTAGACGGGAAGGATATCCTGATCGATCAAGCCGGAATTCATGTAGTTTTCATAGAGTTTCACAAGTTTCTCTGCCAGCTGTTTCGTTTTTTCTTTATTATATAATCGTTTTGTCTGGATTATCTCTTTCTCATATCGCGTTTCCAGATAGTTCAGCGTTGAAGCCGTATAATGAACCACCTCTGGATCAGCATCATGCAGTCCCTTTTTCAGTATCCCTAAATGTACATTAAGGTTCTCTGAGACCATATTGATGATTGTACGTTTCTTCTCTTCAACGGAGGCATAGTCAAGTATACCGGAAAGGCTCATAATTCTTTTCAAAGTGTTAATATCGGAATATTTTAGTTCTTCAAATTCTTCAGTGTCCTTTTTCAATGAGTGTACGAATTTTCCGCCATATTTGAAGCTTCCATAGGCCAGTACTATGTAGGAGATTCCGAAGAAAAGACTACCGAATCCAGGTATTATGAGCAATATTAGGGGAGACACCTCCAGCTCTTTCTCTTCAGATTTCCCCCGTAGGATAATGAGCAGAATAAAGAAAATGCCGTGAAGCAGGAGCAGTGGGAAGAAAGAAGGGCGCCCCATAACAAAATATAAAGGTACCAACGCTGTATCCAGCAGGGAAACTAGGGACACTGTAAAAACTCTTTTAATCGTACTTTTTTTATTCAATCAATTCCTCTTAACTGCATCTTTCTTCACTATAATATATATCATCGTAGAATGAAAGGTATTAATAGCCCAGGGCAAGCCCTAGGTCCAGGAGGCTTCGCCTCCTTTGCCGCCCTAAGGGGCGGAGTATTTCTCCTTGCGTTCCCGACACTCGCTCGGAAATGGAAGCATCTTAATGCTTCCGCTCCTCTCGCTTCGTTTGGGAATGAAAGTAAAAAAAACCGCTTAGTTCCAAAAGAGATTTATGCTTCAGTTTATTGACATTCAATTTACGCTTCAGTATGATGTAATCAGGTTTCTTCAAGGGAGGGATTATTCCCGACCGGCGGTTACAGTCCGCAAACCTCATTATGAGGGGGAAACGGTGAAATTCCGTTACCGACAGTGCAAGTCTGGATGGGAGAAGAACGTCATATCTTAAGTCTATAGGGAGAACCAGGGATTTTTTAAATCCCGGCACACCGATCTTCCTTTACTTTACATGACAAAAAACCTCCCGGAACCTTTCGAAAATGCGCGGTAAACCCGTGCATAATTAATCAGGGCACGTGGGGATACATGTTTCTTGAGAAATTCTATTATCCGTATTCAGCAGCACAAAGCTTTGTGCCGGTATGGAATTCGTACCTGGAATAATCTTGAAGAACAATCAATCCCGCTGCCTGTAATCGAACAGGAGGTTCTTATGGAAAAAATTGATCAGAAAAACTTATTTTCCGGTGTGAGAAAAGCGGTAAAGCGTGCTGCGGCGGTGTGCCTGCTGCTCCTGCTATCCTCCGCTTTTCTTTCTGCGGCAGGACAACCGGAAGAGACACAGCAGCCTGAAGACAAAAAAGCAATGAACGAAGCCTACAACATTGCTGTTTTCATCCCAGGAGTCACAGCGGGAAGTCCTATTTATGAGATGCTGGCAGAAGGGGCAAAAAAGGCTGCCGCGGATTATCCGCATGTAGATGTAAATATCATCGAAGGCGGCTTCAACCAGGGAGAATGGCAAGCAAAGCTCTCATCAATTGCCGCGGCGGGAAAGCACAATCTGATTGTAACTTCAAATCCTGCCATGCCGGAGATCTGCAGCAAGATTTCTGAGCGCTTCCCGAAACAGAAATTTCTCATATTCGATGGTGAGCTTTCCGGAAATCCTAATATCTACACCCTGCGCTACAATCAATATCAGCAAGCTTACATTGCAGGTTATCTTGCCGGATTGGTAACCAGCAGCTCCATGGAATACGCAAATGATGAAAAAAAGATCGGACTCATAGCAGGCCAGGAGTACCCGGATATGAACCAGTCCATACTCCCCGGCTATACCGACGGAGCCGAAGCTGCGGCGGGCAGTATATCAGTTGATTTCCGTGTTGTCGGCAACTGGTTTGATGCCTCAAAAAGCAGTGAATTAGCCCGGGAAATGATCAAAGACGGAGCGGATGTGCTGCTTCCCATTTCCGGAGGAGCTAACCAGGGTGTTCTGAAGGTAGTAAAAGAGTTAAAGGCCTATACCCTTTGGTACGATTCCGACGGCTACGATTTAGCCCCGGGGCATGTCATCGGCTCCACGACAATCCGACAGGACAAGGCGGCCTATGAAAAAATCAAATTGGCCGTGGAAGGAAATCTGCCCTTCGGAACTGCTGAAACAGCGGGAATAGAGGGGAAATGGATTACATTCATTGATGATAATCCTCTCTATGCAGAACACGTTCCGGAGACAATCCGTCAAAAACTGCAGAATGCTATTGATGGTATGAAATAAAGCATTCTTTTAAAAATGCAGCTGCGGAAAAGCATCTGAAAAATGCATCAGCCCATGGATTTAGGAGGCAGAATGGCACATTCTCCAGCCGTCCTGGAGGGACGGGACATAACAAAGTCATATCTCTCCAACAACATCACAGCCTGTGATTCTGTCTCCATATCCTTCTCCCCCGGGAGCGTCCATACTATAGTGGGGGAGAACGGTGCGGGAAAATCAACATTAATGAGAATCCTTTCCGGATCCCAAACCCCGGATTCAGGAAAAATCTACTTTAGGGGCAAGGAAATCTCCTTGGAAACACCCCATACTGCCTTAGGTTTCGGCATAGGAATGGTTCACCAGCAGACAAATATCATCCCAGAACTGACGGTTCTGCAGAACATTATCCTCGGCGCAGAAAAAACCAGCCCGCTCCAGCCCATACCCTATAAAAAAATTCGGAAAAAGATCGCTGAACTAAGCAGTATATACCACATTTCCTGTCCGCTTCAAAGCAAGGCTTCGACCCTTGACGGTAACGGCATACAGACAGCTTCTCTGCTGGCCCTCCTCTACCGCGGAGCTGATATCATCATCTTTGATGAACCCCACGCCCTTTTCTCCGGAAATCCCTCAAGAAAATTCACCGATATCGTCAGGGATCTTGTCAGAAACGGAAAGACCGTAGTGGTTGTAACACACAATATGGAAACAGCACTGAATATTTCCGATGATATAAGTATCATGCAGCGCGGGCACTCCTTAGGTACTTTCAAGCCCTCGGAACTGAGCACCCGCAGCATCACCACGATGATGATGGGATTTGAGGATGTTGATGCTGACGAAGCGGATTTTGGCGATTCAGAAACTGTATCAGCCGAAAAAAAAGCAGCAGGAGGTCTTTCAAAGAGTACTCTGCAGATGACTAATTTCCAGAAAGAGCGTCCCTTCCGTCTGGAAATGGTCGAAGTCTCGACAAATAATCCTAAGCATCCCGCAAGTCTTCACGACATTTCCTTGAAAGTACGCGCCGGCGAAATTACGGCTTGCCTCGGCATAAAAGAACAGGGCATTATCACACTGGAACATCTCCTTACCCAGTACAAACCCTTCCACGACACACCGCCGAGGCTGAGATCCGGAACTATAAAGCTGGGAGGCTTTATCCTTACTAAGGATACTTCCCCGCCCAATCTGAAGGAGCTGCGCAGAAATAATGTGGGATATATCCCTTCCGACCGCTTGACCTCCGGTGTCTCCGGAAGCACTACGGTTCTGGAAAATGGGATACTGCACCATCTGAACTACCTGAATTCCCACCTAGCAAAAGGATTCATAAGCAAGAAAAAAGCTGAGGCCTTCGTGCAGAATCTCATCACTCAGTTCTCTATAAAAGCGGATGTGCATGATTCCATGTTCACTCTCTCCGGAGGGAATATCCAAAAACTTATTGTCGCCCGTGAGCTGGAACTCAAGCCCGAACTTCTTATTGCCAGTGAAGTCTCCTGGGGACTGGATATTATGACGCAGCAGTATGTGTTTCACTCCCTGGAGCATGCAAAGTACCACGGCTGCGGAATCCTGCTGATAACTTCAGAAAGCGATATAGCCCTGACCTATGCTGATACCATAGCTCTTTTCTATCGCGGAAGGATCATTTCCGTGGTGGAAAACAGGAATATCACAAAAGAGTATATCGGCAATGCCATTCTGCGCGGGGAGGCAGGGACACCATCATGAAAGGATCCGCAAGAAATACCATCATAATTGCCGTTGCGGCACTTTTTATCACCATGATCCTGCTTATACTCTTCGATCTTCGGGATCCGATTTCCATGCTTTCCAGCTTTTTTCTCGGACCCTTCAATTCCTCCTACAGTATCGGCTCAATCACGGCAAAGGCCGCTTTGCTCATGACAGCCGGAACAGGAGTCGCCATTGCTTTCCGAGGAGGACTTTTCAATTTAGGTGGTGAAGGACAAGTTTACGGCGGAGCTGCTGCCGCGGTAGTACTATCCCTGTATATGCCCCGGATGCCGGGGATTCTGGGCATCCTCATCATATTGATAACGGCAATGATTCTAGGATCCGCCATTGCTGCTGTATCCGGAATACTGAAACACTACTTTTCCATCCATGAACTCATATCATCCTTTCTCCTCTCCGGCGGCCTGGTCTACATCTTTGATTTTCTGATTGCCTCCCCCCTCCGGGATCCAAGCAGTTTCCTCATAGCAACACCGCTTATCCCGCAGGAATACTGGCTAAGTGAAATTACAGCTTCTTCTGCCCTGACCAGCAGCATTTTCCTGGCTTTGGGGATCGCCGCAGCCGGACAGTTCTGGATGTTTCACTCCATCGCGGGCTACAAGATACGGCTCTTCGGGGCAAACCCCTCCTGTGCTGAGTACGGGGGGATCTCTGCTAAAAAACAAACTATTTTATCCATGTCCATAAGCGGCGGACTTTACGGCCTCACCGGTGCTTTAGCGGTCCTCGGAATTCATCATCAGGGAATTCAGGGTTTTACATCGGGTTTGGGCTGGGACGGAATCACAGTTGCCCTTGTTGCCGGTATCTCTCCTATCTACACTGTCTTTTCTGCATTCTTAATTGCCTTCATAGACAGTGGTATTGAAGCATCCATGGCCGGATCTTCCATTACCTACGATCTCGGGCTCATCATCAAGGGAACAATCCTCGTACTGGTTACCCTGAAACTCTCCACAGGCAAAAGGGGGCTTGCATGATAACGGCCGTCTTGATCTACATGATCCCGGTTCTCACCGCCGCCATGGGCGGTCTCTACTCAGATCTGGCAGGGGTCCTGAATATTGCTTTGGAAGCCCTGATTCTGGCGGGAGCATTTACGGCATACATCGCGGCTTCGAGTACTGCTTCATCCCTCATTGGATTTTTTGCTGCAGGACTTACAGGCTTAGTCCTGGCTGTGCTGTTTGCATACCCCCTGTTGAGATTTAAGGGGAACATTTTCGTGGGAGGCTTGGGAATGAATCTGCTTATCCCCGGTTTAGTCTCCGTTCTATCATCCCAAATCTACGGCACCAGCGGAGTGCTTCATTCTGCAGACTTTGCATCTCCCCCATCATTGTTCGGACTACCGCTGCCCTATTACGCGGCGTTAATTTTCATAGCGATTCTCTGGTACCTGCTGGAAAAAACTCCTCTTGGACTGCGAATCCGCTCTGTAGGATACAATGCTGATGTCTCCGAAATCCGGGGTATGAATCCAATGCATATCAGGCTGATTGCCTTGGCTGTGTCAGGACTTGCCGGAGGCGTCGCAGGATCTCTGCTTGTTCTGAACCTGGAGGCATATGTTCCCCATATTTCTGCCGGGCGGGGATGGATTGCCCTAGCTGCAATCTATCTTGGAAGAAAGAATCCAAGGGGGATTGCCGTTGCCGCAGCCATATTCGCCTTGGCTGAATACGGATCAAATATCCTGCAGGGTATTTCGGAACTCCCTTCATCACTTTTTCTTGCTGTACCCTATGTGATCACTTTCGTAGCACTGGTTCTGCAGGGAATAATCATACATAGGAAAACTTTGGGAAGTGAATACCCCTCATGAAAAGCTTGTTTTACGCTTTGAAATACTGTTTTTTAACAAATTTTTAATATAAAAAACATATTATTTACATGTACAGCTATATTTACACAATCCTAACATACTGCTAACATTCAGTCGCTATGAATATTATAAACAGTGTATTTCAACTAGTCGGCAGCCTTGGGCTTTTTATTTTCGGAATGAAGATAATGAGTGAAGGCATCCAGAAAGCCGCCGGTCATAAAATGAAAAACATCCTCAATTTTATGACGGGAAACAGATTCGCGGCGGTGTTCACCGGATTTGCTATAACTGCAATCATTCAATCATCCTCGGCTACCACTGTTATGGTTGTAAGTTTTGTCAATGCAAACCTTATGAGCCTAGCACAGTCCATCGGGGTTATCATGGGCGCCAATATTGGAACCACCGTAACTGGATGGATGGTTGCAATTCTCGGCTTCAAGGTTAAAGTTACAGCCCTGGCTATACCGGCTGTAGCCATCGGCTTCCCCTTCATCATCATAAAAAGCTTGAAAAAAAGCGACTGGGGAGAAATCCTAATTGGTTTCGGTATACTGTTTCTCGGTCTGGGCTTTCTGAAGGATTCAGTCCCTGACATCAGCCAAAACCCTGAAGCTCTTAAGTTTCTTGCAAATTTAAGCGGTACCGGTCTGGGAACTATGGCGCTATTTGTTTTTGCTGGAACCCTTCTGACTGTGGTTGTACAGTCTTCCTCGGCTTCCATGGCAATAACATTAACCATGGCAAACGCGGGATGGTTCGGCTATGAGGCTGCAGCGGCCATCGTACTTGGGCAGAATATCGGTACCACCGTAACTGCTTACCTGGCTTCCATCGGGACAAATCTGAATGCCCGAAGGGCATCCCGGGCACATATTCTGTTCAATGTTCTCGGAACCATCTGGGTCCTGATTCTGCTTAATCCGCTGCTGCAATTTGTCAACTTCATAGTTCCCGGAGATGTATACACTTCCGAAGCTTTTTATCTCCTGCCAACACATTTGGCTATGTTCCATACGGTGTTTAATATTGTTAATACGATCATTTTCCTGCCGTTCATCCAAAATTTTGCTAAACTCGTCATCCGACTGGTTCCCGGAGAAGAAAAAGCGGCTGCTCCCTGGTCAAAATATACCTATTCGTATATCTCTGCTTTTCAGGAAACCCCGGAAATCTACCTCCTCAAGGTGCAGGACGAAATTCACAAAATGGCGGTTATCATCCAGGATATGTTTATCCGATTCAGACAGGTATTTGAATCTCCAGATCGGGATATGGGAAATGAGGTGGAGGAGCTGAAAAAAATTGAAGAGTATACTGATCAGATGCAGGTCGAACTCACCCACTACATGTCAGAACTGGTGAAGGAGAGTCTGACTTCCAACAGTGCGGATAACCTGAACTGCATGCTCAGGATTGTCAATGAGCTGGAGAGTGTGGCGGACAGCTGCTACAATCTGATACTGCTCACCGAAAGGAAATACAACAATAATATTTTTCTTGATGAAGAAGCGCACAATCAGCTTTATGATTACAATAATTTGGTGCAGACCTTCATTACTTTCATCAAGGACCGCCTGAACAGACATATTGACGACAGCGAACTCCGCATGGCGATTGAGTATGAAGAGCATATCGACAACATGCGCAATACCATCCGCGAATCCGCTCAAAAAAGGATCAAGAGCGGAACTGAGGTAAAATCAGAACTCTACATGCTTGATT
>JAIPFU010000050.1 GCA_021736505.1 Spirochaetia bacterium | reverse complement strand
GCGATACTCATATGAATGAACTTTCTAAAAAGCTCTCTTTTTAAGCGGCTGAAGGCAATTTCACGGGTCATACCTATATCATAACAGGCAAAACAGTAAATCTGCAAGAGAGAAGCTGTCAAAGACTTCAGAAGAAGAGTCAGAAGAAAAGAACTCAGCCGACTAATGTGCCTAAAACATCTTAAAGGGGATCACCCCTTTGAAGCAGCATCCTTCTGTTTGATTTTTGTTCCTCAGGACTATGCAGAAACCCATAAACCGCATATACTGCTTTCCATGAATGTGCCGATTTTAGTCAAACTGCTGCTTTCCCTGGTAATCATCATCACCAGTAACCGATATGTGAAGAATCTGTCCTTTTCTCTGCTGCTTGGAACCATCTTTTTTGCTTTTTGGACAGGTCAGTCGGCAGACTCAATCATACAGATTTCAACAGCACGCATAACTTCGTGGAATACCCTGACACTTCTTGCTCTAGTATCTCTGGTAATAGTATTGTCGGGACAGATGAAAAAAACCGGCCTGATAGATATCATGGTAAAAAATGTTCGTTCCAGGATATCTACAAAGACATCCATGGCCGTTCTTCCAGCAATCATTGGCCTTCTTCCCATGCCGGGCGGTGCGCTTTTCTCAGCCCCTATACTGGACAGTTTTGACGGAGTGAGCGGGGTGAATCAATTATCAAAAACCCGCATCAATTACTGGTTCAGGCATATATGGGAATATTCATGGCCCCTGTATCCCGGAGTTCTCGTCACCTGCGATATTGCAGGAATTGAACTGGGAACTTTTCTGCTGGCAGGGCTCCCCATCAGTGCAGCATCCGTTACTCTGGGGTATCTCTTTTTTCTCAGAAAAATCCCCCTCCAGCACAATACCAGGGACATGACGCATAAAATCAGCATAAAGCCTTTTATCCCCATCATCACCGTAATATTCGTGTATGCAGGAATACAAGTTATCGCCCCCAGTCTGGGAGAAATAAATACTTATCTCCCTATGCTAATTGGTCTTACTACAGCAATCGTGATTCTGCAGACATTAGCTCCTATCTCCCCACAAGACTGGAAGGAACTCTTC
Organism: Spirochaetia bacterium; assembly: GCA_021736505.1. The sequence continues at coordinate 9,084 of JAIPFU010000050.1, read as the reverse complement.
TTCTCTAAACGCCTCCTGCATATGGTTCTTATCATTCTGATGGTTCGCCTCTACGGGGCATTTATTGAGGCTGATATCCAGGGAGTAAGTATTGTAGAAACGATGACCAGGGAAATGGCGGATATCGGCATCCCCTCACTGCCGCTAATTATGCTTCTGCCTTTTATTGCAGGACTGACCATGGGAGTATCCGTGGGATACGCCGGGGCAGCTATGCCCGTTATTGTCGCACTCCTCGGAGTTGATCCGGAATTCGGGGTGCTCCTAGGCACTACTTTGTTTGCTTATGTCTGCGGATTCATGGGTACCATGCTCTCCCCTCTGCATGTCTGCGGTATCGTCAGCTGCGAATACTACCATACACCGATGAATAAGAACCTTGTTTCAATAATTCCTCCTGCCATCTTGATGGTGACCTTCGGATTTCTCTATTCACGGGTACTTGAAGCCCTACTGTAAAGCGAAAGGACGAAGGAACTGAATTTCGGCACTTAATCATAGACTCGGCACTTAATCATAGACAAAAACTCCAACCTGGGCTTAAACATCAGCATCAACAACATCACAATTAAAAAAACAGCATCAATTGTAACTTAAATCTTAACTTTGACTTAAATCTTAACTTTGGCTTTGCTTTGACTAAAAAAGTATACTCTGGTTCTCAGTAAAACTTATCAGTAAAACTTATCAGTAATCTCACGATCATCATTCTGCTGCAGAAAAAACATCTTAAACAGATATTTAAAAATGGTTTTCACCTCGTTTTCCAGGAATTCAGCCATGCAGAATAAGTCCTGAGCTGCAGCGTCAGAAATCAGCTCTTTAACTGCAACCTTCTCCTCAATTGCATTCAGCAGAAAAGCCTCAGAATACTGGGGAAACATATATTCTTCCGATTCCGGGTCACGAAAGAGCTGATCCGCCGAAATATTCAGTTGAGTTACAACACGCTCCAACATTTTATAGGAAATGAAACTGCTGCCCACTTCAATACAGCTTATATGCTTCGCAGTGCTTTGAAGATCCTCGGCAAACTCTTCCTGGGTTAAGCCAGCCATTTTCCTATAATATTTGATGTTTCTTCCAACAACGCATCTTATATCCACACAACACCTCAAAAATTTTGCTTGAGCATACTTTTTTTATCCTTCTTTTTTCACTCTCCCACTTTCATAAGCAAACACTTTTTTTACTGAATGCTGCATAGCACTTTAAATCCTGACATTAAATCCTTACATTAAATCCTGACCTTGAATGCTGAAATTGAATCCTGTATAGTACTCTTTATACCCTAGATCATGCGGTCCATAAACACTCTTAAATGTAAGATTACACAGAAAATCTTACTTTAAAAGTATATTTTCTTGGATTCTTACACAAAAAGAGCCCCCGCCTTCAAGACTACAGTCATTTGGCAGGGGCGCTTACATCATTTATGTGTACTCACTTATACTTTTACACGTCTATTCTACACATCTCTTTTACACGTCTCTTTTACACATCTATTTTACACATTCTATTTTGATGTCTATTATGCACGTTTTTACACGTTCAGACTTACACTCTTCTTTCTTACACCTTCCACTCCAGCAAACTTGGATCATAATCCTCCGGTGCTTCATAACCGAGGAACTCCATACAGACAGCCGCCAGAGAACTGATACCTAAGCCTTCCTTGAGCTTCAGCTCATACTCGCCCTGATACGCAGGATCGTAAATAATGCAGGGAACCGGATTCAAGGAATGTGAGGTCTTAGCCTTCGGCCTGCCGTCTTCCTTGTATACCACATCTCCTGTCTTTTTATCGTGTTCAAACATATCATCGGAATTTCCATGGTCAGCACTGATCACCATAACGCCCCCAGCTGCAGCAACGGCCTTTTTTATCCGAGCCAACTGCAGATCCATGGCCTCCATAGAACAAAGAACAGCCTGATAAATACCAGTATGTCCTACCATGTCCCCGTTCGGAAAATTCAACTTAATCAAATCGTAGTTCCCCTCATTAATTTCCTGGATAACACGATCAGCTATTTCAGCGGTTTTCATCCACGGACGCTGCTCAAAGGGAAGAATATCCGAAGTAATCTCAACATACTCCTCCAGGTTCTTGTCAAATTTACCCGTACGGTTTCCGTTGAAAAAGTAGGTCACATGCCCAAATTTCTGGGTTTCGCTGATGGAGAACTGTTTCACTCCAGTTGCGCAGAGATACTCCGCCATGGTTCGATCAATCGAGGGAGGCGGCACAAGAAACTGTTTCGGCACATGCAGATCGCCGTCGTACTCCATCATCCCGGCATATTCAACCTTGGGCACTCGCTTTCGATCAAACTCCTCCAGTTCTTCAGATTCAAAAGCCTTGGTAATCTCCAGAGCCCTATCTCCGCGAAAGTTGAAGAGAATCACGCTGTCTCCATCTTCGATAGTTCCCACAGGCTTGCCGTCTTCAGCCACTACAAAGGGCGGGAGGTCCTGGTCAATCGCCTCAGTATCCTTGCGCAGCTGCACAATTGCATCGTGGGCGGAGGGGAACTGGGCGCCTTCGCCGAGAACATGGGTCTCCCAGCCTTTTCTTACCATATCCCAGTTTGCGTTATAGCGATCCATGGTGATGACCATCCGGCCGCCTCCAGAAGCTATTCTTGCATCGAAAGAATCATCACTGATATCCTTCAGATAGGCTTCAAAAGGATCAAAATAGTCCAGAGCAGAAGTCTCACCGACATCCCGTCCGTCAAGAAGGGCATGCACCCGCACCCGGGAAACACCATCTTCCTTGGCATGCTCAATCAGCGCTTTCAGCTGAGTGATATGGGAGTGAACATTTCCATCAGAAAGGAGTCCGATGAAATGAAGGGTCCCGTTATTGTCCTTGACATTCCCAGTAAGTTTTTTCCAGGTCTTCTCTTTAAATACCGTTCCAGCCTTAATAGATTTATTTACTAATTTAGCGCCCTGCGCAAAAACCCGGCCGCTGCCGATGGCATTGTGGCCGACTTCACTGTTCCCCATATCACCGTCATCAGGAAGTCCTACGGCGGTACCGTGGGCTTTCAGTTTTGTCCAGGGGCAGGTTTTATAAAAGGTATCCAGAGCTTCTGTATGAGCATCAGCTACGGCATCACCCTCTGTATATTTTCCGAATCCGACACCATCCATGATCACTAAAACCACAGGTCCTTTTCGTCCTTTGTATCCATCTCGTTTTTTTAATGCTTCAACCATAAAAATTTCTCACTCCTCACTTTTGACTATTCTTTAAACTATCTTCCGACAGGCCGTAGGATTCTTCATCCTCTATATTGCCCTTGGGCTCAATATGGACCTGCACATCATAGACGTCCGGTACGTTCTCTCTTACCGCCGACTCCACGTTTTTGGCAATTTCATGCCCCTGGAGGACGGAAAGCTTACCATCAACTTCAATATCCATATCAATTATATAGAGATTGTTCAACTTACGGATCCGCGTTTTATGCGGATTCCCGGCTCCCTCCACCTGTTTAGCCGCGGAAAAAACCTTTTTATACATCTTCCGATCTGTTATGCCGTCCATCAATTCATTGCTGGTTTCCAGAAAAATCCGCAAGGCGCCTGCAAGAATCCAGATGCCGATTCCAATGGCCACAATTGTATCAAGGATGGGGAGCTCTAAGTAACGGGTAAAAAATATACCTGCCAGCACACTCAGGGAGATCAGCACATCATTCCGCATATTCACCGCATCCGCCAGAATCATGCTGCTGCGATATTTTTTCCCCACATGATATTTGTATATCCAAAGAATTATCTTGCCTACGATAGAAACTCCCGCGGCATACAGGGCAACCAGGCCGGGCAGCTCTTTCAGCTCCCCCGCAGCAAGCTGCTTCAAAGCGGAGATAATCAGCTGAGACCCCGCAAAAAAGATAACAAAGGCCACGAGTTTTGCCGCTATGGTTTCCGCTCGTCCATGCCCGTAGGGGTGCTTCTCATCCGGCGGCTGGGAAGAGATCCCCGCAGTAAAATAGGTTATCCCGGAAGTCAGCACATCCGTGGATGAGTCTATTCCATCACTCACCAGGGCAAATGAATTACTTACCAGACCAACAATTATTTTCATTGCAGCCAGTACTGCATTCCCCAGGATACCGATTACGGAGGTTTTCTTAATAGCTCCTATCCGCGCTTTGTCAGCATCTCCTGTCTGTCCAGCATCTCCTGCTTGCCTGGCATCTCCTGTCTGCCCAGTTTTTACTTTCTGTTCAGTTTTTTCTGATGCCTCAGGGGCTGCGTTTTTTTTCTTAGCCATTTCCGTTCCTCCAGCTCCAGACGCGGAGCAATTGATTCGTATACCTTCTCGTGATATGCATCTACCCATGCTATCTCTTCATCCGAGAGCATGGAGAGGTCTATCAGTTCCTGCTCCAGAGGACAGAGGGTAAGATTTTCAAATTGGTAGAATTGTCCAAACTCCTCGGATTTCAAATCCTCCGCTGGAACCACATAGATAAGATTTTCTATTCTGATACCATAGCGGCCGGTCAGATAGAGTCCCGGCTCGTTTGACACCACCATCCCCTCTTGAAGCGGCACATCCACGGCCTTCCGGCTGATATTCTGCGGCCCTTCGTGGACATTCAGCATAAAGCCGACTCCATGTCCGGTTCCGTGACTGTAATTTTTGCCTTCCCGCCAAAGAGCGGCCCGTGCGAAGGCATCAACATGATATCCCCGGGTATCTTCCGGAAATACGGCATCAGCCAGGGCGATATGTCCTTTCAGCACCAAAGTATAATCATGCCTTTGCTCCCGAGAAGCTTCCCCGAAGAGCAGCGTCCGCGTTACATCTGTGGTTCCGCCCAGATACTGTCCCCCGGTATCCATGATCATCAGCCCCTGCCCCTGAATGGGATAGGCTGATGCCTCCGAGGCGCTGTAATGGCAAATAGGCCCGTGGTCGGAAAAAGCGAAAATAGGAGAAAAGCTCTCTCCCCTGAATCCCTCTTCCTCTTTCCTGAAGGAGAGGAGTTTTTCCGCCAGGGAAATTTCCGTTTCCGGCTGACGAGAAGTTTTTTCATTGTCTGAATCCTCTGCCATTCGATTATCCAGCCAATAGAGGAAGCGGACCAGTGCGGTACCATCCTGCACATGGACACGCTCCATATGCTCCAGCTCAGTAGGATTCTTTCGGGCTTTCATCTCGGCGGTGCAGTTTCTCTCCCGTTTAATGCTGCAGCTGTCGGGGATACTGCGATACAGGCTGACGCAGACTTTATCAGGATCCAGCAGTACACTCGAGCCGCCTTCAATTTGAGAGAGCAGATCAGTTACGGCAGTGTAGGGATGCAGACTGCAGTCCTTTTGAATTGAGTCCAGCAGTTCTCCGTTGATTTTGTTTTCATGGATAAAAAGATGCATCTCCTCCTTTCCCGCCAGCAGAAAGGCGTAGAAGAGAGGATTGTAGGGGATATCTCCGCCGCGCAGGTTCAGAAGCCAGGCGATATCATCCAGCGAATTCAGCAAAAACCAGTCTGCTCCAGAGTCCTGCATATGCTTCCGAAGATCCGCAATTTTTTCCCGGCGGCTTTTTCCGACATACTCGGGAGAAATCTCAATGACAGCTTCCCGGGGAACTTCAGGGCGATTCTCCCATATTCTGTCCAGCAGATCATGAAGCTCCCGACATGTAATCCCCGCGCTTATGAGTTTCTGGCGGAGAAAATCACGTTCCGTCAGGGAGACCGTATCCGCATCACATCCCAGAACAGCGCCATTGAAGAGCTGATCCCCCAGCCAGGAGCTTAGATCCGGGACTCCGGGAAGCCCCTCTTTGAAGAGCTGGATGCCGCTTCCTTCGAGCTCCTGCTCCGCCTGCAGATAGTAACGCGAATCAGTCCAGAGACCTGCTTTATCCCGGGTTACTACCACCTTTCCTGCAGATCCGGTGAAACCTGAGATCCACTCCCGTGTTCTCCACCGGGAAGCAGCGTACTCTCCCTGATGAGGATCACTTCCTGTAATGATATATGCATCGATGTCCATCGCCTTCATTTCGTTTCTGAGGGCTTGTATACGTTCTTTTATTATCATAGCTTAAAGATACTACTTTATTGAGTCATCGTGTACCCGCAGCGGCTGAGAGAACAGAATTTTTGTCAATTTCCCTCTATTTTCCCCTCTATTTCAGGGGCCTAAATATGGAATTTCCCGATAGTTTACGCTATCATTCGATATCTCCCCGGCACAAAGCTTTGTGATGTATATTCCGGGTAATTTCACGTACAAAGATATTGTACAGAGATAAGGTACAGCGGGCACATATATGGCACATTCTGAAATCACGTGCAAAGAGAAAGTGAGGAAATAAACTATGAACATGTCAGCATATCCCGAACATATTAGAAAACAGCTGCTTACGGACCAGCTCCACGAAATTGAAGCTTACACCATCTATTCACGCTTGGCTGAAGGCTTGAAAAATGAGAAAAACAGCAGCATTCTCAAAAAAATTGCCAAGGATGAGCAGGAACATTATGAGCTTTTAAAGAAATACACAGGCAGGGAGATAAAACCGAGAAAACGGGTAGTGCTGTGGTTCTTTTTCATCTCCCGTATCTTCGGGCTCACTTTCGGCCTGAAACTGCTTGAACGGAGCGAAGTTGAAGCCCAGGAAATTGACTACGCCCAGCTTGAAGCCCATATTCCGGAAGTTAAATCGATCATGCAAGATGAGGAAAAGCATGAACATGAGATGATTGAGATGCTCAATGAAGAGCGCCTAGACTATATGGGTTCCATCGTTTTAGGCCTCAACGATGCTTTGGTGGAATTGACGGGAACCCTGGCTGGCCTCTCTTTCGCCTTCCAGAACACCCGGCTCATCGCTCTTTCCGGTCTTATTACAGGCATCGCAGCCTCCCTCTCCATGGCAGCCTCTGAGTATTTGTCCACAAAAGCCGACGGCGGGAAAAATGCCCTTCGATCTTCGGTGTATACAGGAATCGCTTATATTATTACGGTGCTCCTCCTGGTTGCTCCCTTCCTGCTGCTGGATAATTATCTGATATGTCTTCTTGTGACCTTAGGAATATCGGTGGTGATCATCTTTCTTTTTAATTACTACATCTCCATCGCAAAGAGCTATAATTTTGCCCACCGCTTCCTTGAAATGGCCGGCATCAGTCTTGGAGTCGCCGGACTCTCCTTTGGTATCGGAGTTCTGGTAAAAATATTTTTCGGTGTGGATGTGTAGAACCATAGTACGAGAGGGAGTTGCACAAAGCTTAGTGATATGCCATCAGCTTAAGAATAGATATTCTTGAGAAAAAGATGCTTATAATTCGAATGAAAATCAAATCAGAATCGCATCAAAAATCAGCCCCAAGGACCGCGACCTGATCGGCGCCAGATATCCACAGGGTTAATGTTCAGTCGCAGCAGAAAGTAGAGATAGGCAAAGCCGAAACCGGCAAGATGTGTCAAATGGGCTACCCCGGAATAGGAACTAGTCACCTGACTGAAGAGTTCGATCCCCGTATAGACCACCACCAGCACCGGCGCCCGCATGGGAATTATGCCGAAAATATAGATGCGGGCGTAGGGAAAGTAGGTTGCAAAGGCCAGAAGAACTGCAAACACCGCTCCTGAAGCTCCAAGCAGGATAACCCCCGTATTCCCCGTCAGCAGGTAGACAAAAAGGGAGAATACCCCGGCCAGGGTGCCGGTGACACCGTAGAAAAGGAGAAACTCCCCCGTTCCCATCCGCCGTTCAATCTGCACGCCGAAGAAAAAGAGCCCCAGCATATTAAAAAAGATGTGGGAAAAATTGGCATGGGCGAACATATAGGTAAAAACCTGCCAAAAGAAGCCCTCCTGGACAACAAGATTGGGAATCATGGCAATATATAAAAGGAGGCGCTGATTCATATAGGTAAAAAAGAATACCACCACATTGATGATAATCAGAATGAATGCGGCGTTATTATATGAGTAATGTATCGGTTTCTGCAGCAGGTTTCTTTTCATATACAAAAAATAGTCTATCTTGATGCCTTCGTCAACGAAAAATTGGAACTTAGCCCCGGAAACCCTGGAACATGGCGAGCATCTCATCCTTTGCCCCAGAAGCGGGATAAAGCATCTCCATCTCGTTGATAACATCATCGAATAGACGTTCAGCTCTGCCCTTTGCCTCGGCAATAACACCGGCTTTTTCCATCATAAGCACGGCTTTTTCTATCTGATCCTGCAGCGCTGAGGCATCAGCATGATTCTCCGCCGCCTGCTGCACGCTGCGCATGATTTCTATCAGCTCATTCCGCTTTTCCGGAAATTTCTGCGCAAACAAAATCAGCGGCAGACTCTTTTTGCCCTCAACGATGTCATCTCCCCGCATTTTTCCGGGATTCCCCGTGGTCAGGTTCTGCACATCATCCCGAATCTGGAAAGCCAAGCCCATGGTTTCGGCGATTCTTCCCGATGCCAGAATCATATCTCTGCTAGCGCCGGCGGCTACAGCTCCGATTTCTGCGGCCATTCCAGCGAGACATCCAGTTTTCAACCGGCACATCTGCTCATAAGACTCCACGTCAGGGATATATGAGCTGTCATTGTGCCAGGAGATGTCGAAACCCTGACCGAAATGGACCCTCCGCAGGTATTTACTGTAAATTTGATAGACCTGCAGTTTCTCTTCCAGTGAAAGTTCGGCACCGTCGATACAGCTCGTCGGCAGATAATACATGAGGTTTCCGGCGTTGATCGAAAAGTCCGTTCCGTATATGGTATGCACCGCCGGCTTGCCCCTCCTCAGGTCCGATCCATCCTCAATGTCATCCACAATCAGGCTTCCATTGTGCGGATACTCAACCACCGGGGTAAGGCTGTACGCAATGTCCGCGCGCTCCTTTCCTCCGAGCATTTCGGCAATCCAGACCATCATCAGCGGCCGCCAGCGTTTACCGCCCCGTTTTATCAGATTCCTGGCAGGATCAAGGAAGCCGTTGAGCACTTTCTCATCAGGGGAGGGAGAAGACCCTTCAATGATGCTGCTGAGCCAGTTCCCGTCCGCCTGGTCCGGCAGAAGGGACGATAGTTCCT
>JAIPFU010000049.1 GCA_021736505.1 Spirochaetia bacterium | reverse complement strand
GGGTATTTCTTTTCTGGTGATAAACGGGTAAACGACTATGGAACCAATGATTTGTACCGTTCAGGGATGCTCCACCCGGAATGGATTCTGCTGGATATCCTCATGATGAAGCAGCTTTCGGGGCTGAAACTGGAGATCAATGATCTGGATGAAGATGTCTACGAGGCCTTTAAGCGTTACCTGAATCGACTGGTTTTTTTCTCCTATACCGATAGGGAGGCCTATTTTTCTCGGGAACCTGAGACCTTTTCCCCGGCGATGCAGGCGGCTGTATCTGCGCAAGCGGCTGAGGAAGAGCAGGAGCCGGAAACGATTTCCATTTACAGCTCCTACAGCGGTTTTGAGGCGGAAAGACATCCTCATCAAGTTTCTCAGCTGCCGGGGGGGGAAATTCGAAGTGCTGATGCCGAAGGCCTGCGGGATGATGTGGAGCTTATCCCCGGGCTGGAGCTGTTTTCTCTGGGAGGGGTGCTGCAGCCCGCGGCGATGACTGCACGGGGCACTTCTTCAGGGAATACCTTTGCCGGCATTCAGTCTGCATCTTCCCCAGTTCCTCTCTACAGTGATGATCCGGGCCTGCTTATGAAGAGTATCCCCGCTGCGGGGATACGGCGGGTTGAGGTTTACAGGGGTCCTGCTCTGGACACAATGCAGCCCTCCGGGCTGGGAGGTTTAGTGAATATTCTCCTTGATGATTCCCCCGATGAAGCCTTCGGCCTGACTGCGGGATACCGCTACGGCGGAAGTTTCAATACGGATATCTTTGATTGGGGAAATTTTGACTGGGACAGTTTCGGCTGGGGCAATCATAGCCACAGCGTAAGCTTGGATACGGAAGCCTCCTGGGACTTCAGCACCGGGAGTGAGGAGGCTAACCCCGGGAGGGAAGTGCGAATTTCGGGCATGGATCTCTCCGCCGGTTTCCAGGGCGTTTTTTCCGATGGAAAATTTCCCTATGATCCCCCAGGGTCAGATACCCGGAAAAGGAGGAATAATGCCGGTGGAATAGCCGGCGGCGGCTATCTGTCCATGAATTGGGATTTAAATGCCCTGGAGGGGGAGCGCCTCAACGCCCTGTTTACCCTTCATGGGAACGACACTGAAATTCCGGAAAGTCTTATTTCCTCAGCTTCCCCGCCCACGGATCAGGCAGAGTCTCTGGGCAGCGGCTTTCAGGGAAAGCTGGAATACCTCAGGACGGAAACTCCCCTGGGAACCCTCATCGGCGGCCTGAGCGGGCTATGGGAGCATCAGGAAATTAGGGATCCCGATGCTGGTCCTGCAGTGGATGACAGCTATACGGAGAGGTCCCTGCATTGGCACGGGGGGATCCTCAACAGGAATGATGATTTCGGCTTTGTCAGAACCGGTTTGGATCTCACTTACAGCGGCGGAGCCGATTTCTATGACTGGCAGCACGATTCTGATGAAGATGCTTCGCGCTGGACCCACAACCTGAATGCCGGGCTTGCCGTGGGGATAGCCCCCTACAACTCGACATTCAAGGAGACAGAGAGCAGCCGCCTGGAACTCTTTCCATCCCTCAAGCTCAGCTGGACAGATATCACCTCCAGTGAAGGACCCTACGAGAAAGCATTTTTCAGCCCCGGCTGGAATGTCGGCGGGATACTGCCCCTTCAAGCGGATCGCTCCCTAGTACTGAAAGGCAGCATCGGCACAGCCTACCGCAGCCCCTCAATTCAGGACCTCTTCGGAGCGGAAACGTCATTTTTAAGCGGGGGAGATTCCGCCCTGGAGCCGGAAAAGAGTTTCGGAGGGGATGCCGGCTTTACGCTGAAGGATTTGCCGGGCCTCTCTGGTCTTGAATGGTATGCGGGCTATTTTGGAAAGCAGATTGAGGATTACATCTTCTGGGATACCGTGGATCCCGGCTTAATAACGGATAACTCAGTTTGGAATCTCGGAACCGTGCTGATCCACGGGGCGGAGACGGCAATTTCCTATACCTTCCCGATATGGCCGGCGCTGAAGACCCGTCTGGTATTCCAGGGCAGTTATACCTTCATGCATACGCGAATGGAAGATGAATCGGATAATCAACTGCCCTATCATCCCGAACACCAGGGAGATGCTGTACTACGGCTGGAACATGAAGGAGGACACAAACTCTTGATGAAGGGGAGCTATACAGGCGAACGCTGGACAGATAAAAATAATAGCACTAAATTGGATAATTATTATCTGCTCAATCTTGAGGCGGATGTACAGATTACTCCTGCTTGGACCTTTGCGGGCAGCGTACGCAATGTATTTGATGCATCATACAAGGATATTTCGGGTTATCCGAAACCCGGACGGACTTTTACCGCAGCCTTGGAGTATGCCTATGGAGGGAAATAGCACGATGCAGGGGAAAAAGCTTCACTGGAAAACCTATGAGCGTAATTCTCTTCAGCGGAAACAGCTGCTGGGCCTTTTTCGCAGTCTTTTTCTCTTAACCAGTCTCATCCTGCTGCTCCTGGGCTGCTCCACGCCGCTTCCCTACAGCAGCATCACGGGGAATCCCGGAGAAGATGCTGCAAAGTATACACTGCTCAAGGGAACTCACCCTGATCTGGGAAACAATGCCTATTTTGCGGAGAACAGCAGCTTCTTTCGTGAGAAACTGGAGGAGATTGGTTATGAAGCTGTCTCCTACGATGATGCGGAACTCTTTATCTACCTCTCATACGGTTTTGGAATGCGAAGCTATCAGCAGGAAGTGATCAAGCCCGAGTACAATGAACTCCGCAGCACAACAGAGTGGAGGCAGATTGAAGAGGAAGAAAGGATGAGCGCCTATTTTACCCTCCGCGCCGTTGATGCGGATGACTACCGCTCCTTCGGTCTGGAAACAGAATTCTGGTCTATTTCCGGTCAGCTTCCCTTGGATGACAGCCGTATAATAGGGTATATTCCTCTCGAGGAGGAGTACCCATTCGAGTCTCCCGGCAGCATCCTGAAACGGCTGCTCCCTATTCTGTTAAAAGATGCATGGAGGGATTATGACCAAATGGACCGCTGAACGCCGCCCGGGTCTCATGGCAGTCACCCTTGCGGCATCTCTGCTTTTTCATGTCATACTCTTTTTTATCCCCATCCCTCAGCCGGAGCCCCGGGAGCAAGATCAGCTGGACGATGCCTATTTGTCAACGATTCGGCTTATGTATCAGCAGGAATCTGACGGAACAGCTGAAGAAGGACCCTTGAGCACGGAAGCAGAAGGTGAAATTCCCCTGGATTCTCCCCCTGCTGATGGCTCCGCCGCCGATTCTGCTGCTCCAGCTTTCGGAGAAGGGGAAGCTGAAACAGCTGAAGCCCCTGAAATTCCGGTACCGCGTGAATTTTCAGAACCGCCCCGGGAAGCCTTCAAACCCGGAAAAACCGGTGAGCCCGGTGCGTCAGACGACATTGCTGAGGCAGACAGAACAGATACGGCTGAAGAGGCAGCCGCTGGTGAAGCTGATGAACCCGCCGGCGCTGCTGAGGCAGCAGTTTCTGCACCGGAGCTTTCAGAATCGCCGGAGCCGCTTGAAATAGCGGAAATACCGGAAAGCCCTGCATTTACACAAAGCCCAAGGACAGAAGCTGATCTGCAGCGGATGAGAGATCTTCTGAGTCAGGCTCTGGATGGCGGAACCAGGACCGAAGAGATCCCTGATGTACAGGAATTCCCGAATGAATCTTTCACTGAAATTATATCTTCTGAACCATTTTTCCCCATTCAGGTAGAACGGAGAACTGATATCCCCAGGTTGGATTTCTTTGTTCCTCCTCCAAGTGCTGTCGGAGCAGATGGGCAGAGAGAAAGCCTTGAGCAGGTTCTGAAAAGTCAGATCGTGGTTCCGGAAGCTGGAAGAGAAACCCAGGAGACCTCCACGGCTGAAGTACGTACCGAGAGGCCAAGCGAAGACGCTGCTGGAGAAGCAGCTGCGGAACAGGCTGCTGCCGAAGATGCTGCGGAGGCTGAGCCTGAAGCTTCTTCCCAACTTTCATTTCGCTCAGTACTTCCGATGGAAGGATTTTTTCCTGGTGCAGAGGATCAGTCCCAGCGGGAAAATCTCCGGGAAATTCTTCGCTTTCTATCCGTCCCCGCAGACACAGCGGAAGAGGAACCTGAGAAAGAAGAAATAAGTGAAAAGGAAGAGGTGCCGCAAATAGCTGTAACACCAAGAGAAGAGCGGGATGATATTTCTTATGACCAGTTACTTCAGGCTATTCGTGCAGCTATGGAGGCTCGAAGGACCCAAGAAGATCTGAAAGCCCAGGAAGCCCAGGAAGCCCAGGAAGCCCAGGAAGCCCAGGAAGCTCAGGAAGCCCAGGAAGCTCAGGAAGCTCAGGAAGCTCAGGAAGCTCAGGAAGCTCAGGAAGCCAGGATGGATGCAGATACTCTTGAAGTCATGGAAGATCGGGAAGTTTTTGAGGCTCGGGAAGTTCCTGATGATCAAAAACTTGATAGAGCTTCTGAAAAAGAAATTTTTGAAAAAGAGACTGCTGAAAAAGAGACTGCTGAAGAAGAAAAAAGTGTCGAAGAGGAACCAGCTGACACAAAAGAGAGCCTAGAGAGGGAATTAGCTGAAGCAGAACCTTCGATAAGAGAGACTGGTGAGGATATTTCATCCGCAGAAACTCCTGGTGAAGAAAATGGCCTGGAAGAAGAAAGCAGGGAGACTGAGGGAACGAAGTCTGAGGATGAAAAACCAGAAGCTGAACCGAAGCTTCAGGATGCAATCGATGAAGATATGGCCGATGAAATCCCGGAAGAATCGGAAACAGCTGAAACAGCTGAAACGGATGATCAGGAGGAAGCAATATTTCCCATGATCTCATTTGAATCCTTGGGTTTACCGGATATAAATCCGCCTCAAGAATCTGTTAAATCAGTAAAACCAGAATCGGACAGTGGGTTCTCTGTGGAAACTGCAGAAGGACTGAAACCGAGTACGTCAGCATCAGCACTAAAAACCAAAGAGACTGAAAGCCCAAAATTCATACAAGCCGGAGAGGTGGAAGAGCTGGAAGGCTTTCCCAAACCTGTATATCCCCAAATTGCCAGGCGAAGAGGATGGAGCGGATATGTCGTCGTGGAAATTGTTGTCGGGAGCAGCGGGCGGGTAGCTCAGATTACTACAATTGACAAATCCGGAAATGATGTTTTTGAGGAAGCGGTACTGGAAGCCGTCAGCAGTTGGTCTTTTAATGAGAGGGAAGAACCCTGGAAAACACGAAAACGTTTTGAATTTACCATGGAAGAGAGCCCGTAGATAATCTATAATAGATATTACAAACCATAAGGAGAAAAGTAATGGTGGACTTCTTTATTAAAGGCGGATTACTGATGTACCCGCTTCTGCTGTTTTCAATTGTTATGATAGCCGTCATCATCTATAAAATCGTGGAATTTTCGCGCCTGCACATCAGCAGAAGATATATAGAAGGTATTTTTGATATAGCGGAGGATGAAGGGTATGATATTGCTCTGGACCAGCTGAGAGAAGACTTATCACCTATCTATACCCTTGTCTCTCATGTGAAAAATGCAAAGCCTGATAAGGAATCTGCAGAAAAGCGCATTGAAACTGAAGCTGCGGTGCTTATGGAGCAGACTGAGCGGTATCTGCATCTTTTGGAATTGATCGGCCGCATGTCTCCTATGATCGGCCTTTTCGGAACAGTTCTTGGTCTTTCCCAGACCTTCTTTGATGTTTCTCAGGTATCCGCTGTTGTAAATCCGACGGTTTTGGCTGGCGGAATTTGGGAGGCTATGATTACTACCATTACCGGTTTGACTATTGGGATACCAGCCCAGATTGCCCACCACCTATTGAACAAACAGGTTGAAAGCTGGTCTTTCATATCACAAGTGTTTACGGAATCTTACCTTGAGGAGCTGGATATTTCGCAGAAAAGATATTCAGCATATCCCAAAAAAGGCTTTTCCCATACTGTCCAGCCTGCAGCTGATAAAAAACCGGCGACTGCCCAAGCTCCTGCTGATAAGAAACCAGTAACTGCACAGCCTGCAGTTGAAGAAAAGAAAACGGCGGAGGGAAAGTTTGCAGATGAGAAAAAGTCAGCATCTGAGAAAGCTGAACATGCAGCTGCTGCGGGATTGGAAAAAACTCCAGAGAAAGTTTCGAATGCTGCTCCGAAGGTATCTGCAGATAGTTCCGCAGCAAAGACTTCCAAGACTCAAGAAAAACCTTCTGCAGTGCCTGGGACTGGAGGAAAAGGGGAGAAAACCGCTGAATCTAAGGAAAAAACTCAGCCGGCGGTACATGGAGAGCCGAAAGTGTCTAGTTCCGCAGATTCAACAAAAATACAGTTGGGCGGACAGAGTCTCAGAAAAAGTCCGGAGAAAACAAAACAAGGACAAGGACAAGGACAAGGACAAGGACAAGGACAAGGACAAGGACAAGGACAAGGACAAGGACAAGGACAAGGACAAGGGACTGCTTCTGAAGGGAAAAGCAGTCTTCATGACAGATTGCGTTCCGGTTTATCCGGCAATGCCTATCTTAACACAATCGTAAAAAACAAGAAGGATGAGCGGAAAGAGCTTAAACGAGAAGATGAACGCCTGAAGGAGAAAAAAGAGGGGCCGAAAAATGCTAAAGAAGAGGAAATTCCTGCGGTTCTAAAGCCTGAAATGGACATTCCCAAAGTAGATAACACAAAAAAAGAGATTCCTGAAAAGCTAAGTGAAAAGGAATTTTCCTCTAAAGTGGGAAGCTCCGTGCAGTCAGCTGCCAAGAAAACCTTTCCCAAAGAGACACCCAAAGAGACACCTAAAGAGACTCCCAAAGAGGCGGTTCCCAAGGAAGCGCTAACCAAGCCTGCACCCCCTAAGCAGGAAGCACCTAAAGATGCATCACCCAAGGAAGTACTCCCCAAGGATGCTGCTGACCTGAAAGGAGCCGGCAAGACGGAATCACCCAAAGAGTCAGTCTCCAAGGAAACTCCAGCCAAGTCTGCAGCACCGAGGGCGGAAGCATCAAAAGAGTCAGGCTCCAAGGAAACTCCAGCCAAGTCTGCAGCACCGAAGGCGGAATCACCCAAAGAGTCAGGCTCCAAGGAAACTCCAGCCAAGTCTGCAGCACCGAAGGCGGAATCACCCAAAGAGTCAGGCTCCAAGGAAACTCCAGCCAAGCCTGCAGCACCGAAGGCGGAAGCAGTGAAAAAAGAGACTCCCAAGCCAGTTCCTTCCAAGCAGGAAGCTCAAAAAGAAGCAGCACTCAAGGATACAAACAGTCAAGAAAAAGAAGGAGTTAAAAAAGAAAAACCGGAAGAGAAAAAACCGGAAAAGGGGAATTCGGTAAAAAGTGATCCCAAAAAAGAGAGTTCAAGCAAGAAACTCTACGGTTTCAAAGGGCTTGATCCAAAGGAGAAAAATTCATGAAGCGGTTTTCTGAGAAATATCGGCACAAAGCAAAACCCGGAGAAATGCTGTTTGCTGATTTAACTCCGCTCATAGACATGATATTTCTGCTCCTCATATTTTTTCTGTTAACCTCCATGGCTATACGGCCCTCTATTCCCGTGGATCTCCCGGAATCCGGGCAGGGAGTTCCCAGTACTAATCAGGAAATTATTGTAAGCATTAATACTGAAGGCAATATTTGGGTGGGAGATAAGGAGACAGCTTTTTCAGAACTGAAGGAAGCAATTCAGCGACAGCTGCCGAACAGCAGCGGACTGGTAACGATATCTGCTGATAGGAAAATACCCTATGGAACAATCATTAGGCTTGCTGATATTGCCTCCCAGGCAGGGGCAAAGCAGATAGGATTTATGGTTGAGACACCGGGGTACTAAAACTGCAATGGACATGAACAGCATAATCAGACCGCAGCTGGTGGTTGATAAAGAAACATGTAAAAAAAATATCAGGCGCATGGTGAAGAAAGCAGAAAGACATCATGTACATTTCCGGCCCCATTTTAAAACGCATCAATCCTTAGAAATTGGGGAACTCTTTCGACAGGAAGGAGTTACCGACATAACTGTCTCTTCTGTTAAAATGGCGCATTTTTTTGCAGATAAGGCTTGGAAGGATATTACCATTGCCTTTCCCGTCAACCTCAGGGAAATTCAAGCGATCAATGAATTAAACGCCAGCATTCAATTAAACCTATTAGTTGAATCCGCTGAAAGCATTCGGTATCTGGATGAACATCTTGCAGATCCTGTATCGGTATTTGTTAAAATAGATACGGGATATCATAGAGCTGGGATTGAGAGCAGCAATACTATTGAACTTGAAAGAGTGCTGAAAGCAGCGGCGGATTCTTCGAAAACTCACATTAAAGGATTACTGGCGCATGATGGACATACATATCATGCCGGGAGTAAAGAGGAGATTTTAGCTATCCAGTCTGACAGTTTACGACAGCTTGCAGAATTGAAGAGCTTAGTCCTGAAATACAGCAGTGAAGCCGTCATTTCAGTGGGTGATACTCCATCATGCAGCTTGTCCGAAAATTTTGAAGGTGCCGATGAGATACGGCCGGGTAATTTTGTTTTTTATGATTTACAGCAAAAAAGCATCGGTTCCTGTTTATTGGAAGATATTTCTCTGGTGGTTTTTTGTCCTGTAGTTTCTGTCCATAAACAGAAACAGAAAATCATTATATACGGCGGGGCAGTGCATCTTTCAAAACAGAGCCTGAAAGAGCATGTAGTAGAGAATGGAACAGAGTATGAAAGAATAAGTTACGGACAGATAGTACGGATAAACGACAAAGGTTGGGGAGACATGATCTCTAATACCTATGTTTCTTCAGTTTCCCAGGAGCATGGAATAGTCCATTGCGGGGATGAGGAATTCTTGTCATCCGTTAAACCCGGCGATTTAATGGGTATTATTCCTGTACATTCCTGTCTGGCAGTAAACTTGCTTTCAGATATATGTTTTATTTGACAAGAAAATTTGGCAAGAAAACTGATGATAATACTGAATGATGAAAGACTGAATGGTAAGGGCATCAACAGTCCAGGCAATTTACAAAATGTGATTTTCTTATTCCCCTTTCTTGGACCCTGTCTTGGAGAATTCTGCTGTCAGGGCTCTGCGCATGACGTCTACCGGGGCTTCAAGGCCAGTCCATAGCGTAAACCCGATTGCCCCCTGATAAACCAGCATCCCAAGTCCGTCGATGGCTGTCAGTTCCCTGGATTTAGCCTCCTCAAGGAAGGGAGTGGATGCAGCTGGGATGATGTCACAGACAGTCTGCCCGGAACACAGGCTATCATAGTTGATGTCCGGCTTGGCTGAAATATCGGGAGCAAGCCCGATGGAAGTTGCATTTACAACAATATCTGTCTCTTCAGGGACAGCAGCACCCGATTTCCACGGGAGAAATTTGGCGCTGGAGGAAGTTTTTTTCTGCACATGGGAAACCAGTTCTTTTCCGCGTTCTGCAGTTCTGTTCATAATGGTGATGTGCTTAGCACCAGCTAGTGCAAGCTCTACGGCAATTGCCCGGGCAGCGCCTCCGGCTCCAAGGAGAAGCACCGTTTTACCTTCAGGATTTACTCCGGCATCCTCCGTGAGGGCACGAAAGAAACCTTTACCGTCGGTGTTCTCACCATAAAGTATCCCCTGCTTGTTGACCACAGTATTTACTGCTCCAATGATGGAGGCTGAATCACTTATTTTATCAAGATGTTCCAGCACAGCAACCTTGTGCGGAATAGTGAGATTAATTCCCCGCATATTCAGGGCTCTGACTGCCTGCATAGCCTCTTTGAGGTCACCAGGCTTTACTTCAATAGTGAGATATCTCCACTGAAGATGGAGCTCTCTGAAAGCGGCCTGTTGAATAACTACCGTAGGATTTTCTGCCACGGGATAACCGAATACACCGGTCAATTGTTCAAGATAGTGTTTTTGTCTACTCATTGAAGTCCCCTGAAGATATGAAGATGTCTTTACAGCACCCATTATACATCGATACTGACAAAATACAAACTGCATCACTCTTATTTGCTCGAATTCAACAACTGAAGTTATCGTGTATCAGCGGAAATGTAATACAGTAAGATATGGGATCTCGAACGTTTCACCGGATAAATAGGAAGCGGATGATTTCAGCTTTGCTTGCGGGTATTTACAGATCACCTTTGATTTCATATCATTCAAAAAGAAATTAATAAAGAAGTTTATAGTTTAAAAGCTGGCAAAAAACTTAGTGATAGACTTTTCGGCAGGGTAAATTCATTAGAGAGAAGCGTTTTTCTAGATATTTTCCGCTTATCACTAATTTTTTTGCCAGCGTATATAGATAAAAAAAGCAGTAATCTCTAAAGCAAAGGCATCAGCCTTAAAATGAAATCGCTAAACAGCAGATGCAAATAGAGCTGCAAATTCAGACAGGGATAGGGAAAGGAGAAAAAACAGGTGATGGAAAAACGTTTAGGATTCATAGGCATCATTATCGAAAACAGAAAGGAGAATGCCCAGAAAGTAAATACCCTTTTATCAGAATTTGGAGATGATATCCTCAGTCGCACCGGGGTTCCGTACAAGGAAAAAGATGTATCAGTTATTACCCTCATTGTAGATACAAACTCTGATACAATCGGCAGCCTAACCGGAAAACTCGGAAGTATTCCGGGGGTTTCAGTGAAATCAAACCTCTGCA
>JAIPFU010000048.1 GCA_021736505.1 Spirochaetia bacterium | reverse complement strand
CCAAGGACTTACGCATCTCGTAATAGGCTGTCACAGGCTCCCGAACAATGCGTCCCATGAGGCTGTGGACATTCTGCAGCTTGCCGCCGCCGTTGCCCCTGAGATCTATGATATATCCGTCCAGGTCTTCATGCTCATGGATATATCTCAGAACGGAATCTATGCTTTGAAGGGAGTCCATAAATGAGCTGTAGGTGATGTACAGAACGGTGTGTGTCTCTTCTCCCTCCGGTTCCGGAGTATCCTTCCATATTGAAAAAACCTGATACGGAGTCTGTGCCCCATGATAGGGGTATTGGGCCTTTATACCGTGTTTTACGGTACTGGAGCCTGTAGTAATAAAAATATCATTAAGCAGATGAGGTGAGTTAATATCAAGATATCTGTAGAGCATGCGCTGCCTGTCATATCCAGAAACAAGGTACTTACGGACATTATAGTATGACGTATGAACCGGGCCGTAGAGATTGACGTGGCCGTCCCGCAGCTCTTTCAGCATCTCGGCTAGAATGTTGAAGAGCTCCATGTGGGTAATCGTTCCGTCTTCTGCTTTTTTATCTAATTCATCATGATATTTGGTTTTTTGGGTTTCCCAATCAATTCCCTTCTCCTTAAAATAGGCGTAGCGCTTATCCAGATCCTCCCAGAGATAATCTAAATTGGTATATGCATCAGTGGAGAAGCCGTCTTCCATGAGCGGATTGCTGCAGGAGATAAGCAGGAGTCCAAAGAGTGCTGAAAAGAGCAGCAAGGGGAGGATCAGTTTGTAAGGAAACAGGGAAGGTTTACTGGATTTCGGGATTGTATTTCGTAATGGAGTCATCGTGCATACCTCCATGTTTCAGGTTTTGAGAAAGGAATGGTATAGCCCAGGGAGAAGAGGCTGCTTCCTCCCTGGATATCGATATCAATTTTCTTGAAATTATACAAATTATGCAGATAGCCGAAGCTGACGCTGTGCCCGTTATCGAGATGAATGGCCAAGTTTACTTCTGTTCGTGTCTTCCAGGCATTGGGAATTCCTGCTACGGCGTAGTGATCAAAAAATACCTTCCAATCTGTGTTGTCCCCCGGCGGAATGTTCGGTGCATAGGGATAGGTGTTGTAGATGCTTACCAGGGAACTGGTAATTACTGCCTGCAGGCTGCAGTAGAGGGGGTTCCAGGAAAAGAAGGAAGTGCTGAAATTCAGTGCAGCCTGGACAGATGCCGTGAGAGAAGCATCACCATGTCTGAAAGCTGGAGCATTGTTGACGTAATGAAGCATGAAGAGTGCTCCGACATCAAAACCCCCGCCGGCTGAGATCTGCCAAAAATCGGGCTGAAAAGAGAGTACTGGAGAGGAAAAGGGCTCCCAGGTGAAACCGGCAGAATCCGGGAAGTCTTCCCGGGCAAGCCGGAAGCGGAGATTGTTCTGCAGATACATATAGGGGGTCATGAAAAAAGGCATGAGATCAGCTAAAGCATCCTGTTGGATCAATGAGAAGCCTGAAACTACGCCGAAATCCGTATCGTTTATCAGCCCGCCGAAATCAATCAGATTTTCGTGGTTGAAGAAACTGTGAAATCCAGATTTTACCAGAGGTGATATGGATGAGTCCTTTGCTGAACCTCCTCCAAGACCGCTGCTGATCGTCTGGCTCCAGTACGTACCGCTTCCAGAGTCAGCACTCAACTCTTCAGCCGAGACTAGGGAAAGAGCTCCGCAAAGGAGGCTGAAAGTAAGTAAGAGAAAGAAGATCTGTTTACTCATGGCATAAAACTCCTGCGAACAGAATGAGTATATTCTCCTGTCTATTTTCTATTAATGTAAGATTTTTATAAAATCATACGAGCAAAGATCTCTCTGGTCAAGTCATAATTTTTCAGGACATTCTGCACATGAAGGCGGAACATGCTGTGAATATTTCCCAGTAAAAAAATCATCTGGGAATTATACCGCAAAACAAGCAGGGGATATACAAAGAGTAAAGCCCAGACTAAAATGCATAAGAGAGACAGCAGGTACCAGAATAAGGAATATACAGGCTATGAAAACTTTTCCAGAGTCATCAGGAAAGCGCGGCAATCGTATTGATGCTGTGATTTTCGATATGGACGGCTTGATGATCGATACAGAAAGGCTTGATATGGAGCTATGGCGCTCTATCGGGCTCGCCAGGGGATACGATATTCCTGAATCACTGATTCTCAATACCGTAGGCCGCACCCGGGAGGATACCGAGGCAATGTTCAGAGAAGCCTTGGGAGCCGGTTTTGATTATCATACAGTTCGAAAACTGCGGATTCAGGAGAAATTTGAACGCTTCAAGAAGCAGGGAGTTCCCTTAAAAACCGGGTTGTTAAGCATGCTCGAATTGCTTGAGCGCCACGGAATCCGTAAAGCCGTGGCAACATCTACGGAACGCAGCCAAGCGGAAAAGGTACTTCGAATAGCCGGATTATATGAACGATTTGATACTGTCGTCTGCGGAGATGAAATAAGCAGGGGAAAACCCGAGCCCGATATTTTTCTCGCCGCCGCAGAAAAACTAGCTGTAGAGCCGGATTATTGTCTTGTTCTAGAGGACTCCCATGCGGGGATCGCCGCCGCAGCTGCAGCAGGCATCAGATCTATTATGATTCCGGATATAAAAGCTCCTGACCATGCTTGCAAAGAGCTGGCAGAACGGATTTTCCCTGACTTGTCCGCCGTGGCGGAATATGTGCATGCATTAATTCGGAACCAGTAAAGTGTTTTCTTCCTCGGAACTTGTAATCGTATTCATTCCTGAAGCACCGTAATTTGAAATGCATGAACCCTGCCGTAAAACTTAGGGATAAATAAAAATTTAGAGAATTTCTAAAAAAATTTCTTGATTTCAGAAAACAGGCATGGTAGTCTGATTATATCAAGCGCACCCGCGTGCATATGAATGGATCATACTACTTGATATATACTGAAAAAACCGCTTGATTTCCTGCAGTAAATTCAAGATTTCTGGACAGTTGATTGAATGAGCAGGGATTTTTTTACACTGTACGCACGTGCGTGCATAAGAAGCATACAGTATTGACATTTTTAATATGATTATTTTATTTGTGAGGAATTTTTAGTTAGGAGGAGAACAATATGATTGAAGCAAGCAGAACCTCAGAAGCAGCCCGCAGATTACGGTACGGAATGGTCGGCGGTGGTGAAGGCTCCTTTATTGGGGATGTCCATCGAAGGGCTATACGATTTGATGATCAGGCTGAACTGACAGCCGGATGTTTTTCGAGAAGTCTAGCGAAGACGCTCTCCACAGGTGCCGCGCTCCATATTGATAAGTCCAGGCTCTACGAATCCTATACTGAGATGGCATATGAGGAAGCAAAGCATGAAGACGGTATTGATTTTGTAGTAATTGTAACTCCCAACAGCTCTCATTACTCAATTGCCAGGACATTCCTAGAGCAAGGAATTCATGTTGTATGTGATAAACCGCTGACTACAGGAAGTGCGGAAGCCCGAGAACTGATGGAACTGGCGAAGGAAAAGGATCTGCTCTTCGGTATTACCTATACCTATACTGGTTATCCAGCGGTCAAGGAGATTAGAAATCTGATACAGCAGGGAACCATTGGGGAAATTACTTTTGTAAATGCCGAGTATCCCCAGGATTGGCTTGCAGAACCCGTGGAAAAATCCGGAGAAAATAAGCAGGCTGCCTGGAGAACGGATCCAGCGCAAAGCGGGATATCCAACTGCGTCGGAGATATCGGCAGCCACATGGAAAATATGGTCTCCTATATGACTGACCTGAAGATCAAACGGCTGAGCGCTCGCATGGATATTATGGTAGAGGGTCGACAGCTGGATGATAATGCTACGATCATGGTGGACTATGAGAATCGTGCAAAAGGGATTTACTGGTGCTCGCAGATTGCATGGGGAAGTGATAATGCTCTGCAGGTAAGAGTCTACGGCGAAAAAGGTTCTGTCACCTGGAATCAGGAAGATCCGAATCATTTTCAGCTAGCCGTAGCTGGTGAACCAGTAAAAACCCTATCCCGGGGAAGAGATGCCTTTTCAGAGCATCCGAATTCCCTAGTCAGAGTTCCGGCAGGACATCCCGAAGGGTATTTTGAAGCCTTTGCGAATATTTATAAAACCTATACAGGCGCTTTGCGGAAGAAGAAGAATGGAGAAGCGCTGACCAGCGATGATATGGATTTCCCGCAGCTTGAAAAGGGTTATGAAGGAGTCCTCTTCATCGAAAAATGTGTGGAAAGCTCAAAAAAGGAAGCTGCCTGGGTAAACATGCTCTAAGCAGAGCATCTCACGGACATATATATGTATTGACATATGGAACATGTACAGAAACATGAGATTTTTTAAAAGAAAAGGAGAATGATTATGGCACGGCCGGTAACAATTTTCAGCGGACAATGGGCGGATATGAAATTTGAAGATCTGTGTGAAACCATGGGAAAATTCGGATATGACGGAATAGAAGTCGCCTGCTGGGGTGATCATATGGATGTTTCAAAAGCAGCCTCTGACTCCGCTTATGTGCAGGAGAGAAAACGTATACTGGAGAAGAACGGGTTACAATGCTGGGCACTGGGAGCGCATTTAGCCGGCCAGTGCGTAGGAGATCTTTGGGATAAACGGTTAGACGGTTTTGCCCCCGATGCATATAAGGGGAATCCGGAAAAGATACGAGAATGGGCTGTTTCAGAAATGAAGCTTACGGCGAAAGCAGCCGCAGCCATGGGTTGTAAAGTGGTCACCGGATTTATGGGATCCCCGATTTGGAAATTTTTCTACTCCTTTCCACAGAATTCAGCAAACATGGTAGAAGATGGCTACAAGGAAATACTTGAACTCTGGACTCCCATTTTTAATGTTTTCGATGATGCCGGTGTTAAATTTGCTCTTGAAGTGCACCCTTCAGAGATAGCCTATGACTATTGGACCACCAAAAAGCTTTTTGAAGTTTTTGATTACCGGGAAACCCTGGGACTGAACTTTGATCCCAGCCATCTGATTTGGCAGGGTATGACCCCTGAAGTTTTCATCAAAGATTTTCCTGACAGGATTTATCACGTACATATGAAGGATGCCTCGGTCACTCTGGACGGGCGATCAGGAATCCTCGGATCGCATCTTCCCTTCGGTGACCACCGCAGGGGATGGAATTTCAGATCCCTCGGGCATGGGGATGTCAATTTTGAAGAGATAATCCGTGCGCTGAACGATATAAACTATTCCGGTCCCCTGTCCGTGGAGTGGGAAGATAATGGTATGGAACGGATGTACGGCGCAGAGGAGTCCTGCAGGTTTGTAAAGGAAAAAGACTTTCAGCCCTCCAATGTACAGTTTGACGGAGCCATGGAACAGTAAGGAGTTTTGCATGAATACAGCACTTCTTGAAGCCGAATCCGTCTCAAAGGAGTTTTCCGGTGTCCGGGTGCTCAACAAAGTTACATTGTCTTTGAACCAGGGAGAAATTCTTGGTGTCATCGGAGAAAATGGAGCTGGAAAATCGACTTTCATGAAGATTCTCAGTGGGATCTACTCAGCCACGGAAGGAATAATCCGAATGGGTGGGGAACAGGTCGAAATACGTGATCCCATCAATGCTAAAAAGCTCGGTATCACCATGATCCCACAGGAATTCAACCTTGTTAGCACCCTTGCGGTATTTGAAAATGTTTTTCTCGGCAATGAACTGGTGAAAAACGGGCTCTTAGATAAAGCAAGTATGCGACGCAGAACCCAAGAGGTCCTTTCAGAGCTGCAGACAGATATCAGTCCGGATGCCAGAATGATGGATTTGAGTGTAGCTCAGAAGCAGATGGTAGAGCTTGGAAAAGCCCTGGTGCATGAATCGAAGATTCTCATTATGGATGAACCCACGACGGTGCTCAATTCAGATGAAGTAAAAATTCTTTTTCATATCATGGAGAAACTGAAAAAACGGGGCGTCTCTATTGTTTTTATTTCCCATAAACTCAAGGAGGTTAAAGCTGTCTGCGGCAGGGTTCTGATTCTCAGGGATGGCGAACAGATCAGTTTATCCCCCACTGCTTCTCTCAGTATAGATCAGATGGCTAGAGGAATGGTCGGGAGAGAGCTGAACCAGGTTTTTCCACGGAAGCAGTTCACTCAAGGAGAGGACATACTTAAAGTGGAGGGACTTACAGTACCCGGTCTGCTGGATAATATCAGCTTCTCCCTGAAGAGGGGGGAAATTCTGGGATTTGCAGGACTTATGGGTGCCGGCAGGACCGAATTAGCGGAAACGATCATGGGGATCAGGCAGAAAAGCGGCGGGAGAGTTTTTATTAGCGGAGAAAAAGTGGAGATTGATCATCCCAGGGAGGCAGTTAAGCATGGGATAGCGTATCTGTCTGAAGACAGACAGGGAAAGGGACTTATCATGGATTTTACCGTTCCCCAGAATATAACGCTGGTTTCTCTGCGCCGATATATTAAAGGCTTCATCGATAGAAAAAAAGAGCAGGCTGCCACAGATGAATATGTCAGAAGCTTCAATATTAAAGCGGCTTCTCTCTT
The DNA here is from genome assembly GCA_021736505.1 of Spirochaetia bacterium. Next base: position 4,392 of record JAIPFU010000048.1, on the reverse strand, counting down.
TTCCAAGTTGCGTTTTCTCAGCGGCGGCAATCAGCAGAAAGTCTATCTTGCAAAATGGATGGACACAAAACCGGATATACTCATCCTTGATGAACCGACCCGGGGAATAGATGTTAATGCGAAAATGGAGATTTATCAGTTTGTCCGGGAACTGGCGAAAGAGAATATTGCCTGCATGTTCATTTCCTCAGAACTGGAAGAGATTATGGGTATGTGCCATAGGGTCCTTGTCATGCGGGAAGGCCGACTTGCTGGGGAAATACAGGATAAGGATATGAGTGAAGAAGAAATTATGTTTTATGCAACAGGAATAAAGGAAGGAATAAGCGTATGAAACTAAAAACAATTAGGGATGTCGATTTATCAAAGTATGCTGCCCTGATCGCGCTGATCATTATATTTGTTATTGCATCACTTTCCAGTCCCTATTTCCTGAAAGGAAGAAATCTGCTCAATATTTTACGGCAGGTATCATACACGGGCATTATCGGGCTGGGGATGACTTTTGTCATTATCTCCGGCGGGATTGATCTATCTGTTGGATCCATGACCGCCTTTGTCGGCGGTCTTGCAATTCTCGTTCTGAATGCAACAGGAGCTACGGGCTTCAGTATTTTCTTAGCAATACTAGCTGCGCTTCTGATAGGGGCGGCGAGCGGAGCATTTAACGGGTTCATTGTTACACGCTTTAAAATAGCCTCATTTATCGTAACCCTCGGATCCATGTCCATATTTCGCTCCCTAACCCTCTATTTTGTAAATGCCGGTGAATATCGGTCTGAGAGCCCTGCATATCAGAATATTGGATCCGGACTCTTTTTGGGTATTCCTATTCCTGTCTGGGTTTTTATTGGGCTTACCATCCTGCTGCACCTGCTGTTAAATCATACACGCTACGGTCGCTATATTTGCGCTGTTGGAGCGAATGAACAGGTTGCCAGATATTCTGCGATCAAGACTCGGTTAGTAAGATTTATGGCGTATGTTATCACTGGATTAACCGTAGGAGTGACCGCTGTAATGCTTTCATCAAGGCTGAATTCTATCAGTTCATCAAATGCCGGGAATGCGTATGAATTGGATGCAATTGCTGCGGTGGTGATTGGCGGAACGTCGATGTCCGGCGGAAGCGGGACGGTTATCGGGACCGTTTTAGGAGCTGTAATTCTTGGTATTATTAATAATATGCTGAATATGATGGGGGTTTCACCCTATCTGCAGGGAACAGTAAAGGGTTTGGTAATCATCTTTGCTGTACTGCTGCAGTACAAAAAAAATAAAAGTTCCTGAACAGGCTAAGACTGCAGGGAACTGAAAATACAATTTGCTTAGAGTCTAATTAAGGAGGAATTCATGAAGAAAGCGTTAGTCGTTTTATTGGTTCTTATGTGTGTGAGTACGTTAGTGTTTGCACAGGGAGATGGTGAAGCAGCTGCTGAGGCTGAAACAGTCAGCGGTGAAGCTGTGAAGATTGGAGTTACGGTACCCACCGCAGACCATGGTTGGACAGGCGGAGTAGTTTGGTGGGCTGAAAAGGCTATTAAGGAGTGGGAAGCCCGGGACCCGAGTATTGAATTCATCATGAAAACCGCCGCTGATCCTGCATCCCAGGTAGCTGTTGTTGAAGACCTTATGGTACAGGAAATTGATGCACTAGTTATACTGCCCCATGATTCGGCTCCCTTGACGCCTGTTGTAGAAGAGGCTCATAAAGCTGGTATTTATACCGTTGTTATTGACCGTGGGCTGACTAAGAGCGGTATTTCGGATGCCTATATAGCAGGTGATAATCCCGGACTTGGTCGTGTGAGTGCGCAGTGGATGGCTGAAGAGCTGAACGGCAGAGGGAAAATTGTAGCTTTGGAAGGAATTCCCTGTGTGATTAACACTGAGCGGGTTGAAGCATTTGAAGCTGTTATGGATGAGTATCCAGGTATAGAGATTCTTGATTCTCAGCCTGCTTACTGGTCAACACAAAAAGGTTTGGAGATTATGGAAAACTATCTCCAGAAGTATGATGATATTGATGCTGTATTTGCCCAGGATGATGATGTTCTCAAAGGTGTTCTCCAGGCATACAAAGAATCCGGCCGAAATGATATTGATATTTTTCTCGGCGGTGCCGGTTCAAAAGATATTATCAAGATGATTATTGATGGGGACGAACTTGTGAAAGCAGATGTTACCTATCATCCGTCAATGGCGGCAACCGGAGTATCCCTGGCAGTTTATGGGACAAAAGGCATTTCCCTGCCTGGATATTATCAGCAGGCTGTTCCATCTAAGATCATCCTAGCTGCCGAGCTTATTACCGAAGAGAATGCTGAAGATTATTATACACCGGATTCGGTATTCTAAAGAGTATGAGTCAGTTGAAGGCGAATGTAATTTTCTGTATCTGAGCTTGTCTGCTTTTGTGTGCAGAAGGCAGAGCTAAAAACAAGAATTACTTTCTTTGAACAGGCCCCGGGGGAGATGGATTCTTTCCGGGGCTGTTTTTGATGTGTGTATGGGGTTTGCTTAATACTGTGTAAACGGAATACCCTAATTAGCGGGGGTGTAAAGATTCAGAATCGTCAGCAGTTTCAGCATTTTCAGCAGTTTCGCTTACTTTACGGGTGAAATCTATTCGTTTCCCACTCGACGAACATAAAAGTTATATTATACAATACCCGAAATTAAAGGACGTTGTTGATTGTGAGAAAAAAAGTTACCAGAAAAGAGGTCGCAAAAGCAGCAGGAGTTGCTGAATCCACTGTCTCAAGGGCTTTGAATGATTCAAAGATGATTTCTCTTGAGGTCCGGGAAAGGGTTAAACAGGTTGCCCGGGAGCTCGGCTATATCCCTAACAGACAGGCTGTACTGCTAGCCTCAAACAGGACATATAGGTTAGGCCTTGTGGTCAGAACATATAAATCATTTTCTCCTTTCTCCAGGGCCTATTTTCCGCGTCTTCTTGATGGGGTTCTTTTACAAGCAGAACAGCATAAATATACCATCAACATTATTCTTGATAAGGTTGAAGAGGAATATAAAGATCTCAGTACCTACGTTTATGGAAAAGAAGTTGACGGACTGGTTTTCTCTGTTTCTCCCCTGGGTGATCCTCGTTTTGAAGAACTGAAACAGAAGAGAATCCCTTTTGTACTTCTAAACAATAAAGTTTCCGGTATGAACTGTGTAAATAGTGATCCTTGCAAGGGTACCCGTGAAGCTGTTCGTCATGCAGTCTCCCTGGGGCATAGGCGACTGGGCTATATCACTGGTGATCTCTCATACTGGGACGGCAGGGAACGTCTCAAGGCTTTTACGAATGTGTGCAGGGAGATGGATCTACAGACTGAAATTGCTGAAGGGAATTTTTCAAAGACCAGCGGGTACCGGGCTTCGGATTCTCTGCTGAATAGGGACGATCCTGTTTCGGTTATTTTCTGCGCTTCCGACAGAGAGGCCATGGGGGTTTTTCTCTACTGTAAGGAACGGGGGCTCGAAGTACCGCGGGATGTCAGTATCATCGGCTTTGATAATCTCGGGCCTGCCAAAGATACAAATCCCCCCCTTACCACCATTCATCAGCCTATAACAAAAATGGGTAGTGAAGCCGTGCGTATACTCATCAGTATAATTGAAGGAGAAACAGCTCCAAGTGAAAATGGGGAATTGCGTTCTCTTGATACTGGGTTTATCATTAGACATTCAACTGGAGTATGCAGGCAATAATATTTGGATCATGTAAAATGAAACTGCAGTTCAGCAGAGAAAAATGGTACACATGAGGTGAATCTAGAGTGTCTATTAAGGAAACTGAGTTACAGAAATACTGGGAAAGAAGTAATGGGACTGGAAAAATCCGTCTGGGACTTGTGGGCTGCGGTTTTATGGGAAACCATTATGCAAAGGTCTTTCCGCGTAACGGTGCTTCAGTTATCCAAAGCTGCTGTGATCCTTCCTTGAAAAAAGGAACTTCATTTTCCCGGCAATGGGGGATTCCGCGGGTATATACGGATTATAACCAGATGATTCAGCAGGAAAAACTTGACGCAGTTTTGGCAGCGGTTCCTGATTTTCTGCACCACCCCGTCGTGATGGCAGGCTTGAACGCCGGTTATAGTGTTTTCTGTGATAAGCCCATGGCCCAGACACTTATCCAGGCTGAAGAGATGAGAACTGCATTTCTGCATACATCCCTGCATACCATGATAAATTTTTCAAAACGAAATTCTGCAGCTTCACGTCTACTTAAACAGACTGTGGAATCCGGGGAGCTGGGAGAGATTGTTCACATAGATGGGAAATATCTGCAGGGCTGGCTCTACAGCAGGAATTTCGGGGATTGGGAAACGGAAAGAAAGTGGGCATGGAGACTTTCTAAAGAACACTCGACTCAAGGAG
>JAIPFU010000047.1 GCA_021736505.1 Spirochaetia bacterium | reverse complement strand
CAGATTTCACTGGATCATTTTTTGACCGCACCACCTATACCGTCCCCGAAAACTTGACAGTCAATAACGACGGCAGTCCCGCAGCATTTTCCAAGTATCACAATCTCTACGCCAATGGGATGAATCAGGCATGCAGAACTGCAGTTGAACGGCACTTGCCGGAAAAACGGGGCTTCATTCTGACCCGGGCAGGCTACGCGGGAATACAGAAATACGCCGCTCTCTGGACAGGAGACAATCACAGCTGGTGGGAACATTTATCCTCCGCCGTTTCCATGCTCATGGGCATCAGTATCAGCGGGGTTCCCTTCGTAGGAACCGATGTCGGCGGCTTTCAGGAAGATGCTTCTCCGGAACTTTTTACTCGCTGGTTTCAATTTGCAGTTTTTACTCCATTTTTTCGGGGTCATACCGCTAACGACACAGGCAGCCATGAACCCTGGTGTTTCGGCGAAACGGCAGAGAGCATCATCAGGCACTATGGAAAACTGCGTTATGCTCTTCTCCCCTACATCTACACCCAGTTCTACAAAGCTGCACAAACCGGTGAACCGATCATGAAGCCCCTTTTTCTGGACTGGCCGCATGATCCCCGGGCAGCCATGCAGAATGAAACATTCCTTTTCGGCACGTCATTTCTCGTCCGCCCCGTCACAAAACCGGATACCCTTATGCAGCATGTCTATCTGCCCGAGGGGCTCTGGTACGATTTCTGGACCGGCAAAACTATTGAAGGGCCGCAGGACCGACTTATCCCAGCAGGTATCAGCCGCCTGCCCACTTTTATCAGAGGAGGAAGCATCATCCCCCATGAAGCCCCGCGACAATCATCACAGCACAGGCATCATGATCTCCTTAAACTAGATATTTATCCGGATGCTCAGAACAAAGCTGCCGGTATCCTCTATATGGATGAAGAAGAGGGGTTTTCTTATACTGAAGGGGTTTACAGCCTTGTAGAGTTCAGCTATTCGAAGGACAGCCTGCACGTAGCATTCAAGAAGTACGGATTTACGCCGCCTTGGCAGTATATATCAGTTACCGTCCATTCAATCATTGATGATGCTTACGCAGCCGATTTTGATGACCCTGGTTTTACTGCTGATCCCAAGCTGGCGAATATATCCACTCTCCCTGCCTTTTTTGCGGAAAAGCTCCCGGGATGCTCAGAACCCCGAAAAATTCCATTTGAGGAGGGAGATTTCTCAATTCTGCCGAAAAACCCGGCAAACAGATGACCGAAACTCCCAAATTCATGAGTTAGTTGGTTCGTTGGTTCGTTGGTTCGTTGGGTAGTTGGTTTGTTGGTTCGTTGGTTGGGTGGTTTGTTGGTTCGTTGGTTCGTTAGTTAGTTCGTTGGTTCGTTAGTTAGTTCGTTGGTTCGTTGGGTAGTGTGGATTTGGTCTCGGAGAAAAAATCCACACGCTTTGGAAATCGTCTCGGAGAAAAAATCCACATCCGTTGGTTCGTTGGATTAGTGGAAGATGATTTCCGCTGATAGACGACGAACCTGAGGGAAAGCGAGATCATGCTTTTCTATCCGTTCCAACAGCAAATCTGCAGCGGTAGACCCGATCAGCTCTAAGGGTTGTCTGACCGTGACAAATGAATGTCTGAATAGGGATGAAACCGGGGAGTAGTCAAAAGATGCAATTTTTACATCCTCCCGATTTTTCCCTGTTTCAGCAAAGTAGGTTTCAGCTCCAATTCGCATAAAAAGATTCACAATAAAAAAATACTTAACCTCCGGGTGGTGATCTGTAATATCCTTCACAGCATTATAACCGCTTTGAATATGCATATCCCCGTATTGCATCAGTTTTGTCTGAAGCGGCAGTCCATGCTTTATCATAGCTGCTTCGTAGCCTTCATGACGTTCTGCGGCGGAGGTCAGTTCCGACGGGCCGCCGATGAGGGCAACTTCCTCAGCTCCGTCAGCTATGCAGGCCTCCACCGCTGAAAAAGATCCCTTGAAATTATTTGTCAGGACACAATCCTCAGCTATACCATCAATCATCCTATCCACAAGAACAAAAGGGATACCATGACTTCTGAGCTTTTCAAGATGCTCTCCTCGGTTGCCTGCGGGAATGATAATCGCTCCATCCGCTTGTTTTTCAATGAGCAAATCAATTCGGGCACGCTCTTCATCCAGATTCTCTCGGGAATTGAGTATAAACGTCGTCATTCCTCGTTCACGAAGGACTCCTTCCAGCCCCTCCGCAACATTCATGAAGAATTCATTCTGAAACTCCGGTGCTACTATGCCTATGGTATGAGATCGTCTAGAGCGCAGACTCCTGGCTATGGGGTTCACTCGATAGCCAGTCTCTTCAAGACTTGCAAGCACAATATCACGGGTTTTTGGTGAAACCCGGTTATCACCGTTAACTACCCTGGATACCGTTGCAGTGGAAACCCCAGCTCTTTCAGCTACATCTTTTATGGTTATGCCGCGGTTCTCTGCACCCATTATTGAAAAACAACACCTTTTTTTAGAATGATGTTCGCATATATAGCCGTTTCACCCGAGGCGATCACCGCATATGCTTTTTTAGCCCTTTCGTAAAACGCAAAACGCTCAATAAAACCAAATTCAGAAAAGTTCTCTTCCCGTTTCCGGAGAATATCTTCAAAATCCTTCCAGATCGCCGGATCCTTCCCATTGTTTGCACCGCCTGTTTCCATGAGAAGTGCATTGTGCTCTACAAATGTATCAAGGGGAAAAAGCGATAATATGGCATCCAGGATTTCCGGCACCCCGTGTCCATCCAGGCGCACCAGTCGCTGGCCGTAGTTCGCAGACGGAAAGTTCCCGTCCCCAATACAAATTTCATCTCCGTGTCCCATTTCCATAAGTATTTTCAGTAATTCAGGAGATAGTATGGATGGAATATTTTTCAGCATAAATCGTCCTCCTTAATGCCCATACACTGTTCAGCAAAGATCCTCAAGAAATGTATAAACGAATAATTAGCTTTCTGTTAAGCAATTCCTGCTTAAAACTACCTTAAAACTACTTTAGACTGACTTAGACTACCTTAGACTACCTTAGGCTGACTTAGACTACCAAAAAAGGAGTTAGTACTATAATTATTCACAATTTTTCTCCAGATTTTCTTGCATTCACGGCATAAGCATGCAATAATGTAATCGATTACATGTAATCGATTACATGATTATAGCATACGTATCAGGAGGATGCCAGTGGCAAACGTAAAAAATATGAAAGTACAGGAGCCTGTCTACAGGCTGAAAGGAGAACTCCCCAAAATTGGGATTCGCCCAACTATTGACGGAAGACGACGGGGCGTACGTGAATCCCTGGAAGAACAGACCATGAATCTGGCAAAACGGGCAGCAGAATTTCTTTCTGCAAACTTGAAACACCCTTCAGGGCACCCGGTTGAATGCGTCATAGCAGATACCTGCATCGGCGGCGGTGCAGAGGCTGCCATGTGCCAGGATAAATTTGAGAAAGAACAAGTTGCAGTAACCATAACGGTGACCCCCTGCTGGTGCTACGGCTTTGAAACTATGGATATGGATCCGCATACAGTCAAAGCGGTCTGGGGCTTCAACGGTACTGAACGACCCGGCGCAGTATACCTTGCAGCTGTCCTTGCGGCACATTCTCAGAAGGGCCTCCCCGCCTTCGGTATTTACGGAAGAGATGTCCAGGATTCCGATGACACAGACATCACCGAAGACGTGCAGGAGAAGTTGCTTCGCTTCGCCAAAGCAGGACTCGCAGTAGCCCACATGAAAGGTAAAGCATACCTCTCCCTAGGCGGAAGTTCCATGGGAATTGCCGGTTCTATCGTTGACCAGGATTTCCTTCAGGACTACCTCGGCATTCGAACCGAAGTTGTGGATATGTCAGAAATAGCTCGTCGCGTGGAAGAAGAGATTTACGACAAGGAAGAATTCGAAAAAGCCAAAGCTTGGGTCAAGGAAAACCTGAAAGAGCAGGAAGATACAATCAATCCTCCCGAATGGCGCCGTTCGGAAGAACAGAGAAAAGCCGACTGGGACTATGTAATCAAGATGTTTCTCATTGCCAGAGACTTGATGATCGGCAATCCGAAACTGAACGACATAGACCGGGGAGAAGAGGCCTTGGGGCGCAATGCCATAGCAGGAGGATTTCAGGGGCAGCGGCAATGGACGGACCATTATCCCAATGGTGATTTCATGGAAACCTTCCTGAACTCTTCCTTTGACTGGAACGGAATCCGAGAAGCCTTTGTTTTTGCAACTGAAAATGATTCCCTGAACGGAATATCCATGCTGTTTGGACATCTGCTCACAAATACTGCTCAAATTTTCTCTGATGTCCGTACCTACTGGAGTCCTGAAGCCATCCAGCGCGTAACCGGATGGAAACCTGAAGGCCTGGCTGAACATGGTTTTATCCATCTGATCAACTCCGGCTCAACTACCCTGGATGCAACAGGACAAATGCAGGACAAGGACGGGAATCCAGTGATGAAACCGTACTGGGAAATCGACCAGGACGATGTAGCCCGCAGTTTGGAAGCTACGGAATTCTGTGTTGGTGACGGTGGATATTTCCGCGGCGGCGGCTTCTCCAGCGATTTCCTAACCAAAGGCGGTATGCCGGTAACCATGAGCAGACTCAATATTATCAAAGGACTAGGTCCGGTTATGCAGATAGCGGAGGGCTGGACTGTGGATATCCCTCAGGAAGTTCATGATAAATTAGACATGCGTACAAATCCGACCTGGCCTACTACCTGGTTTGTTCCAAAAGTAACAGGTGAAAATGGCCCATTTAAGGATGTGTACCAAGTTATGGCTAACTGGGGCGCAAATCACGGTGCTGTCAGCTACGGCCATGTTGGTGCGGATATCATCACCCTCTGCTCTATGCTGAGAATTCCGGTGAATATGCACAATGTAGACTCAGATAAAATTTTCCGCCCAAGCACCTGGAGTGCATTCGGCATGGACAAAGAAGGAGCCGATTACCGGGCATGTCAGAATCTTGGTCCATTATATGGAAAGGGAAAATGAATAGACTAAGTTAACCAGTTTTTATCCCTCCTTTTTATACATATACTCCTTTTGCTCCCTGGAACCCCCTTCAGGGAGCATTTTTTTAATGTGGAAATCGTCTCGGAGAAAAAATCCACACGCTTTGGAAATCGTCTCGGAGAAAAAATCCACATCTTACTTTACTTAGAGGCCGGTATATACGTATGTTTAAGATATGAAAAGAAACAAAACGACTGACAAAAAAGCATATAAAAAACTGAGCCCAAAGGAACATCACATTATTATTGAGAAGGGAACGGAAGCACCTTTTACAGGAGAGTATTGGAACCATTTTGAGCAGGGCTTATATGTGTGCAGGCAATGCGGGGCACCACTCTATAGATCAGAAACCAAATTTGATGCGCAGTGCGGCTGGCCGAGTTTTGATAAAGAAATTCCTGGAGCTGTCCAACGAAAACCTGACGCTGACGGTGTCCGAACTGAAATCACCTGCAGCAGCTGCGGCGGCCACTTGGGCCATGTCTTCACCGGTGAACACTATACACCGCTGAACACCCGTCATTGCGTAAACTCAGTTTCCATCAGCTTCAAAACCGTAGAGCGGGCTGTATTTGCATCAGGATGCTTCTGGGGAACCCAGTATCACTTTGAGAAGGCAGCGGGGGTCATCTTTACTCAAGCCGGCTATACCGGAGGCACTGCAGAAGCCCCAAGCTACGAGCAAGTATGCCGAGGCAACACCGGCCATGTGGAAGCCGTGGAAGTCCTCTATGACCCTGAAGTTACAGACTACGAAAGTTTGGCAAAGCTCTACTTTGAAACACATGATCCAAGTCAGAAAAACGGACAGGGACCGGATATTGGGGAACAGTATCTTTCCAAAGTCTTTGTCATGAACGATGAGCAGCGGGAAGTTATCAGCAGGCTGATTAAGGAGCTTTCAGATAAGGGGCTTGATATTGCCACGCAAATAGAGCCGGCAGGAGAATTCTGGCCTGCGGAAGCATATCATCAGCACTATTACGCGAAAAAGCAGGGATCTCCATACTGCCACATCTATACAAAACGTTTTTAGATTGTCTATACTAGGCCAATGACAAAATCACATGCATCGTCGCAACCAAGATCGCAGGCCCCATCACATGCATCGTCGCAACCAAGATCGCAGGCCCCATCACATGCATCGTCGCAACCAAGATCGCAAGCCCCATCACAGGCATCTTTGCAGCCAAGAACACAGGCACCGATTAATCCAATGATACAACTACGACATGTAACTGTAAGGCGAAATAGACATACTATACTGAATGACATATCCTTGGATATCGAAAAAGGCCAGCATACCGCCATTATCGGCCCTAATGGAGCGGGAAAATCTACCCTGATCAAGGTACTGACGAAGGATATGCACCCTATTCAACACGACAAACTGGTGTTGAAACTAAATGGGAAAGAGACTTGGCACATCTTGGAGCTGAAAAATAGGCTTGGTATTATTACTCCGGACCTCCAGCGCATCTGTCATACCCCATATTCCGCCGAGGAGATCATCCTTTCCGGATTTTTCAGCAGCATTGGCCTTTTTCACCTGCAGCACACCGTCACCCCCCGGATGAAAAAGACCATGTTGGAGACCGCTGAGTTTCTCTCTATCCCCCACCTCCTCAATAAACCGATGAATACCTTATCCAGCGGCGAGGCCAGAAAAATACTCATCGCCCGGGCGCTCATTCATAATCCCGAAAGTATGATCCTTGATGAACCTTCTTCAAACTTGGATCTGCCCGCCGGAAAAGAGCTGCGAAGGATCCTGGATAAACTAGCTGAAAAAGGGAAAACCATCATCTTGATAACCCATGACTTGGCCGATATTCTCCCGCGTATCAAGCGGCTCGTCTGCATTCGTGATGGTAAAATCATGGCTGAAGGCAGCAAAGAGGAGCTTCTTACTGAATCGTTCCTCAGTGAACTTTATGGAACAAAGGTTTACCTGGATCATCGAAACGGTTTTTATAAAGCTTGGTGCTGATGCTGATGCTGATGCTGATGCTGATGCTGATGCTGATGCTGATGCTGGTGTTGGTGTTGGTGTTGATGTTGATGTTGATGCTGATGCTTACGCTATGGAAAATTCTTACCGGATTCCATCTTCCGGTTCTCACTTCCGGTTTCACATCCGGTTTCACCTCCGGTTTCACCTCCGTTTTTCACCCTGATTCTCACCAGCTGTATACCAACTGCAATATTGTCTCCATCGATTTTCTGCGGTATCATATAAGGAGGGAGCGGACACATCCATTCTTCCTAAAATCTACTCTAAGTGCTGGCTACTCTGAAATAATCATAGGATAATCTTTGGGTTATGATACCAAGCATAGGGAGGACTGAAGTTTATGATACTCATAGCAGGAGACAGTCTGACAGCCGGACATGTAGGCATAGGATTCACCTCATATCTCAAACACCCCAATCACAGACCAGCGGGACGCAGGGGGCTGGAAACCAGGAAGGATCGGCCCATACTTGCAAGAGGTCTTGACGGAGATACCATGCTGGGCATCACTGGCCGAGTTCTCTCCTACATGAAGGGGAGAGTTGCAGATTCCATGCAGGGGCTTATTATTGAGGCTGGTCATAATGACTTGCTGATTCCCTATATGGCAAAGCTGGAACCAAAGTGGAAAGCCGCTATGCAGGACAAATTAAACGGTCCATCTGCCCCAATATCCGATTACAGCTCCTTTATAAACGCCTATAGGAGGCAGCTCCGTAAAATTATTGATGCCGCAGAGGCGCTGGGACTGCCGAAAAATCGAATTGCCATCACTGATCTGCTCTTTCTGGGTGAAAATCTCTCTACACCCTTAAATGCAGACCGACTTACCGTAAATAACGGGCTTAGAGAACTTGCGGCGGAACTGCATATCAGAATTATACCTATTTCAAAAACCGCGGATCAGATCCTCTACAAAGTAGAAGACACATACAAAAGTGGAAGCAAAACCGCCGGCATACCGGATTATCTCATCCCCACCCCTGAGGCGACCAGCGAAGATGCCCGCTTTATCAGCGGCAGTGAAGAGCGCGCCCGCCTGCTCAGTGAAAAGCGCGGACTCTCCCTCTCCGTAGACGGGGTGCATCCCAATGCCCGCTGCGCAAAACTACTGGCGAAGGAGATTCAGCCTACTCTAGACCTCTGGCTTTCCGGCAGCAGCCATATCCATCACTGACACCTATAAACTGTAAACCTAAAACTGCAAACGGTAAATCGTAAATGGTAAACTGACTACCGGCAATGACAACAGCACGCAGGGCAAAATTTTTCCCCGCTTCTTTCGGCTCTACTTTCCCTCTTTTCTCCATTGTGATACCATACTGTTCATGCATTACACAGGTCCTGCTCGGATATTTCCGTACGAATTCATCACAGTATCGCATCAGCTGAAATCGGCTGTCCTTCTCTTTCTGCTGCTGCTCATCATGATCCCCGCGAAGGCAGCAACTCCCCTCACCTCCCTCACCGATGAATTACCAGCGGACCTGCCCATTGAAATTGAATTGGGACCTGAATCATCCCAAAAAGGCGAACATCTCAGCATAAAACTGCTGACCCTAGGTCAGGGAGATCCACTCTACCTCTGGTTCGGGCACACCGCTTTGGTGGTTGAAGATACTCAGCGCGGCACATCAAGACTCTACGACTTTGGAGTTTTCGATTTTTCCCAAAAGAATTTCTTTACAAATTTTGCTTTCGGGCGGCTAATCTACGGAGTACGGGAATCTTCCACAGAGCAACGCATCCGCCAGGCCATCTATTTCCGCAGAAATGCGACCATGCTCAGTTTGAACCTGCCCCCTGAAAAGCGCTACTTTATCGCTGCTTATCTGCAGGAGAAGGTCAAACCTGAAAATAACAGCTATCTCTATCACCATTATTATGATAACTGCGCGACCCGGATCAGGGACATCATTGATATGGCAGTTGACGGCCAGTTTAAAGCATGGGCTTCCGATATTGAGGGAGAAACGACGTTTCGAGGACACACGCGACGGAATACGCATCATAGCTTCTTCTTGGACTGGATGCTGAACTTTCTGCAGGGGAAAACAATCGATGTGCCCATAAGTCGCTGGGAGGAGATGTTTCTGCCTGAAGTTCTGGAGCAGAGTCTGCGAGAGTTCTCATACAGTCTCGACCAGGGTGAGCTAAAAAGCGAGGAGCAAAGCAGTATCCCTATTGCTGCATCTCGGCGGGTCATCAGTTCGTATCCTGAACGCAAGCTGATACTCGATGAATGGAAAGCTCTATGGCCGAAGGGCCTTCTCTACGGCTCAGCAGCGGCGCTCCTAGCACTTTTTGCGGCCCTGGCAGTTGACCGGCGCGGAGGCATCAGCATGAAAAAATTTCCCAAAGGCTATCTCCGCATCCACGGTCTGATAAATACAGCTGCAGGACTTTTTCTCGGTTTGGCGGGGTCCGCTCTCTTTTTTATGACGTTTTTTACGGACCATGACGTGACCTACCATAACCAGAATATATTCTTTATCAATCCCCTTTACCTTGTAATAGCTGTTTTCGGAGTGCTCATGTCTTTCGGAAAGGAGAAATATATCGCCAGAACAGCCGCCCTGTGGCGGATTGAGGCAGTGTTTTTCCTTGTGATGGCAGTAGTGAAGCTGTTTCCGGGAAATTATCAGTGGAATACCCTCAGTATCGTTCTTGTTCTGCCCATGATCATTGCTCAGACTCGTCCTTGGACTCTGGTCCCGGACATGAAGCAGTATATTACTCGCTTTTCAGACAGGGGCAGGCGGAACAGAGGACCAAAATAGGAAGACAGGAAGAAAGCGGATGGACTTAGTTAGTATCGTAATCATTGCAGTTGCATTATCCATGGACGCATTTGCCGTATCAATTACCAACGGCATAATCATTAACAATATCTGCTTGAAAAATCACTTGAAGATTGCGCTGTTTTTCGGCTTGTTCCAGGGCGTCATGCCGGTCATCGGTTGGGCCGGCGGGTCTTATTTCCGCAGCTACATTGAATTGTATGATCATTGGCTAGCCTTTGGACTGCTCGCGGTAATCGGTGGAAAAATGATATATGAAGCATTCAGCTTTGAAGAGAAGGAGAAGGCGGCAAAAACTAATTGTCTTCATTTTCCGACACTGATGCTCATGTCCGTAGCGACAAGCATTGATGCGCTGGCTGCGGGTATCTCTTTTGCTGTGCTTGATGTGGATATTCTTTTGCCGGCTTTAATTATTGGGGTAATTACGGCGCTTATGAGCTTTATCGGTATAAAAATTGGTAATTCCGTGGGGCATCTTTTTGAGAGCCGCATCGAAATTATCGGCGGTCTGATGCTTATCGCCATCGGTGTAAAAGTCCTTGTTGAGCACTTGGTGAAGGGCTGCTGAACAGTTTAAAAACAAACAGATGGCATTCGTCTAATCAGAAGATACCCGAACTAAACAGATGGCTCCCCGGACTACGTAGTTAACTCCCGGACTACGTAGTTAAGTCCCTAGACTAAGTAGTTAACTCCTGGACTAGCAGAAGGCACTCGGGCTAAAAAGATGACACCCGGCGAACCTATAGGTACCGGGTGTCCAAACTGCAGCGCTCAGCCATCAGAAAAAATACTCTTATCAATTTATAAGCTTATCAATTTATCAACTTATCAGCTTAAAAATTTTTAAGCTCTTTCAGATATACGATGTATTAGATAAACAAGTTGCTGTCTGAATCCTCGACATCCCCTAAATATGAAGCAACACCGCCGAAATCAATTCCATCCACCAGCTCTTCCTGTTTTAAACCCATAACATCCATAGTCATGGTACAAGCCATAATCTTACCACCGTTATCCAGAAAGTTACGCATCAGCTCAGAAACTGTTTCAATGTTCTTCTTTTTCATGATTTTTTTCATCATGGAAGTACCCATGCCACCCATG
>JAIPFU010000046.1 GCA_021736505.1 Spirochaetia bacterium | reverse complement strand
GCTAAAGAGGAAGATTCAGAAGAATCTGAAGAATAGTGAATTATCACAGCATTATAGGCCTTGGAAATCCTGGAGAACGATATCAAAAAACCCGGCATAACGTCGGGTTTTTAACATTGGATCTCCTGCAGAAGAGATTTGATCTGGTATGGAAAAAGCCTTTCTGCAGGAATTACAAGATTGCCCGTTCAAAAATTTCAGACACTTCAATTTTGTACATAAAGCCATTAACATATATGAATAATTCTGGACAGGTCCTTCCTTATCTTATTGATCGGTATAAGCTTACACCGGAACATATCTGCATTATATGTGATAATATGGATTTAGCTCCTGGGACTATAAGAATTAAACAGGGCGGAGGTACGGCAGGGCACAATGGACTAAAGTCTTTAATAGGATTCTTAGGTTCAAATGCCTTTATCAGGGTGTACATTGGTATTGGAAGACCCCTTAAAGGTCAGTCTGTTGTTGAACATGTACTCGGTGTACCGGATACTGAAGAGATGAACCTCCTTGAAAAGTCAATAGAAAAAGCAGCGGATGCTGTAATGAAGCTGGCTGAGCAACCGCCTGAGAAGGTTATGAATGAGTACAATCGTAAAGGAAATTCAGGATAAAATAGCTGAGAAGATTATTGAATTATCTCTGCAGAATTCACCCCTGATAATTGCATATTCCGGCGGGCCGGACTCTACGGTTTTGCTGGATGCTTTAGTACTAATTCGGGCCTATAAGAAAGAGTTTTCCTATAGCTTAAAAGCAGTTTATATCAATCATGGTTTGAGATCCGATGAAGAATTGCATCGGGAAGAAAAGCTGATGAAGAGAAACTGCAGTAGTCTCCACGTCCCGTTAATTATACGAAATATTAAACCAGGTAAAATTAAATCTCAGGCATATGCCCAAGGGGGAAGAGGCCTAGAGGATGCTGCCCGTCTTTTACGGTATCGAGAGCTGATTGACGAAGCTTGTAAAGAGAAAGCTTTTATTCTCACTGCTCACAACCGGGACGATCAGGTAGAAACAATGATTATGAGATTTTTTCAGGGAAGTAATATTGATGGACTGAAGGGGATTCCCTTGAAAAATGATATAATATATAGGCCAATGCTGAATGTTGATAAAAAATCTGTTTACCAATACTTGGAAAACAGAGGGCTGGAGACATCTCTTGATTCAACAAATGAAACAGAAATGTATAAGAGAAACCAATTACGACGCATTATGCCCGCGTTTGAAAATGTTTTTCCCGGCTATAGGAGTTCTTTATTTGCTCTTTCAGAGAAGATGGAGATTATACTTCAGGAACTTGATGCAGGGAAACCGAAATATGCTGATTTTTTTGAGAGCAAGTACAGTAGTAAAGGGCAGGCCACTTATGATTCTTATGTTTTAATTGTTCCAAAAAAAATTATCGGACTATCAAAATACAGGAGGATGGAGTTTTTTTATCATGTATGGGATGTAAGCATAGGAAAAGGTCTTGTTCTTCCATATTCTAGTGTAAAAACTGTACTTCTGTATTTTGAACATGTGTATGAAGGCAAAAATACTATTGGTGACGGCATACATACATCAAGAAAGTTTGATTTTTCCATAGATATTGCTGGCAGCAGAATGTTTTTTCATAAGGATAAAATTATTTGGGAAAGAGTGGTTGTCCCTGTTCAAAAATTTGGGTATCTTAAAATAGTACATACTGTTGATTCCCGGTTGAGAATTGCGGATAATCAATATATGATGGACATAAAAATGCGGGGCAGTTTTTCCGAAAAGGAATTATGCCTTGTGAAGGACTATCTGAGTTTTCCTCTTATTATCCGTTCTGTGCAGGAATCAGATACCATCAGCACTACTTCGGGAACAAAAAAGGTGAATAAACTCTTTAAAGATTGGAAAGTACCTGCTAATGAACGCTGGGAAATACCTGTCATTGAGGATACGAACGGCATTCAGGCAGTTATGGCTAGAAGCTTCGGTTATTTTGATCGTGTTGCTCATAGGCATTTTATACACAAATCTGATGAAGATACTGTGATTCCAGATGTTCCAGATGGTGCTGATGTTCCAGATAGAGCTGATGCATATTTTGATTCTGATGAGGATACGATCGAAACTACGGTAAACCAGACAAAGAATAGTTACCTTAATTCAAATAAGTATGTAGTTTTTAAATTACGTAAAATTGGAGAAGAATTTGGCGAATAACAACGATAATAGACAGAACAACCAGAATAACCAGAATAACCAGAATAACTCAGGCGGTGGTCAAGGGGGCGGAGGCCCGAAGTTTGATTTCGGTAAAAACAGATTTGCCCTCTTTTTCCTCTTGTCTTTAATAGTTATGTTTGCTGTGATTCTTGTATCTAATAGCGGAGCTGGAGCTCAGGAAGTTCCCTATTCAACATTCATTAACTATGTAGATTCGGGTTCCATAAAATCTGTTGAAATAATGGATAACAATGAATTGTACTTTACCTTGGATTCAGATACAAGTTTTGCTCAGCGATATCAATCCAGAATTCCCTATTTTGATGATCAACTGATGCCTAAGCTTTTAGAGAAGGGAATTGTTACCAAGGGAAGTGTTAAAGGTGTATCCCCGCTTCAGGTGTTTTTCGAAATTATCCCCTGGGCGATATTTATCTTTTTCTTCTGGTTTATGTATAAACAAATGCAAGGGTCAGGAAATAAGGCCTTCTCTTTTGGTAAAAGCAAAGCCAAAGAATACAAAGAAGATAATGTTAAAGTAACTTTCAAAGATGTAGCCGGACAGACAGAAGCTAAATACGAACTTCAGGAAGTTGTTGAATTTTTGAAGAGTCCTGACAAATTTGTGAAAATAGGTGCTAAAATTCCTAAAGGTGTAATGCTGGTCGGTCAACCCGGTACTGGTAAAACCCTTCTTGCCAAAGCAGTAGCCGGTGAGGCTGGAGTCTCTTTTCTACACATGTCAGGTTCAGATTTTGTTGAAATGTTTGTAGGAGTAGGGGCCAGCAGAGTCCGTGATCTTTTTGATCAGGGGCGCAAGAGTGCTCCCAGTATCATTTTTATTGATGAGCTGGATGCTGTTGGCAGAACTCGAGGTTCCGGATACGGCGGCGGTCATGACGAACGAGAGCAAACCCTGAACCAGATGCTTGTTGAAATGGATGGGTTTGAAACAAAAACTGGTGTCATTGTTATTGCTGCAACAAACCGACCGGATGTTCTTGATCCTGCACTGCTGCGACCAGGCCGTTTTGACAGGCAAGTTGTTGTAGATTTACCCGATGTGAAAGAACGAGAAGCAATTTTAAAAATTCACTGTCAGAAAATTCAATTAGAAGATTCTGTTGATTTGAGTACTATTGCCCGAGCAACACCGGGAACTTCTGGAGCTGATTTAGCAAACCTGGTTAATGAGGCTGCTCTTTTTGCAGCAAGAACCACCGGGACAATTAAAGTATCAATGCAGAATTTTGAGGACGCAAGGGATAAGATCCTCCTTGGAATTGCAAGGGAGTCAAAGGTTATGACGCCGGAAGAAAAGAGGGCTACTGCATATCATGAAGCCGGCCATACGCTCCTCCACTACTATTTGAAAAATGTTGATCCTCTTCATAAAGTTACTATTATTCCTCATGGTCAGGCACTGGGATTAACGCTTTCATTACCTGAGAAAGATGCATATACAAAAAGAAGTGCTCAGTTGGTAGATTGGATAAAAGTTGCCATGGGTGGTTTTGTAGCTGAAGAGATTATTTACAATGATACCACAACAGGAACTTCAAATGACATAAAGCAGGCAACAAATATTGCTAGAAGGATGGTTACGGAATGGGGGATGAGTGAACTGGGCTTTGTATCTTTCGGGCAGGAGGATGAGCCTCTGTTTATTGGTAAGGAAATTGCACAGCATAAGGATTATTCTGAGGATACTGCAAGAAAAATTGATGCGGAAGTATCAAAAATCCTGGAAAAGTGCTTAAAAGAGACAAGATCCATACTGAAAGAACATGAGGATGAACTGGAAAAGTTGACACAAGCCCTTGTAGAACGTGAAACCATGGATGATATGGAGATAAGAGAGCTCCTCGGAATGGAAGCCCGCGTTTCCACTACTAGTATGAAAACAAAATGATTCAAATAATGAGAACTCATGAGTAACAACTATATTAAAGGTATAAGAAATTTCTGTATTATTGCCCATATTGATCATGGGAAATCTACGCTTGCGGATAGGTTCATTGAACGGGCTAAAATAGTCGAATCCAGAAATTTTCAGGACCAGATGCTCGATTCCATGGATATAGAACGTGAGCGTGGAATTACAATAAAATCTCAAGCCATAACCATGCCCTATAAAGCGAATGACGGCCAAGTGTATGAAATGAATTTGGTTGATACCCCGGGGCATGTTGACTTCTCCTATGAAGTTTCCCGTGCCTTATCCTCATGCGAAGGTGCACTGCTTCTTATTGATGCATCTCAGGGTGTAGAAGCCCAGACATTGGCAAATATGTATATGGCCATGGAATTGGATTTAGAAGTAATCCCCGTGGTAAATAAAATTGATTTACCCAGTGCTGATATTGAATCAGTAAAAAAGCAGATAGATCACGATTTAGGCCTAGACCCTGATGCGGCGGTAATGGTATCTGCTAAGACGGGAGAAGGTGTTGATGCACTGCTTGAAGCAGTAGTAGAATTTATACCGCCACCCAAAGGTAATTCTGAAGCGCCTACAAAAGCATTAATATTTGATTCCAATTATGATGCTTACAGGGGGGTGATTGTTCACGTACGTGTCTTTGATGGAGAGATAAAAAAGAATGATGAAATTAAAATTTTCTCCAACAATGCTGTATATAAAGTTGAGGAAGTTGGCTTTTTTCAAATAGGGTCCCATAAAAAAAATGCGCTTCGTGCTGGAGATGTCGGGTACATCATTGCCGGTATTAAGGTGATTTCTGATGTGCGGGTAGGTGACACTATTACATTAACGAAAAATCCCAGCAGTGAACCTCTTCCTGGGTATAAGGAAGTTAAACCTGTTGTATTCTCATCAATTTATCCCGTAGATTCTAATGATTACGAAGAACTGCATTCAGCAATAGACCGCTTGAAGTTAAACGACGCATCTCTAGTATATGAAAAGGATAACTCAATAGCCCTCGGATTCGGATTCAGATGTGGTTTTCTAGGACTCCTCCATTTAGAAGTAGTTCAGGAGCGATTAGAGAGGGAGTTCGATTTGACTATAGTTTTTACTTCCCCTTCCGTAAGGTACAATGTTTTTTTTAATGATGATGATGAAAAACATGTAATTGACAATCCTCTTGAGTTTCCAGACCCGACAAAAATAGCATCTGCTGAAGAGCCCTATATACAAGCAAATCTCATAACACCTAGTGAGTTTGTTGGTAATATTATTACTCTCTGCCTTGAGAAACGGGGTATACAGACAGCCATGAATTACCTCGATGAAAAACGGGTAGAACTGATTTACGAAATGCCTCTTGCGGAAGTTCTTTTTGATTTCTATGATCGCCTAAAATCTGTAAGTCGTGGATATGCATCATTTGACTATGAATTGATCGGCTATCGTCAGACGGATTTAGTACGCTTAGATATTTTGGTAAACGGGAATGTGGTAGATGCCCTTTCACAATTAGTTTTCCGTGAAAATGCTCAATTCAGAGCAAGAAAAGTGTGCAGAAAGCTGCGAAATGAGATACCAAGGCAGCAGTTTAAAATTCCTATACAAGGAGCTGTGGGAAGTACTATTATTGCGAGAGAGACAATTTCTGCATACAGAAAGGATGTAACTTCAAAATGTTACGGCGGTGATATCACAAGAAAGCGTAAACTCATCGAGAAGCAGAAAGAAGGCAAGAAACGTATGAAGATGGTTGGTAATGTAGAAGTGCCGCAGAAGGCATTCCTCGCAGTTCTCAAAGGAGATGAAGAGGAGTAGGGTGTTGCAGAATACAATTAATTCATATTTTAATTGAGAATAGTAAAAAAATTCAGATGTGCATATCAATAAAAAAACAGCCCTTTGCTTGGGGCTGTTTTTTTGATTACCATATTGTATGCATACAATGCATACAATGCATACAATATGATGAAGGAAACCGTATAAACTTTAATCCTTCGATTTAATTATTATTTAAGGGACTAATTTGACTGAAGAAGACGTTCATAAAATTATCTTCCAGTTTATCTGATTCCAGAATCAAGGAAGAAAGTTCCTGCTGCTGAACCTGCTGCAGATAGTAGGGGAATATATTCACCATGCTATTTATTCTTTCATCTTCAACTGTCTGTATTTCTGTACACTTTGCTACGGTTATGCTATTTGAAAGAATCATTGGTTCAGTTAAATCTCCAACACCCTGAGAAAAAAGTTCTTTCAAAATGAATTCATTATCAGATTCATTACCTAATAATCCTTCAGAATCTGCTTGAGATAATGTTTTTAGAAAAGAAGTACCTCCATAATTAAGCGGTGCAGGATTTGTGGAGTAAACCTCTTTTGCTAATTCTGATGCAGCTGAATTAAATCCGTCGTTTGAAGCTTTTTCAATAAAGGATTCAGCTTTTTCAATAAAATAATCTTCTAAAAGAGCTTTCTCATTCTGTACTAAATAGCTTCTTATGTCACCTATTGTATTTTCATCATCCAAATCTGGAGGCTGTGGAGTTTCGTTCACTTTATAAATGGAGTATCCAAACTCAGTTTCTATCAAATTACTGATATCTCCTGATTTTAATGAAAAAATAGTATTTGCTTCTTCATCGGAATTTACATTACCTCTAAGATCATAAAAATAGGTCCATCCTAAATTTCCGCCTTCATTGGAAAATGAATCTTTAGAATAGGTCTGAGCAGCTTCTTCAAAAGTTAACTCTTCATTTTGGATTTTTTCATAAACTGATTCAGCCTCAAGTTCATCTTCATTAAGCGAAATAGTACTCAGATTAGCCTGACTGAAGAGCATCATATTCTCTATAGCATATGCTTTTACCTGTTCAGCAGGGTACTCGTTCAATTTAAAAGAAATATACTCAAAAGCCTTCTCCTCTTTACCTTGTTCAATTACAAATTTAGCTTCATTCTGATTTGAAAACGTGTTGATAAGATCTGTAATTACCTGCTGCTGAATAAATTCATCATGAACTTGATTTCTAATTTCCTGTCTTTCTGACTGAAGGGTATTGTTATATATTTCTTTATCAAAAGAACCATTCTCATTAATATAGGGCCCATTTTTCAGAAGATATTCATTAAGGCGTTTTTCTGCAACTTCCAATCCGGCTTTTTCAGCTCTTTGCATCAGATCCATGAAAAAAACAGTATTATTAAAAGCAGTACGCCAGATCTGATACATCTGCCATTGATAATTTTCATCCGTAACTTCTTCGTCCCAGTTTGATGCTACTGATTCTCTTTGACGATAAAAATACGAATTATAAGAGTATGTTATCGGTTCTCCATTATATGATCCGAAGGAAAGTTCTTGAGATGAAGATGAAGGCAAAAAACCGCTGATCGCCGGCCCTGCAACAAAAGTGATGATGATTAAAACCAAAATAACAATACTGAAAATCCAAATAGCCGGATGCTTTTGTTTTCTAGCTGAAGTAGTGTTATCTTTTGTATCTTTTTTTTCTGACATGTTAAAGTTCCTTTCAAGATTCAACTTGTGGTATTCTAAGTGCTCAAGAAAAAATAGCATGTAGACGTATATATGTCAATTATAAGAGTAGTTGACAAGTGAATACTGTTTACTTTATAGTAGTGCAGAAGCCCGAAAGTATTAAGTTATGGCTTTTTTAGACCTATCAGGATAGACAAATAAAAGAATTTTATATATGTTTTTCTGTGCCGGTTTGAGATTTACTTATGAATACTACTTGATGATTTTCCTTTTATCGGGGTTTTATATGGGGGCGTAGCGAAGATGGTTATCGCGCCGGCCTGTCAAGCCGGAGATCGCGGGTTCAATCCCCGTCGCTCCCGTTTTTTATTTTTTTACGGGCTGTAGCGCAGGGGCTAGCGCGCTTGGTTCGGGACCAAGAAGTCGGCGGTTCAAATCCGCCCAGCCCGAGTATAAGTATGCCGTCCGAATGGTATTTCCATTTGGACGGCTCTTTTTTGTTTGGAATATGCGGATTTGAAACGGAATTTCGGCGCGAACCGGTGAGCGCAAAGCGGCAGTAGGCCGCTTTAGAAATGGAGGCGGGGCGCAGGGCGGCACGCTGTACCCAGCGTGAAGACCGAGAACCAAATCCGCCCAGCCCGAGTATAAGTATGCCGTCCGAATGGTATTTCCATTTGGACGGCTCTTTTTTGTTTGGAATAGACTTTAGAAATATTCTGATTTTGATTTGGAAAAGTAAAATAGACGCAGGGATGCTCACTATTTTTTACATTTTAGTGTAAAATCCTATCAGTACATCTGATATCTGATACAAAGGAAATCTTATAGCTCACCTGAAAAAAAGATAAAAGATAATTTGTATAGTCTTTTTTTATCATCTATCTATTTAATCTAGAAAATATATGTGATATAAACTTTACAATAGTAGAAAACAAAATTTCTATCAGCATTACTCTTTTTCGAAATTTATGCTGCAGGAGATTGTATGCAGGATGACAGATTACAAGAAGAATTAAACCAACTACAGGATTTTAAAATTCATATTAAAAATAGTCTTTCAGTATATATACTGAATGCTTCATATGTTAATCGGTATAAAAGTGTCTTGCATCATATTGGAAGGACGAGAAAACTTGCTTTTAGTGAAAAAGGTGCTGGGGGAAGAACTGATTTAGATATTGATGAATTTGATTCAATTTATCATCAGATGTTTGTAACTAAAGAGTATGCTGAAGGATTTGAAGAGATCATTGCTGGATATAGATTTTTCGTTCATAAAAATCAAAATACAAAAAAACTTGATATGGAACGGTTATTTGAAATTGATGCATTTCTTAGCAAGCCTGAAAATATACCAGCAATTGAACTTGGCAGAAGTTATATAGTTCCTGAATGTCAAAAAAAAGGAAATGTTTTTTATTCCTTATTCTGCGGATTAGGGATAATTTTTCAATTATGTGAAGATGCAAAATACTTCTTTGGGAAAATAACGTTTTATCCTAATAATAGAAATAATGATAAGGTACTTGAATTCCTCAGTAAATATCATCCTGATAATGATAATGATATTTGGCCCAAAAAAAGTGTGCCCTGTAAAAAAGGAAATTTCTTTAGTGGATTATCATATAAAGAAGCCTATAAAAAAGTATATAAGGATATGCCGGAGATTTTGAATATTTACTTAAAGTTGACAAGTTCCAATTATGCAAAAGTTTCAGGAACTTCTAGTAATGAAAAGTTTGGTAAGGGGATCAAGGAAACAGCATTTAGAATTTATATTCCACAAGTAAACACTTTTTGGAAAAAGCGCTTCCTTTATCCGTTTGAAAATATAAAAAACAAATTACCCATTGAATTGTGAGTCAGTAAAAGTAAATCATTGAAGAATTTCATTAAATAAAGGGTACAGAATGGAAAATGTAAAAATTATTGGAATAACAGGCGGAAGTGGTTCTGGAAAGTCAACAATAGTAAGAAAAATTGCTGAAATTATAAATGATTTTGTTTTTATTCCCCAAGATAATTATTATAAATCGGCGGAATATGTCAATAATGAGAATATAACCGCCTATAATTTTGATCATCCAGATGCTTTTGATAATGAACTTTTATTTGAACATTTAAAACAACTTAAAGCAATGAAATCTATACAAATGCCCCAATATGATTTTGTACACCACAAAAGAAAAGAAACTACTATACAAGTGAAACCACGTAAATTAATCATTGTAGAAGGGCTGATGATTTTAACTTCACAAAAAAATCGTGATTTGATGGATTTAAAACTGTTTGTTGATACTCCTGATGATATACGTTTTATTCGCAGACTTGAAAGAGATGTTCATGAACGAGGAAGAACCGTTGAATCCGTAATTAACCAGTATTTAGCAGTAGTTCGGCCAGGACATTTTGATTTCATTGAACCAACTAGACTTTTTGCAGATTTAATAATTCCTGAGGGCGGCTATAATGAAAAGGCCCTAAAAGCGCTAATCCCATTTATACGTGAAATTTCAGAGTCATAATTGAGTTTTTTTATTTTTTCTTAGGCGCCTTTTAGAGTAATCATTCTTTATCTTTTTAAAAGAAAAAATTTCGGGTACAGGATCATTCCCACCGTGAAAGAATGAACCATGACACCTGAGAATACGTGAAGCAGCTAAAATGGTACCTTTAAAAATACCATGCTTTTTAACTGAAATAAGGGTATATTGAGAACAGGATGGAGAATAAATGCAGCTTGAAGGAAGAAAAGGTGAAACAAAAATCCTGTATAAGTATACTGGTATGAGAAAGAATTCTCTTACGACTTTTTTTACTTGCTTAATGATTTCCATACAAATAAAATATAGAAATAATTTAAATAAAACAAACCCTTTGACGAATTAAAAATAAAAGTATATATTAAAAATCGAAAATTAAAATGTATGTTATTGGATAATAATTATATAAATGGAGGATAATATCATGGCAGCAGGAAAAGTTTCCAAAAATGCCCGTCGTGAAGGAGCTCATCAGCTATTAAGCAGATGGGGTGGGGCGATCAAAATGAAATCAGTTTTTCAAAATGGTAAACTGAGACATATGGCTGTATGTGAAAAAACTGGTAATACAGCAAGAAAAGCTAAAGAACTCATGTAAAACTGTATTTAACTGGCTTCAATATGCAAAAAAAACTCCTGCAATATATGCAGGAGTTTTTTTGTGCGCTCGGTATGAGGAGGTAGGGAGCCAAGGAGGTAATGAATCTTTTTAATTACAACACACAAACCTTCATAGTTACGGTTATAGGATCTAAACCGTAAGACTCGGGGACAGCAGATTGACACCCAGATTATGAAGCACTTCAGTTTCCTTTTTTGTAATTTCTGAAACTACTGGTCGGTCATGACCGCACTTT
>JAIPFU010000045.1 GCA_021736505.1 Spirochaetia bacterium | reverse complement strand
GGCATAACAGCCTGGTCTTCACCGATGAAGTATTCTTCAGCCTCTCTCAAGACCTCAAAACGTTCTTCACCAGGTTCCATTGTTGCTGCCTGCCGTATTCTCTTATCAAATTCAGGGTTGCTGTACTGACCGTCATTTCTAGCTCCGCCGGTGAGGAACATATCCAGGAAGGTGTTAGGATCAGGATAGTCACCAATCCAGCCGGCACGGGCAATATCAAACTCATGCTGACGTCTGGTTTTCAGGTAGGTACCCCATTCCTGGTTTGTCAGTTTCACATCAATACCAAGATTCTCTTTCCACTGCTGCTGAATGAACTCACCGATCTTTCTGTGAGATTCAGAGGTGTTGTAGAGAATTTCTACATCTTCCGGCCAGCCTGCACCGTTGGGATATCCCGCATCAGCCAGAAGATCCTGCGCTTCCATAACATCCTCTTCAAAGAAGTAGTTCTGAGGATAGCCGGCCATTTCCGGTACCATAGCGTAAGCAGGAATCTGTCCGCTCTTAGTAATCAAGTCAACCAGCGCCTGTCGGTCAATAGCCATGGAGAGTGCTTTCCGTACACGAACATCGTCAATCGGCGGTGTCGTAGTTTCAAACAGATAGTAGTAGGTTCCCAGGTACGGAGCATTGTGATAATCATCCCGCAGCTTAACCGCATCCATCTGATCTCTCGGAACCGTGTTGTTCCAGCTTGCCTCACCATTCAGGTACATGTTGTGAGCTGTGTTGTTGTCATCGATGGGCAGGTAGATAACGCTGTCCAGGTAGACATTTTCAGCATCCCAGTAGGTTTCATATTGGGAACAACTGACATGAATTCCTGCGGAGCCCATTGAACCAGGGTAAAAGGACCATTTCCAACAAAGTTTTCAGGATTGGTCCAGGATGAACCATTAATAATTTAGACATATCTTATCTGAATAAATAAATGATCTGCAAATGAGCAATAAAGAAGGGGCCGTTGCAAATAAATGATATGCAACGACTTTATTCATTATGTTCTTAATCAGCGGACAACTCGTCCTGAAGCATTTCCCTGCATAAGACGTTTGATTTCTTCTGGAGTTGAATAGTTTATATCTCCATGTATGGAGTGACATAAACATGAAGCAGCTGTAGCATAGTCGAGTACTTGCTGGAGATCGTTATTGAATGTCTTGTCAGTCAAGGCATAAATCAAACCTGCTGAAAAGGAATCACCCCCTCCAACGCGATCAATAATATTTCGTATTTCATACGGAGCATAATAGCCAGAGGTTGTTGGAGAAACATAGTGGAAATCTGAAGCAGTATCGTAAATCATAGCTCCCCAATTATTGTGTGAGGCAGAGATGCTCTCTCTAAGCGTAAAAGCAACAAGTTGAATATTGTGAAATTGTTCAGAAACTTTTTTAGCCACCTCATGGTATGCAGAAAAATCAAGTTTCCCTAAATTGACATCGACATTCTTGGGGTGAATATCCAAAACGTCAGATGCATCCTCTTCATTACCAATGAGAATATCGACATTCAGAAGTATTTCTCTCATAGTTTCTCGTGCAAGTTCTTTTCTTGAAAGGTTCTTATCCCAATTCCAAAGTTTTTTTCTAAAATTCAGATCACAGGAAACTTTAACTTCATGCTTTTTTGCAGCTTTTACGCTTTCAATTGCGGCAACAGCAGCATTTTTTGATAAGGCTGGTGTTATCCCACTGATATGAAACCACTTTGCTTGTGAGAAAATGATATCCCAGTTATATGAATTTGGATCCTGTTCGCTGATACTGGAATAGTCTCGATCATATATTATATTACTCGGACGCTGGTTTGCACCGGTTTCTAAAAAGTAAAGTCCGAATCTTCCAAAGGGAGTGAATTGAAGGTGATCGGTTCCTACGTTCAGACTATGCAAATATGCCACACATGATTTTGAGATCGGATTATCCGGCAGAGAAGTAACATATTGGGTTGCCCTGCCCATGTGTGATAGGGAAGAGGCAACGTTAGCTTCAGCACCTGCATATGTGATCCTGACTTTTCCGGGTAGAGCCTGGTTGAACCGATAATTGTTTTCCATCTCAATTCTTCCCATGATTTCACCGAATGTGACTATCTCTCCCATTTTTTCCCTCCTTAAAAAATGAAGTCATGGCAGTTTGTGCCTGTTCAGTAATTTTATCCCAACGCTGTTCAGAAATAAGTTTTTTTGAAGCAATCCAGCTTCCCCCAATCCCACAAATTGATGATTCTTTTGCATAAAGTGGAAGATTCTGCTGATTAATCCCACCCAATGGAATGAATGAAAGACCCAGATGAGCATAAGGGGCATGCATGCTTTTCAAGTAGGGTAGTCCTCCCATCGGTTCAGCTGGGAAAAATTTTAAAATTCGACAATCATATTCTAAAGCTGACTCAATATCACTTGGTGTTGCTACGCCCGGGGCAAAAGGCAGTTGTGCAGAAAGAGCCTCATTCATGACTTTTCTATTCAGACCAGGGGTAACCCCAAAGTCTGCACCCGCTTCTTTAACATCGTTAACCTGTCTTGGAGTTAAGATTGTTCCTGCTCCTAAAAGAATCTGAGGATATTCCCTGTGAATGATTTTAATCGCTTCAATAGCGATATGGGTACGAAGTGTCAGTTCGATAGCTGTAACCCCACCTTCAAGTAGGGCTTCTATTGTAGGTCGTATATGCTTCTCTTCTTGCATAACAAGAACTGCAATTATACCAGCTTTTTTAATTTTTTCTTCAATTTCATGGGGCATTATCATATCAGTCTCCTATTTTACCTTACGGAAGATCTTCTCGAGTCTGTAAGTGATCAACCCAATCTGATCATCTTCGAGTGTCATTGGATTAATGAAGATTGAATAATCATCAGCTTTTATGGTAAAAATCCCAGGGTCTCCTTCCATGAGCAGTTCAATCATTTGCTCAGCTTTCATGGATTTGTGTCTGATAATTGCCCTAGCCATAGGTTGTCCAGCTTCATTGGGGAAAGATCGTGTTACAGTCACTTCAGGAAAGCTGCTCAGACTCTTTTCGAGTGTTACAACAACACTCTCTGCCCAACCATTACGCTTCTTGTGATCCAGGGAAACGTATTGTTCGACTGCTGATGTGAGCCCTACAATCTCTTCTCTCCCTACTTTGAGCATTCTTCCTATTCCATAATTTGGAAATCCAGTTTCGCGCACATAACTCATGAAATCCTTTTTCCCGACAATAAGTCCACTTGCTTGCGGACCACGAAGGTCTTTACCTCCACTGAAAATCACAGCAGATGCACCCATCTTTGTGAAATTCCAGAGGTTCTGCACAGGCGGCAGCTGTGCAGCAGCATCAACAACAACCGGCAGATCATGTTTATCTGCAATATTTATTGTGTCAGATAAGTTGAGGGAACCTTCTGCCAACCAGCCGCCAGGGCCTCCAGCAGCATAGAATATGGCACAGGTGTTCTTATTTATTGCCGCTTCAAGATCTTCACGGCTTGCCGGGCCGATCACATTTGGATACCCGACATCAACAACTTTTACTCCAAGCTGCTGAAGTCCCCAGTCATAAGGGCTTCTATGTGCTCGAAACATGATTACCTCAGAGGATCGAATGTCCTGTTCTGAAAGGTATTTTACTTTTCGCTGATATTTTCGGGCTACAGAGGAACCACCGGTTATATATAGAGCAGCAGCTCCTCCAGTTGCAATGTATGCAGCTTCGTTTTGTGTCAGTCTAGCTATTCTATCATGAGCTTTCTTCTGTAATTTTGGTATCTCTACAAAAGATCGGGATGCTTCTGCAATATCTGAAAGAGTTTTTTCAGACATGCGGGAACCCCCAATTACTGTGTAAGTACCAGCTGCATTAATAATCTTTTGCACACCTAATCTCTCATATATGGCTTTCTTAGCTTCCATACACTTTATTCCTCTATCTCAACAATCATTTCAACTTCAACAGGTATGTTCCCTGGTAGATTGCTGGTTCCAAGAGCGCTTCTGACGTGTTCTCCAGATGTTCCAAACAGTTCTTTGAGAAAGTCAGAAGTACCGTTAATCACTTTGGGCTGGTCGTGAAAGTTATCAGTACTATTCACAAATCCTCTGACTTGAACTATGCGAGTGATTTTATCAATCGAACCGGTAATACTGCAGACTTCTGCGAGGCAATTCAGCGCAGCAATCTGTGCCGCTTCGACTGCCTGATCTATCGTGACTTCTCTACCGACCCTGCCCGTGTATTTATGCTTGCCATTCTGAAATGCTCCTTGACCTGAACAATACACCAATTTTCCTACTTTTAATGCAGGAATATAGGATCCGGCAGCCGGGGGTATAGGTGGGATGCAATAGCCCATAGATGCAAGTTTTTCCTCATACTTTCCCATTGTATAACTCCTAAATGTTAATATATATGTGGAATATTCTTAAAAATATTGGTTACGAAGGTATTGGCTAAATGATGGTACAATGCCTTTTTTGCACCTTCAAGGTCTTTCGCTTTCAATGCATCGAAAACATTCTGATGCTCTTGGATAGAAGTCATTGCAGCCTGTTCAAATTCCTTGCCCATTGAGAGATTTCTCATGATGCTGGTTATCAAGCGTGTATTTCCAATAACTTTAGCAATCATATTGTTCCCTGATGCTTCATAGATTAATTCATGAAATCGAAAGTCTATCTCCATATATTTTGCGTGATTGCCCTCTTTCAAGAATTGTATGGAATCATCGATGGTTTTTTGTATGAGTTTAAGATATTTTTGCTGCACATCATCATCTTTTGTGAGAAAGAGGTACATCGCTAGATTCTCCAGGGCGATCCTGACTTGGACCAGCGACTGAACATCTTCTTCTGTTATGTTCCTAATGTAGTATCCCTTCCACTGAACCTGCTCAATAATATCATTCTGGGCAAGTCTGGATAAAGCTTCACGTACGGCTAATCGATTGACTCCAAGGTGTTCTGCTATTTCTTTATCGTTAACACGGTCACCAGATAACCATACACCCTTGATGATACCATCAAGGAGAAAATCATAAACCACATCGGCTTTACTCATTTTTTTCTTCGTGTATTTTGGCAAATCTATCTTAATGTTTACTTCCTTTTCCATTGTCATGACTATAAAACATACCAGTGAAAAAGTAAAGGAAATTAAAATTATAAATTTAAAATTTAAAATTTTAATTTACAATTTGGTAATATCGAGCTACAATGAATTTCGAGAGACTTACTTCAAAAAAAATAGGAGGAATTTTATGAAAAAGAATCTAGTGCTATTGTTAGCTGTTCTTTTGTGTGCACTGCCGCTTTATTCAGCAGGACAGGCAGAAGCAGATTCTGGAGAAGTGACTATTACCTGGGGTAACTGGCAGTTCCTGGAAAGTGGACGAGATGTAATCTTAGAAGGTTTTATTGATGATTTTGAAGCTGCAAATCCAGGCATAAAGGTAGAACCCGTGCCGATTGCATATTCATCTTACAATGACTCTTTGACAACTCAGTTTCGGGCTGGAAAGGGACCTGATGTCTTCAGGGTGCAAGACATGACCCTGGTGCCTTGGATGAAGATGGGATTTCTTGAACCCATGAACGCCCTTATTGATCTGTCAAAATACGAAAATGAGTTTCCCGAGCAGCAGTCGCTTGCTGTTATGGATGGTGACACCTTAGCAGTCATCTGTGAAGGTTTTCCTTACGGTGCATTAATGATCAATGGAGAACTGCTTGCAAAGACAGGAATGGATGTTCCAACTACTCCCGAAGAGCTACTTGCTGTTTCAGATGCCATTTATGAGGCAACTGGTTATACTGGACTGGCACATGCAACAGAATTTGCAAACCAGAGCTATATCATGCAGAGCGGTATGATCGTAATTGAAGGATTTGGAGGACGAATAGTTAAAAACGGACAATTTGCTGTAAATGATGCTGATTTTGTTGAAGGTGTAGAATTACTCGTTGATATCTATAACTTGAAATCGCATCCGGCTGGCATGCAGTTTGGACTTCAGAGAGAACAGTTTCTCAATGGAGAGGCTGGAATGGTCATGGATGGAAGTTATTGGCCAGGAATTGTTAGAGCAAATGACGAAGAGATGTATGAAAATCTGATTGTTGCAAAGCTTCCCTTTGAAGATCCCGCATCACCTTTTGAGACTAACTGGGATTCTATTAATGCAAACTCATCTACTGAGAAAAAAGAAGCAGCTGCAAAATTCATCGAATTCTTAATGAGCGAAGAAGTTGCATCAAAATGGGCTTTAGAGTCTGCAATTCCGGGTCTCAATTTTACCGCAAAAGCAATTTCTGAGGAATATCCGTGGTTTGAAGTCTATGCAAAAGCATCTCCCCATGGTGTTGTAAGACCTTTGCCGGGTTATGAAGCAGAAACTCCAGAAATTCGAAAGATGGTTGCTGATGGCATCTCTCACGCTATGAGCGGAGAGGTAACTGCAAAACAGGCAATGGATAAACTTAAGAGTGATCTTGAGCAGAGATTCAAATAGATCTTTCTTTAATAAGTACATCTAGTATTCATTTAGTAACCGGTTCAGCAGAAATTGCTGGACCGGTTACGTGAATGTTCTACAATGAAGTTTAAAATTTGTAATGATTAAAGGGGAATCAAAGTTGCACTCTAAACGAAACGCTCACAACCTTCCAAAATTCATCGTAGATCTCCATGAATTCGTCAGAAAAGATCATCATGTACCATATGTCTTTAATATTATGATGGTTATGTTGCTTATTTTGTTGTTTATCTATCCTCTTTTATACGCGCTTATCAGTAGTTTTGTTGTTGATGGGAATTTTTCAACTGGAAATTATCAGCGTCTTATTGAGGATCCACTGTTTCGAAATTCCCTGTTGATCACCTTTTTATACGTTACGATCTATACAGTAGGCATCATGTGTATAGGTTTCATAACGGCGTTGGCTATTGATATCAGTGAGAAATCAAAATTACCCGGGACAAAATTTCTGAGTTCTCTGCTCACGCTTCCATACGCAATACCTGATGTAGTTGGTGCCATCATTTGGATGTGGTTGTTGAACCCTCAGCAGGGAGCTGTGAATTACATGCTTTCCTTTTTCGGGTCAGATGGTCTTCGATGGCTTACAAGTACCCAAACTTCATTAATTAGTGTTATCATGGTATCTGTTTGGAGACTTTTCCCAATGCATACCTTAATCATTCTCTCTGGATTTAAGACTGTCCCACAGGAATTGTACGAAGCGGCTGAACTTGAAGGAGCCAATATTTTCAAACAGTTTTATTATGTGACGATTCCTTACATTTCAAATATTCTGAAGTTCTTGGTTCTGTTGACCATTGTATGGAGTTTTAAACGATTTGCTATCACATGGCTTCTTACTCAAGGTGGACCTATGCATTCAACTGAAACACTTCCTATTTTGATCTATCAGCAGGGATTCAGATTTTTCAATTCAAATTACGCATCGGCTATAGCAATTGTTCTTCTTTTTGTTGTAGGAGTATTTTCCATTTTCTATATGAAAAACAGCAAGGCCTCTGAGATTAAAAAGGGAGGAAAATAGTGAAACAGAATCTACGAAACAAAATATTTTTATACTTTATCCTCGCAGTTATGGCTGCTGTGATCATCTTCCCAGTTTATTTCATGATCCTTGCATCGTTTCAGCCTACTACTCAGGCAATGACTTATCCCCCAAACTTTTTTTTTAAAAGTTTTTCATTCGAGAAGATTATCACAATCATGCGGGAAACTGATATCTTCAGATGGATCGGGAATTCCTTCATTGTTTCTTTAGGTGTTGTAGTCGTAAACTTGGTTGTTTCGGTTCCTGCAGCCTATTCTATTGCACGATATAAGATTCCCTTTAATAGATACCTATTAATAGTTATTCTCGTAACGCAAATGATTCCATCGGCAATCATGGTCGTTCCCTTGTTTGAGATTTTTGCCTCTGCAGGTATGATTGACCGCCTTTTTTCATTGATCCTATCAAATACCATTTTAACTCTGCCACTTGGAACCTGGATTCTCATTGGATTCTTTGAGAATATCCCCCAATCAATTGAGGAAGCTGCTCTGATGGATGGTGTCAGTAAATTTGGACTATTCTTCAAGATCAATGTTCCTCTCATATACCCTGCGTTGGTGACTGTTGCGATTATCATATTCTTTGATACGTGGAATGAGTATATGTATGCTTACAGCTTCATAACAAGTCAGGAAAACTGGGTCGGTACGGTTGGAGTGGCCTCACTCATTGGTCAGTTCAGGACAGATTGGCAGGGATTGATGATAACTTCCTTGCTATTCTCGATTTTCCCGATGACCATTTATATTTTCTTGAGAAACTATATTGTACGGGGAGTCTCTGAGGGCTTTGCCAAATAGAACTGGAGATTATGATAACATGAATGATTTAACACAAAAATTCAATCTGCACTGCAGAAACTGTGATGCAACATACAAGCCCCAGGAGTCCCTATACAGGTGTCCCTCATGCGATAGCAGGTTGTGGGTAGAGTATCCAAAAAAAATTAGATTTGACCTGGATGCTCTAGCAAAGCATGGGATGTGGAAACACTTCTCTCATCTGCCGCTTCTTTCTGAAAAGTACATTACCTCGATTGGTGAAGGAGATACTCCCCTTGTGGAACTGAAACAAGAGAATTCCCGGGTATTCGTTAAAAGTGAAAACATCAATCCAACCGGAACATACAAGGACCGTCCTGCTTCACTTGCTGTTTCCAGGGCACTGGAGCTTGGAGGAAAAGGGGTAACTGTTGCTTCAGATGGAAATACTGCACCAGCCGTAGCTGCATATGCAGCTATGGCTGGATTAGACTGTGTAGTATTTATGCCGAAAGAGACCCCGGTTCTTAGATATTCTCAGGCAGCAGCCTTCGGGGCAAAGATTATTTTGATTGATGGCGATGTGAATGATTGTCTGGAACTAGCCAACCAGTTGACTGAAACTGCCGGATACCACCATTGTTCAACAGCAGGGTATGTCAATCCATATCAATTTGAAGCGAATAAAACAATTGCATTCGAGATTGTTGAAAATTTGCTTGATGCACCGGACTGGGTTTCCCTGCCGTTAGGCGGGGGAGGCCTGCTCATTGGATTGTACCTTGGGTTTAAAGAACTGTACGAAGCCGGAATAACTACAAAAATACCTCAATTCCTGCCCGTTCAGAGTGCCAGCTGCGCTCCCTTTGTCTTAGCTACTGAATCATCAAAGCCAGTGGAACGGTGGAAAGGTAAAATCGATACCATTGCCTTTCCAATTGCAGTTCCATATCCTCCAGATGGGGATGCAGCTTTAGCATGTCTGCAGGATGCTGGCGGTAAAGCGCTTGCCGTAAATGATGAGAAGTTGCTTCAGGCAGTCAGGCATCTTGCAAAAACATATGGTGTTCTTTCTGAGCCTGCTGGCGGTGTTTCCTTTGCAGGGTACCTGCAAGCCCGCGCTGATAAGGTCGTGGGTGATGATGAGACAACAGTATGTGTTATCAGCGGGACGGGACTGAAGAGTATCGAAACTTTTATTGGAAACCACACTGAAATTTTTTCAATTTTAGGAACTATTGATGAAGTCCAAAAACTTCTAAAAGCATAAATACAGCGAGGTAATGATGGAAAAGTTGCTTATGATACCAGGGCCTGTTGAGATCTCCCAGGATATTATTGATGAGTTCAATGGCCAGAACGTTGCACATTATGGTCCCAAATGGAAAGAACTATATTTGGATGCCGTTGACCGGACTACAACCTTCTTTGGAACCGATGGACTTGCATTTCTTATGCCCGGGTCAGGATCTCTTGGCCTTGAAACCATAGCCGTAACATTCTGTAAGGATAAGAAATGTCTGCTCCTTCATAATGGGTTTTTTGCAGACAGATTGCAGTCAGTTGTATCTAATCATTGTGAATACATTAAAACTCTCGAATTTGGCTTTGCAGAAAAGGTGGATTTAGTTGAAGTAGAAAAAACATTATCTGAGCAGTTGTTTGACGTTGTGCTTCTCGTACACGCGGAGACGAGCACGGGTATGCTTAACCCAGCTGAAAAAGTGGCAGAGCTGGCAAAGAAGCATGGAGCGCTGTTTGTTCTCGACGCAATTGCCAGTGGCGGGACTGAACCAATAAACATGGATGCCTCAGGTATTGATGTCGTGGTCACAGCTTCACAAAAAGGTTTTGAATGTCCTGCTGGCCTTGCAATTGTTATAATAAGAAAAGATCTTATTAAGACACTTGAAGAAAATCCATCTCATGGCTGGTATACTGATCTTCGAGTCTGGAACCAATACTATCATGACTGGTTTGATTGGCATCCTTTCCCTGTAACTCTCCCCACGAACTTGATCAAGGCTTACAGAAAGAGTCTTCAGTTACTGTATGAAGAAGGTGTATCTAACCATTTTACATACTTGGAAGTGACAGCCGAAAAAATAAGGAATGCGTTAAGAACACTGGGGCTGAGACTACTTATTGATGATGAGCATTGCACACATGGCCTGACTTCTGTTGCAACTGATTCGGTATTTGATTCAGCTGAGTTGGTTGTGTACCTAAAAGAGACATTTAAAATACAGATTGCAGGTTCCCTTGGGGAATACAAAAATGTGATTTTTAGAATTGGTCATTTCAGCAGACCTCAAACAGAACTTAGGAATCTTGTAAGTACAATTGTTG
This sequence comes from Spirochaetia bacterium, assembly GCA_021736505.1. Next base: position 406 of record JAIPFU010000045.1, on the reverse strand, counting down.
GAATTGGATCATATCTGCAGTCAAAGGGTCTGCAACCCGATTTACAGAAAGCAATTAATATGCTGTTAGAATAAGTTTGATGTGCATGGCCATGTTTTGGTAACCCAAGGTGTTTCATGATTCAGAGCTAATGAAATCAGTTTTGGTTATAAAATTTGAAATAGTTTCTTACCCCTTTATTTGAGCAAGAAAGCCCCACATACATGAGTAGGAAACTGAATTTATTCTTTTATAAACGTAATGGAACACTCTTTGCATCCTCTGAACTCCTGAATACGGTTATCCAATGCAAATGCATCATGAGCTTCATAACGCTGGAAAATATCAAGTCCGCGACCTAGAATAATCTTCCACCCCGTATCAGTAGTAATGTAGCGGTCATGCTTTAACGAGCTATTTGCTATGT
>JAIPFU010000044.1 GCA_021736505.1 Spirochaetia bacterium | reverse complement strand
GACTTGAGCGAGCAAATAAGCGGTTTAAAGAGCTCCTTAGATCGGGAGATTAGAACCAATACCGTGCTGTCATATGCTGTGGTTGCTTTAATTGGGATATCTGTGGTAGAAACAGCAATATTACTTTTCAGGTGAGGGAATAGAAAATCATGTAACTTACATGTCTTTTTTTTCTCAGTCTGGTCCCATCACTATCAAGTCAATTTGGGATAATTTTTTATAGTCATTTTCAACCATCTCTTATTCAGTAAATTTTCAGAATCTATCCTCATCTAGTAATCATAGGGTGAAAAAATCAAATAGATTTGTCCATGAATACTTTCTCCTCAAGTCCTGCAGTTACAGACTCGCCATTGATGAATACAATATCGTAAGAGAATGGGAACTATTTCAAAAGAAGGTATTTAATAGTGTTTATCTTTATTAATCATCATAAGCATGGTAAGCTTTACCCTGAAAAGAAATACACAGTAAAAAAAGAAGGTTCTATGAGTTATGCAGGTGAAAAAATTACAGAACAATTTTCTCAAGGATGTCTAAGGAACATGGATTTAGTTCAGGAACTTTTTCTTGCTTTGGATAATGTAGGGACGATTATCCTGATAAACTCATTCGGGAGTGAGCTTTTAGGTTATCAGGAGCAGGATCTCATTGGAGAAAATTGGTTTGACACTTGTTTGCCGTCTGAGGAAGTAAATAATGTAAGGCGTAAACTTGAACAGATCATCTTAGATGATAGCTCTACAGTTGAGCCCAATGAAAACACAGTACTCAAGAAGGACGGTAGTACGATAATCATCCATTTCCATAATAGAACGATAAAAGATACACAAGGAGAAGTTATTGGGATACTTGCCTCTGGAAGTGATGTGAGCAGACAAAGAGAAAATGAACGGCTACTCCAGGAAAGCCACGAGTACTATAAAACTCTATTCGATCATTCAGGAACCGCAAATATAATCATTGAAGAAGATATGACTATATCTCAGGTAAATAGTTCATTTGAAGAACTCAGCAAATATTCTGCTGCTGAAATTGAAGGGATTATGCCTTGGACAGATTTTGTTGACCCGCAAGATCAGAAGCGCATGAAAACCTATCATCAGGCGAGAAGAGACCCGGACAAAAGTGCTCCGAATCACTATGGGTTTAAGTTCAAGGATAAAGATAATTTCATTCACAATACCTTAATACAAATAAAATTAGTTCCAGAAACAAAAAAAAGTATAGCATCCCTTACGGATATAACAAAATTACACCAGACAGAACAGAAACTTGTACAAACAGAGGGAAGATACAGGCAATTGTTTACGCATATGCCTACGGGATTTGCACTTTATGAAATCATGTATGATTCCCAGCAGCGGCCGGTTGATTATAGGTTTCTTGAAGTAAATCCTGCATATGAGGAGCTTACCGGAATGCAAGTCCAGCAAGTTATAGGAAAGACGGTAAAAGAAGTCATTCATGGGACAGAACCAGAGTGGATTGATACGTATAAAAAAATTGTAGCAGAAAGGGGACCTGAAGAATTTGAAAAATATTCGCAAGCTCTAAATAAATGGTTCAGAGTACGGGCGTTTGCAGTCGGGGGCAATCAAATTGCAACCTTAATTACTGATATAACTGAAAACAAACGCACAGAACAACAGCTGAGAGATTCAGCATCTGTTCAAACCCTCTTAGCAGAAGTCTCCAGAGAAGCTGTCTGGGCCGATGATATTGATGCATTTCAGCAGACAACCCTAGAAAAGATAGGCTCATCATTTAATGCTAGTCGAGCCTACCTCTTTGCTTTTGACAAGACAGTGAACACATTGAATAATGCTTATGAATGGTGCGCTGATGGTATACTCCCGCAGAAAGATAATCTGCAAAATATTCCTGCAGATGAATTTCACTGGTGGATGCAGACCCTTTTACAGAATCATGCTATCTGTTATTCGGATATCCAAGAAATTCCTGACCCAGGGACACGGGAGATCCTGCAAGCCCAAGATATCCTTTCTATACTAGTTGTTCCTCTCTTTATCCAGGAACAGCTATACGGGTTCCTCGGCATTGATAAATGTTCGGTACCTCGGAATTGGAGTGAAGAAGATCAAAAGATCCTGTTTTCTCTTGCCCAGATAATTTCAAGAGCCATAGAAAAGCGACAGCTTCAGGATGAAGTTGCTCAGAATGAAGAATATTTACGTAAGACCATACACTCCATCGGCGATGGTATGATTATTACCGATATATATGGGATTGTTAAGCTGACGAACCCTGAGGCAGAGATCTTAACAGGATTCTCTCAAGCTGAGGCTGTGGGGCAGCCCATTGCTGGGATACTCCACCTTGTTGATGAGGTTTCTGGTGAGCCTCGTGAGAATCCCGTGGACCGCGTGCTGGAAACAGGGCTGCATGCTGAAATGGAGAGGCGCACTCAACTCATCGCTAAATCCGGTAAACGCTATTCCATCAGCGTCAGTGCAGCTCCAATACAAGAATCTGGCAGTTCGTTAGCGGGAGTTGTTTTAGTCTTTCGAGATATCACCGAAGAAATCAAGACAGAAGAGATGATGCAGCATGTAGCGAAACTTGAATCCCTGGGTAATCTAGCAGGAGGCTTAGCCCATGACTTCAACAATCTACTAGGTGGAATTTTCGGGTATACTCAACTGGCTCAAGCGAGCCTAGAGAAGGGAGAAGACTGCAGCCCCTATCTTCAAGAAATTTTTTCTGTATTCGATGAAGCCAAAGGACTCACCCAGCAGCTACTTACTTTTACAAAAGAAGGACATCTCGATTTAAAACCGCACTCACTGGGGCCTGTCATAAAAGAAGCTGCATCATTTTATTTAAGCGGTTCAAATATACATTGCACATATGAATTCCCTGATGATCTTTCCCTGGCAGAAATAGATATTGGTCAGTTCAAGCAAGTGATTCAAAATCTGATAATCAACACACAGCAGGCTATGCCGAACGGCGGTACGATCACCATCAGCGCTGAAAATACGCTTATCGAGCCTTTCCAACTGGCGCCGCTGAAAGAAGGAGCATATGTGCATATCAGGATTGCTGATGAGGGGGTAGGCATTCCGAAAAGTATACTGAACAATATCTTTGAACCGTTTTTCACCACGAAGCAGCAGGGTTCCGGTCTTGGCCTAGCTTCCTGTTATTCAATTCTGCGAAATCACAAGGGACTTATTACCGTTGATTCAGAAGTGAATTCGGGAACCACCTTTCACCTGTATCTACCTTCTTCTTCTGATACTGCTGTGCCTGCTGAAGCTCATACCTCTGCGGCAAATCACAAAGGTATGGGAAGGGTGCTCGTCATGGACGATGAACCCTATATGCGGGACGTATTAACAAAGATGCTAGAATCTATGGGATATACCGTTACTGCTGTCTCTGACGGGAAAGCTGTGCTGGAACTCTACCCGCAGTTTTCTGATGCTGTAAAACAGACACCCGAGTTTGCAGCTGCTTTTTTTGACTTGACAATCCCTGGAGGAATGGGAGGTAGAGAAACGCTTGAAAAATTACAGGAAGCCTCCTGGGAGGCTATTCCGTACATTTTTGCCTGCAGCGGATACTCACAAGAGGATATTATAGCACACCCAAATAAACATGGGTTCACTGATGGTATACAGAAACCTTTTAAAATAGAAGGCTTAAAAGAATTTCTTAACAAGCATTTAAATAATAAGGGAGAGGGAGGCTAACCTCCTTTTCCTTTGCTCCCTAATATACCCCCTGATAGTTCTAAGGGGGGTATATTAAATTCCTAGTTGAAAGCAATTACCTAATTACAAATAGATTTTTTTACTTTTTTCGCTTTAAGGTACCAGTGTTTTGATTGTTGGATTTTAAGTAACAATGTATTATAAAAAAAAAGAACTTTCTGAGTCAAATTTCTTATCTTGCATTTCATATATTAACTATAGATAATTTACTACCATTTTTTTATAAATCAAGAACATCCCATAAATCAGACTCATGGACAATACAAATTAAGACCCCATTCTGTCCTAATTTAATTTATAGAGATGACTTTTCCAGATCTACTTTCTTTTCCTATTAACTCATCAATACGATCCGCTACAGCTCGTAAGTTTTCAGCATTTATTTGTGTGTAGTTGTTAAGCATATCAATGGATGATAATAATGACTGATCCTGATGAACCCAGCTTAAGTATTCAGCGATGAGGACGTCAGATAATCCTGATACACGTAGCATAGTTGTAAGACTATGCCGAAGAATATGCGGAGATACAGCTGCCCAAGCCTCCGGCCTTTGAATTTTTTTTCGAAGTGATGCTTTTACACCAATGTTTCTGATCCACAGATACAGTGATCTTGAGTAAATATCAATGCTGTTTCTTTCAGCGAAAATCCTTTTAAGCGCTTTCTGTGTCATTTTTGGCAGTGGTATTGCTCGTTTTATATCCCATTTCGGAAGACCAATTATTTTTCTGGAGTCATCTTTATAAGCACGGTCGATAACCAGGATATCACCTTTTATCTGTCCAGCCGTTAGCGCTAGAAATTCTGATCTTCTCATACCTGTAGAAATAAGAACGATAAAAATGTCTCTTACGAATTCTGAAATAAACAGTTCCCTGCAGGATATAACATATCTGATATCTTCCGGGGGGAGAGCAATCATAGCTCGCTTCTTTATTACTTTAATATCAGGTAATCCGCCGGCAGGATTATTTGGAATATATCCGTCATCAAAAGCCTGAGAAAACACTAGCTTGAGAAGTTTATACATCTTTTGGGCTTTAACAGTATGACCGTGTTTATTCACTACGAGTTGAGAGGCATCTTTTATATTCCTCCTGGTGTACCTCGCAAGTAATTTGTCCGAGAATCCCTTTTCATCAAGTGTATCATAGAGATAATTTGCTAGGAGAGTTGTATTTCTAACGTGTCTTGGGCTGTAAGGCTTTCCTTGTGTTATAGAATCTTGATATCTGGGATTTGTTTCAGGATCCCTGTAGAGGTTGATAATATCACGCAAGGTAATATCTTCTACAGGTTCATCCTGCAGCTGGTCAATGAAATCGCGAATAATTTTCTGGGCTTTGGTTTTATTGGTGGTACCCGTGCTTTTAGATTTTCTGTTGCCGGTTCCATCTGTGTACCGGAACATCCAGTTCTTTTTACCTTTTGGGCGATAGGGTTTAGGGTAAATGGTAGTCATCTCTTGTCCTCCTGCTATTAAGGACCCAATGAAGTGGTGTACTCACTGGTGTCCTGAGTGGTGACCTTAGCAAGATGAACAAAAAATGTAAGAATTGTAATTCCTTTGTGGGAAGGAAATTACTATAGAGCGCCCGACGGGAATCGAACCCGCCTCTTCAGCTTGGAAGGCTGAGGTAATACCACTATACCACAGGCGCAAATTTAAATATTGTAAAAGTATATGCCGCAAACTGTTTTGTCTTGAAGCAACATGGATATATATAATAAAATATAGAGAAATCGTCAAGTGCTTATACTAAATTAATACTAAAAGTAAGTATTCTATCAATAGAGGGAATATCAATAGAGGGGAAATGTCGGGATACTTGTATAAGCAGAATGCTATTGAAAACGGGGTTGATAAATACACAGGAAGCTGTTACATATAATCAGCATAAATACAGATAATCAGGGTGGTAATATGGGAATACGAGGTGAATTGTTCTCTACGAAATTTCCAACGAAAAAACGTACATATTTTTTTAATGTAAAAGAAAATAGAAATGGTGATATGTTTCTTAATATCGTAGAGAGTAAGCGTCAGGGTGAGGATAGCTTTGAAAGAAGATCCGTTATTGTTTTTGAGGAGGATCTCGAAGTTTTTGAGGAAGAGCTTCTCAAAGCATTGGAATTTGTAAAATCTGAAAAGAAGAAGAGAAAATGAAAGGTTTCAATACCCCAGGGCAAGCCCTGGGTACAGGAGGCTCTGCCTCCTTTTCCGCCCCAAAGGGGCGGGGTATTTCACCTTGCGATCCCTGCACTCGCTTGGAAATGGAAGCATATTAATGCTTCCGCTCCTCTCGCTTCGTTTGGGAATGAAAGGTTTCAATACCCCAGGGCAAATACCTTAAAGGAAATTAAAACTTTTTCTATGAATAGGGGAGAGCCCGTGGGTTCTGCATAAATCCCTATGAAGTTGAGTAGGATACCCTTTATGTCTTTCAAAGGACCATAAAGGGTATTTTTCAGCGGCAGAGCGCATCCAGCGGTCACGTGCTGTCTTAGCTATAATTGAAGCCGCCATGATTTGCGGAACGGAAGCATCTCCCTTAATAACAGCTTCATTTATTCCTGCACCGGAGATATCAGGAGTGAATCTGCCATCCGTAAGAATATGCAGATTCTGTACCTGTAAGATAAGACCTGGTTCGATATCCTTATTATACCGTCGAAGCATAGCATGAAAAGACTTTTTCATAGCAAGTAAGGCGGCATTATGGATGTTAATTTTATCAATAGTTCTATGAGAAACCCAACCGATACCATAGGCTATTGCACCGGCTTTAATAAGAAGCTCAAGTTTTTCCCGCTTGCCTGGACTCATTTTTTTTGAATCATTCAATTCAGAAACTGGAAAGTCAAGTGGAAGAATAACTGAAGCAGCGGTAACAGGACCTGCAATAGGACCTCGACCTGCTTCATCAATACCGCAAATAATCATGTAATTAATATACATGATTATTGTTTAGTTAGTAAATCACTTTATTGAGTAAAATATGTATGCTATATTCTTACGTACGTATACAGGCATTTGGGACCTGTATATGTATTATTAGCTTAGACAAAATAGTAAAAGGATACAAATAGCGTGTTCTTGAAAAGCATAGAATTATTCGGCTTTAAATCTTTCGCGGATAGAAGCAAATTAGAATTCTCCGATGGAATCAGTGCACTGCTAGGGCCTAACGGATGCGGTAAAAGCAATATAGTTGACAGCATCAAGTGGGTACTGGGGGAGCAGTCAACAAAAACTCTTCGCGCCGGAAAAATGGAAGATGTCATTTTTAACGGTACGGAAAGCAGGAAAGCTTTACAGGTTTCAGAAGTCGCCTTGGTTATTTCCAATGAAGAGGGATACCTCCCCATGGATGTAGCTGAGGTAGAACTAAAGCGTAGAGTTCATAGGTCCGGCGAAAGTGAATACCTTATAAACAATACTCCGGTTAAGCTGCGCGATATTCGTGAGCTCTTTTTTGATACTGGAATTGGAAAATCAGCATATTCAATCCTTGAACAAGGAAAAATTGATCAAATTCTCTCTCATCGGCCCGAAGATCGAAGATATATTTTTGAAGAGGCGGCTGGTATCTCACGCTATAAACAAAAAAGTGCTGAAGCTGAAAGAAAGCTAGCCCAGACTGATGAGAACCTGAAACAGGTGGAGAATATCCTTAAGGAAGTTAAAAAAAGTTATGACTCCCTTAAAAAACAAGCTGAAAAAGCAGAAGAATACCAGAAACTGCAGACAGAGATATTCAATTTAGAAGTAATCATGCAGCTATCCCGTTTAAGGGAGATAGTATCTAAGCGGGATGCAAATGCCGAACAAGTGAAAGAGGATAAAGAAGCAGAAATTGAATTACGTGATGAAATAAACAGGCTGAATTTAGACCTTGAGGAAAATCTTGATAAGGTAAATGCTCTTTCTCAGGAAAAAATTACAATTCAGACCAAGCTTCAGCGTATTGACGAATCTAAGAACAGCATTGAAAACCAGCTTGGCTTACTCATGGAGCGGGTCAAAGATTTTAAGGCTGATGCTAAAGAGGCCCAAAGCAGAGGAAAAACTATTCAGGAACGCATTGTAAGGGATAAAACTGAAATTGATCGATACCGAAAGCAGATCTTAGAGTTTGAAGACTCAATAGAAGAGGCGGAAGATGAAATAGAAAGTTTTACAAATAGTGTTCGTGCGGCAGAAGAGAGAATAGAGCGCAATGATGGAGAAATCAAAGAGCTTGAGAGTAAAAATGAGCAGATAGAAAAAGAACAGCAGGATCTTCAGATGGACCTGCAGAATCTCACAGATGATATTGTTGAACAGCTGGATGAACAGCTGAAAGAAACCGGATATTCAGCTAAATACCGTAAAGAACTGGAAGAGAAGGTATATAGTAAAATTGAGCGAATTCTCACTCATGTACACAATAAAAACGAGTATACTGAAGATGTTCGTAAAGCTCAAAGATTTTCAGACGAAGATACCTCTGTACGCATATTTGAAGAGTTTAAGACCATATGTAAGGATGTGCAGGAAGGAGTAAACTCGATAGCAGAACTCTTTGAACAGTATACCGGCGCAGTCCCTTCATTTATTGATGAATTTCTATCGCCCGAAGGAATAATAACAAGAAAGCGGGAAATAGACAGCAGGATAAAAAAGAACCGTGATGCCATACGTAACAATCGTTCTGCCATTCTAACACACAGGGAAGAAAATGAACATTTGAGAACAAAACTGCAGTCATACAGAAAGACTTTAGAGAATTTGCGAATATCCCTGGCTGACAGTGGTAATAGAAAAGATCAGTTGGGACATGCCGTTAAAGATCTTCAGAAAAGATTGTCAGAGCAGGAGCTTCTGTATGAAGACACATCTAAGGATGTAGAAATTGCAAAAAACCGTGAACAGGAAACAAAACGTAAAATTGAAAAAGTAAATGAAGAAAACGAAAAACTTTTTGAAGAAGAGCAGCAGTTAAAAACAAATCTAGAAAAAATTAATACTGCTATCCATGAAAACAGCAGAAATGTAGAATCAAGAAAAAAACAAGTTGATGCCTATACTGAAAGAACGGGAAAACTGAAACAGCGAATAGAGCGTGCTGAAATAGAGATTGAATCACTTAACAGGGAAATCAGCGCGATTTACGAGCAGTTTGAAGAAACATATGCCAGAAGTTTGAAGGAATTTGAAACAAACGCTTCTGATCAGCATGAGGATAAAAATACCATTCGAAATTCCATGCGGGATAAGCGTGAACAGCTGAGAAATCTGGGAAGCATAAATCATATGGCAGCCCAGGAATTTGAAGAAGTAAAGGAGAGATATGATTTTCTCTCTAAACAGATTCGTGATCTGACCATAGCAGAAGAGAATCTTATAAAAATTACTACAGAAATAACACAGAAATCTGAAGAGCTTTTTACGGTTTGTTATAATCAGATAAAGACCAATTTTCATAATATGTTCCGTAAACTTTTCGGTGGTGGTCGGGCAGAGATTAGACTAATGGATCCTGAAAACGTCCTTGAATCAGGAATAGATATTCTTGCCCAGCCTCCAGGGAAAAAATTAGAAAGAATATCCCTCCTCTCTGGGGGAGAGCGCTCTTTGACAGCCGTAGCTTTGCTTTTTGCAACATATATGGTTAAGCCGTCACCTTTCTGTGTGCTCGATGAAATTGATGCGGCCTTGGATGATGCAAATGTGGGAAGATTCCTCAATGTTCTCGAGGACTTCAGCAGGGAGTCTCAGTTTATTATCATAACCCATAATAAAAAAACAGTAATCGGTGCTTCAGCACTTTTAGGGGTTACCATGGAGGAGCCGGGAGTTTCAAAAATAATATCTTATCGACTTTCAGATTCTCCGGGAAATGATTTCGAACCAAGACTTAAGTAACTGTCCGCAATGATATTACAACTAATTTTTTCGCTTCTGAAATGTATGCTGAAGCTAGAAACAGGTTGACGAGTTCCTTCAAATAATGTATAAGGGCATTTGTTGTAAAAGGTAAAATTGTATGTTGGATAAAATTAGCAATAAATTCAGTGATGTTTTCAAACAAATATCCGGTAAAAGTAAAATATCGGAAAAGAATATACAGGATGCTGTAGAAGAAATAAAAATTGCTCTTCTCGAAGCTGATGTAAATCTCAGGGTTGTCAGAAGATTTGTAAATCGGACAATCCAGGAAGCACAGGGTGAGAAAGTTCTCAAGTCTGTAAATCCCGGGCAGCAGTTTATAAAAGTTGTACATGATAAACTTGTGCAGCTTCTTGGGGATGAACGGCAGGAACTCCAGCTTAAAGGGCCGGATACCCAGTCAGTTGTTTTAATGATGGGACTCCAGGGATCTGGTAAAACTACAACATCAGCAAAACTGGCGGCAAAATTAAAGAAAGAGGGCCGTCGTGTCCTTCTTGTAGCTGCTGACCTTGTTAGACCAGCAGCAGTAACACAGCTTCAGATTCTGGGTGAACAGATTGATGTACCTGTTTATGCCGAAGATACAAAGAATCCTGTAAAAGTTGTAAAACATGCGCTGAAAGAAGCAAAAAAGCAGCAGTATAATACGGTGATCATCGATACTACGGGTCGACTGCATCTTGATGAAAAGATGATGCAGGAGATTAAGGATATTTATACTACTGCCCGTCCGGATGAAACACTGTATGTAGCTGATGCAATGACCGGTCAGAATGCAGTAAGCATAGCCAAGGAATTCAATGAAAAAGTGGGAATCGATGGAGTTGTTCTCACGAAATTTGATTCAGATACCCGCGGTGGTGCAGCTTTATCCATACGGAGCATTTCAGGAACACCGATTAAATATATTGGTGTAGGCGAAAAAATAGAGGATCTTGATCCTTTTTATCCTGAGCGTATAGCATCAAGAATCTTAGGCATGGGTGATGTCGTTTCCCTGGTTGAAAAAGCTCAGGAATCCTTCGATCAGAAGGATGCAGAAAAGCTTCAGAAAAAGATGGCATCAGCATCTTTCAACCTGCAGGATTATCTTGAACAGATTCAACGAGTTGATAAAATGGGATCAATGGAATCACTGCTGGAAATGATACCCGGGGCAAAAGGGCAGATTAGTGAAGATGATATTAATACAGAAGAAATAATCATGGAGAAAGCAATCATCCTTTCCATGACACTGAATGAACGCACAAATCATAGAATAATTGGTCCTTCCCGGAGAAAAAGAATTGCAAAAGGAAGCGGTACGGCAGTTTATGATGTAAACCGGCTTCTGAAAAAGTTTGAAAAAATGCGGCTCATGATGAAGAAAGTCGCAAAAAATAAGAAATACCAAAACAAAATGCTCAAGCAGATGGGCATGTAGTCGAGTTGAGTAGGAGGCACGTGTGAGCGTTAAAATTAGATTGAAGAGATTTGGT
>JAIPFU010000043.1 GCA_021736505.1 Spirochaetia bacterium | reverse complement strand
TCCCGGCGGGAGGACCCCAGAATGGAAAAATCCAGGTCGTGGAGAAGGGAAACATCCTGCTTTTCAGGAAGTGATTGCTTCGAGGCGGGATATGGTGCTGCATAACGATGATCAGCATGCGGGGTAAACTTGTCGGCAGGTTCCCGGCTGTTTTCTGCCAGCGAATCCCCTTTTGGCGCAGCCGAATTGATAGATTGCAGTGCGGAGGCATCAGCAATATAAGCCGTTGATCGGATAAGGGCTTTTACCTTCTGAACACTTTCCTTCTGCATGCTGCTGGGGAGCAGAAACTTTTCCGCCAACTGAGCGCTTTCTATCTCATTTTGGGAGGATTTCGGCTGGTACACCGCATCATGGAACCAGATTGCCGCTTCAAGGGCATCGGGTTCCATGGACAGATAGGCATAGCGGTCAAGGAGTAGGAACATCTGATAAATGTGCGGCCAGGTGTGGTAGGAGCGTTTCTCTGAGCTGTAGCACTGGTCCAGGGCTTCCCAGAGCATATTCAGCTGGTTCGGGCTGCGCATCAGGGGAGTAAAGTAATCTTCAAAGCGTCTCTTCAATGTTTTTCTGATTTCTCCGGGATGCTTATGCATGCGAAGCCTCCTGGTTCCAGGGTTTGCCCTGGGTTATTGATACCTTTTATTTAGACGAAATTTTGGAAATTGTTCAACTAATTTGTGCCCCTATCTTTTATATGATTCTTATTAATGTTAATCTAACAGTGACTTCATACAGCACTAATAAACTGCATTTAGGGTACTGAAACAGGGATTTCAAAGGATGTACAAAACAAAACTTATCAGCCTGCGGCTTCTACGGCTGCTGCTGACTATATGGACTATCTCAACTCTTGTATTTTTCCTTATTCGGGTGCTGCCCGGCGATCCGGCGGCTGTTATTGCCGGAATCGATGCAGACCCGGAGGATATTGCGTCCATTAGGAGGAGTTTAGGTATCCAGGGAAGCCTGGCCGCCCAATATCTTCGCTGGCTGGGAAGCGTTATTCAACTGGATTTCGGCAATTCGCTGATCAGCGGGGAACCGGTTCTAGGTCTTATCCTATCGCGCTTTCCTCTTACCTTAGCCCTGGCTGTCATGGGGATGGTAATCGCATTCCTGATTGCCATACCCTTGGGTATCCTTTCGGCGGTTAAGCGATGGAGCTCCTGGGATGCCCTGGGCATGGGCTTCTCACAGATCGGCATGGCTGTTCCCAGTTTCTGGCTGGGCATCATCTTACTGCTGATTTTTTCTGTGCGCCTGGGCTGGTTTCCCCTCTTCGGTGTCGGGACGCTGTCCCATCTTATTCTGCCGGCGCTCTCCCTGGGTATCGGCCGTGCGGCCATTCTGCTGCGCCTCACCCGGGCCTCCATGATTGAGGAGCTCGGTAAGGACTACATCATAACGGCACGGGCAAAGGGGCTTCCGCTGAAGCGCATTTACTTCCGCCACGCCCTGCAGAATGCCTTTCTTCCCATCCTAACAGTGACGGGAATCCAGTTCGGCAGCCTCCTCGGCGGAGCCATCATCATAGAACAGATTTTTTCCCTCCCCGGTCTCGGGCGGCTTTTCCTATCGAGCATTTACCAGCGGGACTTCACCATGCTGCAGGGGAGTGTTGTTTTTATGGCCATCGTATTCTCTTTGGTAAATTTTCTCGTGGATCTGCTGTATACATTTGTGAATCCAAGGATCGGGTTACGCTGATGAAAGAAAAAACGCTGCTCAGCATAGAAAACCTCAGTATAGATTTTGTCATGGAATCGGGAACTGTTTCTGCCCTGCGGGGTATGAACGTTGATATATATCCGGGATCAATTCATGGACTTGTGGGGGAGTCGGGATCCGGAAAGACAGTTGCCGCCAGGGCCGTTATGGGCCTGAACCCTATGCCGCCGGGACTTATCCGTGGTGGTTCAATTCTTTTCCGGGGTGATGATCTTCTGAAGAAGAGTCTTTCAAAACTGAGGAAAATCAGGGGAAAAGAAATTGGGATGATTTTTCAGGAACCGACTAACTATCTCAATCCGGCTATGCAGGCGGGGCTGCAGATAGCAGAACAGCTGATGTATCATGAAAATCTCTCCAAGAAGCAGGCTTTAGAGAAAACACGGGAGGTGCTCAGGGAGGTTGAACTCGGCAGAAACGATCGGATCCTCTCCAGCTACCCCCACGAACTTTCCGGCGGAATGAAGCAGCGTGTAATGATAGCCATGGCCGTCGCCTGCCGGCCGAAACTGCTCCTTGCGGATGAGCCGACCACGGCCTTGGATGTAACTATACAGAAGCAGATACTGGATTTACTGGTAAAGCTGCGGGATGAATGGAATATTGCCATTCTTTTTGTATCCCACGATTTGGCGGTTGTTCATTCAATAGCGGATACGGTCTCGGTCATCTATGCCGGTGAGATTGTAGAGCAGGGCAAGCGGGATGATATTTTTCATGATCCCCGTCACCCCTATACTATCGGGCTGCTTAATTCGGTACCCACCCCCTCCCATCGCGGTCATAAACTGGATGCAGTAAAAGGGACTATCCACGATCCCTACCATGTTCCCTCCGGCTGTCCTTTTCATCCCCGCTGTCCCATCGCTGTAGATGTCTGTTCAAGGGAACGACCGGCGGTACGCTATGTATCAGGGCAGCACAGCTGCTCATGTCACCGGGTGGAGGGGAAGAGCTTCAATGGAACTCCCATATACGAGGCTCACATACACGGGGCTCCTATACACGAAGCTCCTGTACACGGGGCTTTTACAGGAGAACCCAGAAATGCTTAAGCAGCAAACGATGGACAAGAGCGCAGCAAATGATACCATAATAGCAGTAAGTGACCTCTCAAAAAGCTATACCCAGAGAAAAAAAGACAGGACCGCCACCATCCAGGCGGTGGACAGCGTCTCCTTTGCTATACAGAGAAATTCAATCTTCGGACTGGTAGGAGAATCAGGATGCGGTAAAACAACTATCTCCCGACTCCTGGTGGGTTTGGAAAAGCCTGACGCAGGATCAATCATCTATAATGCTTCCGATATTCATCATCCAAGCAAAGCGGATAGGAAGACAGCAAGAAAAAGCACAGCTAGGAGAAGAATGAGCATGCAGGTAGTATTCCAAGATGCAAACTCCAGCTTCAATCCTAAAATGACCCTGCGCAACAGCCTGAAAGAGGGGCTGCACAACAGAAAAATCCGGGGTGCTGAAGCTGATAAGCGAATAAATCGCCTGGCGGATCATGTAGGCATCAGTTCCGGAAACCTTGACAAATATCCGCACCAGTTTTCCGGCGGACAGAAGCAGCGGCTGGCAGTGGCCAGGGCATTATCCATGGAGCCGGAATTGCTTATCCTGGATGAGCCTGTTTCCAGCCTGGACGTTTCGATACAGGCGCAGATCATCAATCTGCTGATGAATCTGAAGGATGAGTTTTCCCTGACGTATTTGTTTATTTCCCATGATTTAGGACTTGTGGGCTATATGAGTGATTATATTGCGGTTATGTACCGTGGAAAAATTGTTGAACAGGGACCTTGGAAGCATATTATGGAAGCACCGAAAGAAGCGTATACAAAACAGCTTTTTTCGGCGGCACCCTTCCTTGAGCTGACGACCAGGGTCTGAACAAATAATTTCCCTATATAAGGAGTGAGGTAATGAAAAAAGGACAGAAGTGGATATCAGTGCTGCTGCTCGCAGTAATCATGGCATTCTCCATAATGCTCCCCCTGGCGGCTCAAGCCCAGGCAGAAAAAAAACAGAGCGTGAATTTTGCTATGACCAGTAACCCGGATACCCTGGATCCTCATAAAACTTCAGGAACTCCCACGTTCCAGACTATCAGAAGTTTTTACGATACCCTGGTTGAACCCGTCAGGGAGGGTGTTATTGTTCCTGCGCTGGCAGAAAGCTGGGAAATATCAGACGACAACTTAGAATGGACTTTTCACCTGAGAAGAGGTGTAAAATTTCACGATGGAACTGCCTTTGATGCCCGGGATGTGAAGGCTACTCTGCAGCGGATTAGCGCTGAGAAGACAGCATCTCCCAAGGCCTCAGAATTTCAAGCCATAGAAAACATCTCCATACCTGATGACTACACCCTTGTACTGAGCCTCTCCGAACCCTACGCCCCCCTGCTCTCATCCCTGGCATCAGGTTGGGGAGCCATCCTGCCGTCGGAAAAAATTGAATCCGGACATAATTTCGGCATTGAGCCCGTGGGAACCGGGCCGTTTACCATGAAGGAGTGGCTTCGGGACAATAAAATCACCATGGAAAAGAATGACGCATACTGGAAGGAGGGACTCCCCCTACTTGATGAGGTGGTGCTGAATATCATCACCGAAGGATCTGTACAGCTGCAGGGACTCCTCTCCGGCCAGATCGATATCCTCGCCGAATACAGCCCAACGGAGGAGGAACTCGAAATACTTCAGGAGAACAACAGCATCAATCTGGAGCGCTCGCTGACGGCTTTGGTGATGGTCCTAGCCATGAACAATGCCAATCCCTATGTGGAAGAACTCAAATTCCGACAGGCTGCTGCTCACGCTATAGACAAACAGGCGGTTCTGGACATAGCCTACGGCGGAGGCAAGCCGGTAGGAACCTTTATGGACAGGGAGGATCCCTATTATGTAGATTTTACTGATTTGTATCCTTATGATCCCCAGAAAGCCGCAGAACTGGTGGATTCCCTAGATATCCCCGAAGACAAAACCTTTGTTATGGCCCTGCCGCAGAATTTTGATCCCCACGTCAGAGCAGGACAAATGTATCAGGAGATGCTCAAGGAAGCAGGTTTCTCCGTTGAGATACGCCTAGTAGACTGGTCAACTTGGCTGAGCGATGTCTACAGCGGCGGCAATTATGATTTTACCGTCATCGGACATACCGGCAAGCTGGACCCGGACGGCCGCCTCGGCGGATACGGAACGGAAAAGACCTATGTGAACTGGATAAATGAGAAAGCCGCAGAAGCAATTGAAACGGGAAAAAAGACCGTCGGTTTTGAAAACCGAAAGCCCCTGTACGACACGGCTCTAGAGGAGATGGCCAGGGAGCTTCCCCATGTCTATATCGGTACAAACTACCGGTACATCCTCACGCGAAAGTCTGTTACGGGCTTTCATATGGACACAAAACTTGATACCTTTGATTTCCGCTATACGGAAGTATCAGAATGAAAGGTATCAATACCCCAGGGCAAGCCCTGAACCCAGGAGGCTTCGCCTCCTTTGCCGCCCCAAGGGGCGGGGTATTTCTCCTTGCGTTCCCTTCTCTCGCTCGGGAATGGAACCTTCTCATTGCTTCCGCTCCTCTCGCTTCGTTTGGGAATAAAAAAAGGATCATAGGGAGTTCAGAAGGGATATGCTGTTCAATGTAAAGTTACATGTAAAGTTCAATGTAAAGCGCACAAGGAATATTATTCTCTATTCAGCACTCATTTTCATCGGACTGCTCGTTTTCAGCGCCCTGGCGGCCCCTCTGATCGCCCCCTGTGACCCCACGGAACAGCACCTCCAGGACCGGTTCATGAAACCGGGAGAGGGGGGCTACCTGATGGGAACGGATGATCTCGGAAGAGATGTCTTCAGCAGGATAATCTACGGCTCGCGTTCGGCACTGCTGGTAGGCTTTACCACCGCCGGCGCGGCCATGCTTCTCGGCCTCATCACCGGCCTGGCTGCAGGACTGGGAAATCGCTGGATCGAATCAGCCCTGATGCTCTTCACCGACAGCCTGCTGGCCTTCCCCACCATCCTCCTGGCCCTCACCGTGGTCACCTTTATGGGATACGGTCTCGTTCAGGTCATGCTTGCCCTGGGCATCATTTTCAGCCCCGTGTTCACGCGCATCGTCCGGGCAGAAACCATGGCCTTACAGCATGAGGGCTACGTGGAGGCTGCAAAAGTGCTGGGAACTCCCACATACAAAATCATTACTAAGCACTACCTGCCGAATATGATGGGAAAGCTCATCGTGCAGGGAGCTATTACCTTTGCTGCATCCATCGTCATCGAATCATCCCTCTCCTACCTCGGGCTCGGAATCCAGCCCCCCAATGCCAGCTGGGGGCTCATGCTCAAGGACGCCCGCAACTTCATCCTCACCTCGCCCTACCTGGCGGTATATCCTGGAATTGTTATTGCCCTCACGGTACTCTCATTCAATCTGATAGGAGATATTTTCTCGGAAAAAATTAATCCCCGAATTGAAGACTGACGTAGGAATAGAGCTCTTCCAATGCCTCGGGGATGGGCAGGGGATCACTAAAACGCGGTTTTTCTGCTGCATCACAGGGCAATCCGGAATTGAGGCTCCCATTACCCACAATTTCCTCGATCCTCCTGGTTTTGTCCTGCTCCGGCATGTCTCGAACTGCACAGAGATCCAAGAAGCCCTCCAGCATCTCTGCACCGATAATTTCTGCTTCTTTGTAGAGTTCTGCAAAACCGCTGCGGGAACGCCTCTCCCCGTCCCAGGGATGCCGCCACTCCCGCTGCCGACTATTCATCACATCCAGCCCCTCCGGTATATACGGAGGATGGAACAGGGCCAGCAGACGCGTTTTCCCACTTTTACGTTCCAGTTCAAGCATACTGTGCACCCGCTCCTGCGCCCAGGAATCCGTAAATTCAAGAATCCTAAAAGTGTCCTGCAGGGCATTTTTCGTCTTCACTGGAATTATGTCCGCTTTTTCCCCCGGGAAATGCAGCTCCAAGGCCCCGGAAAGCATGCTGATGACTCCGCGCTCCTCTTTATCCGTCAAATGCATTGATTGGACGAAACTGGTTTCACCGGGATGGCCCCCTTCCTTCAATTTCATCACCTCGATATCCAAAAGTCTTTCAAAGAAGGCGTGGCACAAACGGCGCCCCTTCCCCCAGCCGGAAAAGTAGGTGATATAGGGATGGGTCATGCGGTCCAGCACTGCGTGGGTCAAAAAACCAAGGATATATTCAAACTCCGCGGCCCTGTTCCGGACAGGCGATTCCCCATTCCAAATACCTGTTTCCCCGTTCCAGCTTCCTATTATCCTGTTCCAGGTATCCGATTCACCCTTATATGAGCCTGAATCACCCTCCCAAGAGCTGCACAGGTGGGCTGCAAAGCTTCCATACCCGCAGTGATGGAGTTGGCGGCCCCAAGCAAGACCGCTGGGAAAGCTTTTCTGATTATGCAGAAAAATATCCGGCCCCTGACAGCCTAGGATAAACCACTGAGGGTGCTTCACCGAGACAGAGAGGCGTTTCATAATGTCAAAACCAAAAAATGTATGGGCTATGTGCGACGGCATATACGAAAATATACACATTTTTTCTTAAGAAAACAATTACAGCAGAACCGTCTGAAGGCAAACAGAAAACCGAACTCCAGAGGATGAAGTCCGGTTTTCACATGGGTAATTAGGCAGGAATTATTGAAGTGTATGAGTAAAAATGCGGACTGCCTTAAAGAAAATTTTATTTATCAGCTTCCTTATGACAGAACCACCAATCAAAACCTTCATATTCATCGAGTCGTTTTTCTGCATCCTTCTGGCTTGATGGAGGCGGTATAATAACTCTATCACCAATCAGTTCATTTTCCGGCCAGCCGGCGGGTACAGCAACTCCCTGATTATCCGACAAGATGAGAGCTTTAACAGCTCGAACTACTTCGTCCATATTCCTGCCGATTTCCTGGGGATAGTACAATGTGAGCCGTACTTTTCCTTCCGGATCTCCAACAAATACCGCACGAACTGTATTAGTTCCCTTTCCAGGATGAAGCATGCCGAGTTTATTTGCCACTGCATCGTTAGCTGCAACGATCGGAAATGTTATTTCAACACCAAGTTCATTCTTGATCCATTCAACCCATTTAATATGACTGAAAATCTGGTCCACTGACATACCGATCAGTTTTACATCAAGTTTTTCAAACTCCTCAATTCTTTTCTGAAATGCCACAAATTCAGTGGTGCAGACTGGAGTGAAGTCAGCTGGATGACTAAACAGAACGAACCAGTTTCCTTTCAGGTCACCAGGGATATTCATAGGGCCATGGGTAGTTGAAACCTGCAATTCAGGGAAATCATCTCCTAGTAAGGGCATGTTAAAAGCTTTCTCTTCCATAATAATTATCTCCTAATAATAAGTTTGTATATGTAATGTACTGTTTATAAATAAACAGCAATTTCCATGCCAATTTTAAAAATTCAATACGAGGCGCATTCACTTGCTCCAGCACCATGGCTTTTTGGAAAACAAATGTTTAATCCATACACCATTATGCCACCATATTATATCATAATAATAGAGTTTGACCAATAATAGGAATATAGAATACATGGTATAGTCAATAAACTAATAAATGAAAATGAAAATCGTTCTCTCAGAGCATACTAGAGTAATTCATAAAGCTGGCGAAGAATATTTGATGATACTTGCAAAAAAACTAAATATCGGTGATAATGACCGCGAAATATCGGTGATACCGAAATATCGGTACCCAATGAAAAAGATCCATTGATGCATGGCAAAGCAGTGTTCTTCTCTAGTAATTTTCAGCTACGCGATTATGCTGAATAGTACCTTTATTTTAACACAAACCCGCTTGCTGTCTTGACAGATTTACCCACTATAATGCTATAATAATCCAACTTTTGCCAAGTCGAAAATTATAGGCAATGGCTTTGGCTATATCACAGCTTTGTCATTCTGGTCAGGGAAAAAAGGCTATCTGCGCCCATGTTGTGAAAATATGGAAGTGCTAAAAAACTATCTTAAGAAGAATCCAGATTCGATTTTGGTAATCTATGAATCATTTGAACATTCCAAGAATCCAGAATTATCAATGTTTTAAAGCCAAATCGAACTGCAAACTGAATATTTTAAAATCTTTCAAACTGGATAATGAAAAAGCAATAATTTTATCCAACAGAAAAAGGAAAGAAAATGTTCGCAACTCTAAAAAACAAGCTCAAAACTTTATTAATGGGTAATCAGCTCCCTTGCTTTGTCATAAGTAAGCACCCATTTATTTTAATAAGTTACTTTCACGACTTTTTTGTAAACTTGGAAAAAATTGCAATAAAAATCGAAGCGACAGAGGAAAATAGCACAGTTTTTTTTCAGCTTGGCTGGCATGTGGAAACCGTTAAGCGCATTGAAGAAATTGAAGCAAAGATGGAATTGGTCCAGTCTCGACTTCCGCGAACAAAATTTATCTTCCTGACAAATTCCCCAAATGAAGAAGAAAATCTCAAACAAATAAATTTATCAGCAAAATTCTGTCATCAGAATGCCTTTTTAGACGAAAAACGTTACCCAATTTATAACTCAAAGAAAAAATTTGATGCCATCTATCTTGCAAGAATTACCCCTTTTAAACGCCATGAACTGGCCATGGATGTACAATCGTTAAAATTGATTGGCGACCATAAATCAGAAGAAGAAGAATATTTTCAAAAGGTAATGAAACTACTGCAGCATGCCAAATGGCAGCGAAAAATTACCGGTATAAAAGTGTCGCGGGCATTTGCTCAGGCATATTGCGGTTTGTGCCTTTCGGGCGAAGAAGGTGCCATGTTTGTCAGTACAGAATATCTCCTTTCGGGAATTACAATTGTGACCACACCAAATCTAGGCGGACGCAATCATTTAATTCCTCAACAATTTATGAAAGTTGTTTCACCAAATCCAAAAGCTGTTGCCGAGGCTGTCAAAATATTAAAAGAAACTGATTATCCTGCGGAAGATATACGAAAAGAGACCCTGATTTTAATGCAGCCCCACCGGGAAAAATTTCTCGAACTGGTTAATGAAATTCGTAAAAAAAACAACGCGGGGAATTTACTTTGGCATCAAATTTTCATTCACAAATTTGGACTGAGAACATCTTTTTCACGCACTGCTGCTAAACGCATGCTTCAGGGTTAATTCGTCTCATTCTTATAAATTGCAGCAGCGATTTCAAACGTTCTGATGCAATTATTAGGGTGTTTTTTCCAGAAACACGGGTAAAAAACAAGAGTTTTAACCCATTTTCAGCAACCTTTTCAATTTTGAAAAGACACTAACAACGAGTTCCTTTACGTACCCCTTTCCATCGGCAGAAAAGTAGAAAAATAAAGCAGCCAGCTCACGAACAAGTAGAATATACCCGAGATCAGTGCCTTTACAACCTGCATTCCCGTAAAATTATAACAAGGTTTATGAAGGAGCTGGAATATCGAGATTCTTACACATTGTTTGCTGCTTATCAGTAACTTCTCTAATGATGCGAAGCTTATGTTTGATTTTGAGAAGCTTGAAGAGGATGAATCGCTGGACGGCACTGATTGTGAGGATTCTTGAGCATGAACTGGGACATGAGTATTCGAGTGAGCAGATCCTTACGTCTCTGCGTAAAAAGAATATGGATGAACTGAACAGCACCACGTTCAAGACCCTCTATTACGATAGAATTTTTCAGAAGTTAAAAGAGACGATGGATATTGATTTCGGGATAAATGTCTACACACGTTCAGCGATACGGAAAATATTGGCTGCTACGAAGAAAATGAGCGTACACACTACATAAACATTCTACAGGGGTTCCTTGCTATATTATTACAATACATAGCTTAACACCCTTTTCTTGGCTTCCCTCGCGAAAAATCAGGGTAAATCATAATAAGAGAGCTCTTCCAATAATTGAATAGGCAAACACTTAGAATGATCATTGGCTTAATTGGTGAAAATAAAAATCTTTCTCCCGTAAACTATCATGAAAATTCAGTAAGCCGGCGAAGAAAATCCGCTGATACTTGCAAATAAACTAAATATCGGTGATAATAACCGCGAAATATCGGTACCCGTTAAAGCGCCTTTATTACGGCTTGCTAAAGCAGTGTCCTTTTTTGGTAATCACCCTAAAATGGATTATATACCAAATAAGTTGTATAAAGGTACTGGAGTATAGCGAAACAACTGAACAGTGAGGGCATACGATGAAAGACCAGTTGTATCTTTTAAATCCTGAGAGAACTGTTGAGATAGTCCTGGCCGCCCTTCGGGAGCTGGTCGAATATGAACTCGCCGTAGTTCTCAGCTATGAGGATGATCAGCAGCTTAAGGTAAAAAAGGCCGACGGTCCGCTGAATACCAGTAAACTCGACAGCT
>JAIPFU010000042.1 GCA_021736505.1 Spirochaetia bacterium | reverse complement strand
GAGTAAAACTCAAAAATCCTTCGTTTTTGAAAGCAGGTACATATATTATGCAAACAGAAAATTCCGCATATTCAGCCCAGGACATTCAGGTCTTGAAGGGCTTAGAGGCTGTGAGAAAAAGGCCAGGCATGTACATCGGCTCAACCGGACCAGACGGGCTTCACCACCTTGTCTATGAGGTTGTAGATAACAGTATTGATGAAGCACTGGCGGGACATTGTTCACATATTGATGTGATAATTGAACAGGATAATATCATTAAGGTTGTTGATGACGGCCGCGGTATTCCCGTGGATATGCATCCTTCAGAAAACTTGAGCGCCCTTGAAATCGTTATGACGAAACTCCATGCAGGTGGGAAATTCAATAAAGGAAGCTACAAAGTTTCCGGTGGACTTCATGGTGTTGGTGTTTCCGTTGTAAATGCCCTTTCCGAATGGTGTGAGGTTGAAGTACATCGTGATGACAAGATATACTTTCAGTCTTACAGAAGAGGTATTCCTAAAGAACCAGTAAAACTGTTACGTGACACGGAAGAGCAGGGTACAGTTGTGCGGTTTAAACCGGATGATACCATCTTCGATTCAAATGAATTCAGTTTTGATGTTCTTTCAAATCGCTTACGGGAACTTGCCTTCCTGAACAAGGGAATAAAAATTTCAATAACTGATGAACGTCTGCTAAAACCGAAGGAACGGGAGTTCTGTTTTGAAGGCGGAGTAAAATCCTTTGTAGAGTATTTAAATAAAACCAAAAAGCCGATACATCCTGAGCCGATATATTTTGAAGCTGTAAAAGAGGATGTGGAGCTTGAAGTGGCGCTTCAGTACAACGATAGTTATAATGAGATAATTTTTACCTTTGTTAACAATATCAATACCAAAGAGGGCGGTTTTCATCTCGTCGGGTTTAAAACAGCATTAACCAGGGTATTTAATGATTATTTGAAAAAATCAAAACTTGCGAAAAAAATGAATGATATCCCTTTGACTGGAGATGATGTACGGGAGGGGCTTACAGCAATTCTTTCTGTGAAAATTCCGGATCCTCAGTTTGAAGGGCAGACAAAAACGAAACTGGGGAATTCAGAGGTTCGTGGAATCGTTGAATCCCTGGTAAACCAGAAAATAACCGATTACTTTGATGAATACCCTAATATTGTGGACCTCATACTGCAGAAAGCAGTTATGGCGGCCAATGCTCGCTTGGCAGCAAGGAAAGCAAGGGATTTAACCCGGAGAAAGAGTTTTCTGGATACCGCCGGACTTCCAGGTAAACTTGCAGACTGCAGTCAGAAGGATCCTGCAAAATGTGAAATTTACATTGTAGAGGGTGACAGTGCAGGGGGAAGTGCCAAACAGGGACGAAACAGGGAGTTTCAGGCAATTCTTGCCTTGTGGGGAAAGATGCTGAATGTAGAAAAAGCCAGAGCTGATAAAGTTCTAGGAAATGATAAACTACAGCCGATTATTGCCGCCCTTGGTGCTTTTGCCGGAAAAGATTTCGATATACAGAAAGTACGGTATCACAAAATAATTATTATGGCAGATGCGGATGTCGATGGTTCTCATATTCGAACCCTGCTGCTGACCTTTTTCTACCGGTATATGCCGCAGCTTATTGAATATGGGTATATTTATATAGCTCGGCCGCCGTTATATAAAATCACTAGAGGGAAGAAAATTCGCTACGCTTTTGATGATAAAGAGCGAATAATGATTCTTAACGAAGAGGGAGTCAGTGAAAAAGACTCCAAAGTTAGCATTCAACGGTATAAAGGTTTAGGTGAGATGAATCCGAACCAGTTGTGGGAAACTACCATGAATCCTGAAACACGGTCTACTATTCAGGTGAAACTGGAAGATGCTGTTGAGGCTGATACCATTTTTTCCATGCTCATGGGAGAAGAAGTTGCTCCGAGACGGCAGTTTATCGAAGAAAATGCACTGCTTGTTTCTAATCTTGATGTGTAATTGAGGAATATGTTGTGGATGATATAAAAAAGAAAATCATACCAGTTGCTATAGAAGATGAGATGCGGGAATCGTATCTGAATTATGCAATGTCCGTCATCGTCAGCAGGGCACTGCCTGATGTACGTGATGGGCTGAAGCCGGTGCATAGAAGAATTCTCTATTCAATGCATCAGATGGGACTGCGTTCAGACCGGGCTTATAAAAAGTGTGGAAGAATAGTAGGCGATGTTCTAGGTAAGTATCACCCTCATGGAGATGCGGCGATTTACGACTCCCTTGTACGTCTTGCTCAGGATTTTTCTATGCGATATCCAGTTGTCCGTCCCCAGGGGAATTTTGGATCCATAGATGGTGACCCGCCAGCTGCAATGAGGTATACAGAAGCTAAAATGCATCCCATTGCAGAAGAGATGCTCCGTGATATCGCTAAAGAAACCATAGATTTTGGTGCAAATTATGATGAATCATTAAAAGAACCTCTTGTTCTTCCGGCAGCCTTTCCCTATTTACTGGTAAATGGGGGTAGTGGTATTGCCGTGGGGATGGCAACAAATATGGCACCCCATAATCTTGGAGAGGTATCCAAGGCTATCTCAGCGTATATAGCGAATCCCGATATAACTTTGGATGAATTAGCATCCTATGTAAAGGGACCTGATTTTCCCGGCGGCGGAATTATTTACGGCACACAAGGTATCCGGCAGTCGTTTGAAACAGGCAGAGGGAAAATTACGGTTCGTGCACGCTGCAGTATTGAAATTGACAGCAGAGGAACTGATGTAATTATTGTCACAGAACTTCCTTACTTAGTGAATAAAGCAACCTTAATTACGAAAATTGCTGATTTAGTGAGAAATAAAAGAATTGAAGGAATTTCTGATCTGCGAGATGAGTCAGACCGTAACGGGATGAGAGTTGTTATTGAGTTAAAAAGATCCGCAGTTCCTCGGGTAGTTCTAAATCAACTTTTTACGAATACATCTTTGCAGCAGAATTTTAATGTAAATAATCTCGCTTTGGTAAATGGAAAACCAAAACTGCTCAGCCTGAAGGAGATGATTTTTCATTTTGTCAATCATCGGAAGGATGTTATAACCCGCAGGACAAAGTATGAACTGCGAAAGGCGGAAGAACGCGCACATCTTCTTGAAGGCTTAAAAATAGCACTGCAGAATATTGATGAAGTAGTTGAAATAATTAAGAAATCAAAAGATGTAATTACTGCAAAAAATCATTTGATGGCGCGTTTTACCTTATCTGAAGTTCAGGCTCAGGCAATCCTTGATATGCGACTGCAGAAGTTGACAAGTTTGGAGACTCAGAAAATTGTTGATGAACTTGAGGAACTGCAGGGGAAAATAGCATATTTCAAAGACCTACTTTCTAGTGAACAGAAGATTCTTGATGTTGTGAATGAAGAGCTGAGAGTAACTACTGATAAATTTTCTGATCCCAGAAGAACTGAAATTTTACGGGATGAAGTGGAAGAATTTCAGGTTGAAGACCTTATTACTGAAGAAGATATGGTAGTACTTATTTCAAATAGAGGTTTTGTAAAAAGGGTTCCCGTTTCTGCATATAGAAGACAGGGTCGCGGAGGAAGAGGATCATCCTCTGCAAAACTGCGGGATGAAGATTTTATCAACCATCTTTTTGTGGCTTCTACGCATGATCATATCATGTTTGTTACATCCATTGGTAAAGCCTACTGGTTAAAGGTTCATGAAATACCTGAAGGGTCTCGCCAATCAAAGGGCAGTCACATCAAAGCCTTAATGAATATAATGCCTGATGAAGAGATTAATGCGGTGGTATCAATAAAAGAGTTTACCGATGAGGAATTCCTCTTTATGGTAACTTCAAAGGGTGTTGTAAAGAAAGCAGCGGTATCACAGTTTGTAAATGCCAAAAAACGAGGAATAATTGCTATCAAACTGGATGAGGGTGATAAGCTTGTAAGAGCACAGTTAACCGGTGGCGGCAATGAAGCTCTGTTGGTTTCAAGAAAGGGGCTAGCATTAAAATTTCCGGAAGATTCAGTGAGAGCCATGGGAAGGGCAACACGGGGTGTTCGCGGGATGAAATTACGACCTGATGATGAGATCGCATCAATACTTATGGTGGATTCTGAGAGAAAGATACTACTGGTAACAGAAGACGGGTATGGAAAACGTTTGGATTTTGACAGCTTTTCTGTACATGCACGAGCAACCCAGGGGCAGATTTGTTATAAACTTCAGGAGAAAACAGGAAGAATAGTTGGGGCTCTTTCAGTAAAAGAGGAAGATAATCTCATGTCTATTACTTCTATGGGCACAACACTACGTATAGAGGTATCTCAAATACCAGTACAAGGACGTTCGTCCAGTGGAGTTATTATTTCAAATATTAGTGAAGCAGATAGGGTTGTTGCCATTGCACGAGTAGAAAATGAGGAAAACGAGGAAGAACTAGATAAAAAAATTGAAGAAAATGATAATAAAGAGAGAGTAAAAGAGATTGAATCTTTAGAGGGTGAAGAAGAGATTGAAGATACAGATGAAGAAGATGAATTGTTGGATAATGAAGAAGAAGATGATGATGAAGATGACATCCAGGATGATGATTAGTAAAAAGGATGTTCAATAGTAACCATATACTTTTATCAGGGATTTGTTTCACGTGAAACAAATCCCTGATTTTTTTAATCCTTACACGATGGAACAAATCATAGTAATGGGACTGTGTAGTACTGTAAACATGATATAGTTTACATATTAAGCCGCTGTTTCAGTCTTTATAACTGCTCTTTTAAAGCAGGAACAGCAGTTACAACGACAAATAATGGATGAATAAAGCTCATCACGATGTTTTACTATGATTTGCGCCAGTATTTAAGTTTTAAGCCAAGCAGGAGGAGAGAATGCAGGAGAAAACACAGGAGGGAAGAACGTTTAATGTTGATCCTCTCCTAAGTGACAATCGAGAGTTTAAAGTGAAATGCCAAATACAAAATACAGATGCTCCTTTTAGACTAATAGTTAATACTTTGGGTTTTCCAAAGTAAAATTAAAGAGTTATGTAAAATAATTGTGAGTGTAATAAACCCATATTAGTGCTATACAGTTGTATTAATAAAACTCAGTATTACTAAGTATTTAATAATTGTTTTAATTACAAAAGAGATAAGAAAAAGTTTAAAAAGATAAAGATAAAATGAAGACTGATTACATACCGGATGTAAAATATTCAAAAAAAATATGGAATTTATACAATGATCGGTCTCTTTGATGAATGTACTTAGATGAATGCTAAAGAAAAATAACGTTATTATGAAGTTTATAAACTGAGTTGAAGTTGCGTATTGAATTCAAAATGAATTAAAGGTGGCAAGAAGCTTGGTGTTTGAGTAAAAAGTGTATTACTAGTTATAAATTGTTCTTGTAAACCAGGCTTAAAGTGGTACAACGTAGTTCAAGATAAAAATACACAAAAATAGCAGCCTTGTAAAAAATTCAGTATATCAATAATCTTTTTTACCAGTAATAAAACTGAATAAACTTCCTTCATAAAGTAAACCATATGTTTTAATTGGCAAATTTAATAATTCTGATTAAAAGATATTTTTTTCAAAGAATCTAGAATGATTTAAATAGTGTGTCCAGAGAAATTTTAAAAGAATTTATAGACAATTGTTTCACGTGAAACAATTATAACTTTTATGAAGAAGGGTAAGCATATCTATTCTTTCTTGTATCAATGTTTCATGTGAAACATTGATACTAGTTTCTGCTTAGATTTCTGCAGTAACGTTATCTTGAAAATAAAAATAAAAAAGCAGCTGCAAAGCAACTGCTTGATGAATCAGATTTGAAAAATCTAAAAAAAAGTAAGAAGAATTAATTAACTGATTCTACTTCGATTTTTGGAGAAACTTTTTCCCGCAAATATCTTTCAACACCCTGTTTTAAAGTCATTTGTGACATCGGACAACCAGCACAAGCCCCAACAAGTCGTACTTTAACGTTCCAATCTGGACTAACACTTATGAATTCGATATCGCCCCCATCATTTTGAAGAGATGGTCGTATATCATTTATAGCTGATTTTACTTGTTCTTCCATGTATTATCTCCTTAGTGAAAACATACAAAAACTTTTTAAAATGGTCAAGTAAGAGTTTGTAGCTGGTGCCTACAAAAAACAGTGAAAATTTAATCAATTTATCTGAATTCACTTTTGTTTGCTGACAATAGAAAAAAAATGGGATATAGTATTTCACATGGCTGGTAATGTAATAGTATTTGCAAATCAAAAAGGTGGTGTAGGGAAGACTACATCGGCAGTAAATTTAGGGGCTTACCTTGCGGAAGAAGGCAAGAAAGTACTCTTAGTTGATTTCGATCCTCAAGGGAACCTATCAAGTAGTGTTGGGGCTAATGAGGAGCTTCCAGGGATATATGAAGTTATAACTGGGAAAGCAGAACTAACGGATACTGTTCAGGAAACGTCGGTTCAAAATTTATTTGTTGTATCTTCAAATATTAATCTTACGGGAGCCAATGTGGAACTCATTAATTTAGAAGGAAGAGAATTTT
The DNA here is from genome assembly GCA_021736505.1 of Spirochaetia bacterium. Next base: position 4,605 of record JAIPFU010000042.1, on the reverse strand, counting down.
TTCTAAAAAATGCGTTACAGCAGAACGCTGATTCTTGGGATTATATTTGTGTTGACTGCCCTCCATCTCTTGGTATTTTAACTCTTAATGGTCTAGTTGCAGGAGATTCAGTTATTATTCCCCTCCAATGTGAATATTTTGCCTTGGAAGGTTTAAGTATGCTTGTGCGCACAATAAAAAATGTACAAAAAAAACTAAATCCGGGGCTTCATATCATGGGCATTCTTTTTACGATGTTTGACTCAAGAACACGTCTTGCCAATGATGTTGTTGCAGATGTTTCGGAATATTTTCAAGGAAGAGTGTTTGAAAGCATAATTCCGAGAAATATACGCTTGTCCGAAGCCCCTTCGCATAGCGTGCCTATCAATATTTATGAACCTCGATGTGCAGGGGCCCAGCGTTATAAACAGCTTGCCAAGGAGGTAATGCTTCGTGTCTAAACGTGGATTGGGTAAAGGAATAAATTCTCTCATGGGAGATTATACATTTGATGATGTTGTGGAGGAAGTGGCTGAAACTAGTACGGTTAACACAGTCAAGGTTTCCATGGTTGATCCGAATCCAAATCAGCCTAGAAAAGGATTTTCGGAAGAATCCATGCAGGAACTTGCCAGCTCTATTAAGGAGCAGGGAATACTTCAGCCGATTTTAGTAGAAAAAGCGGGTAATCGCTATACGATTGTAGCTGGGGAAAGACGGTTTAGAGCTGCAAAAGAAGCGGGCTTGGAAGAAATTCCCGTCATTATAAAAACCTTATCAGAGGAACAGAAGCTTGAAGTTGCCTTGATAGAGAATATTCAGAGAGAAAATTTAAATCCAATAGAGGAATCAAAAGCTTATAAGTTTCTTGTTGAAAAAACAAAAATCAGTCAAGAAGAATTATCCAAGCGTTTAGGGAAAAAACGTTCCACCATAGCAAATAGCCTAAGGCTTCTGAATCTAGGAGAAGATATGCAGGAAGCACTGCAAAATAAAGAAATAAGTGCAGGCCATGCAAGAGCTTTACTATCGGTTGTAAACCCTGCGGATCGTGAATATCTTTTTAAAAAAATGATGGCTACGGGATTTTCTGTACGGGAAAGCGAAAAAATGGCGGCTGAACTGAACAAAGGTTCTCGGGCGAGTAATATTAAGAAAACCAAAAAGAAAATAAACAAACCGATAGAGCTTCAGCAGTTGGAGGAACAGTTCCTTGAAGCGCTGGGAACAAAAGTACAGATTCAGGGAGACTTAAAAAAAGGTAAAGTGGAAATTCGGTACTATTCCATGGATGATCTGGAGAGAATATATGATCTCCTAGCGGTAAATAGACGGGATGATGATTTATAGATGATTAATTAGACATGGTTTGGGAGAACATAGAGATGGACGAAAATAATAATGGAATATATGCAATATTTGATACGCAGAAAGGTGAGATTGTCTGTGAGCTTTACTATAAGGCAGCTCCGCGTACAGTAAAGAATTTTATTGGCCTGGCTGAAGGGGTCTTCCCAGTTGATGGGGAGGGGAAACCTTTTTATGATGGATTGAAGTTTCATCGGGTTATATCTGATTTTATGATACAAGGTGGTTGCCCCCTTGGGACTGGAACCGGCGGCCCTGGTTATGCTTTTTCTGATGAATTTTCCCCAAAACTTCGGCATGATAGTGCCGGAATATTATCAATGGCTAACAGCGGACCCAATACAAATGGAAGTCAATTTTTCATAACTCATAAAGCTACTCCATGGCTGGATAGGCGTCATGCTGTATTCGGTAGAGTTTTGGAGGGGCAGGAAGTGGTAGACTCGATACAACAAAATGACAGGATCAATTCATTAAGAATAATCCGTAAAGGGAACGATGCTGAATCTTTTCAAGTAAGCAGAAACTCATTTAAAGAGATACTATAAAAAAATATTTTAGAAAAATTTAGAAAAAACTGTAAAAGTTTGATGTGAAATATGGCAAAACAAAAATACATATATGTATGTACTTCCTGTGGACATGAAGAACCCAAATGGATGGGTAGATGTCCTGAATGCGGGAATTGGAATACCTTTCAAGAGCAGAAAGTTTCTTTACAAAAAAATTCTGCAGCAGAAAGAAAAAAAGAAAAATCAAAAAATCCAGTTTCTTTAATTGATATCAATTCTATTTCCCAGGATGCACCTTTCAGGATCTCAAGCGGTATAACTGAGTTAGATGAAGTGCTTGGAGGGGGTATTGTTCGAGGAAGTGCTGTTCTGATTGGTGGTGAGCCTGGAATTGGGAAGTCAACACTTATGCTTCAGCTCCTTGCTTCAGTGGGGAGAACACAGAAGACTTTATATGTATCTGGAGAAGAATCTCCGCGTCAAATAAAACATCGGGCTGAGCGTCTCGGTTTAAACACCCAGGGACTGAAGCTTCTCTGCGAAACTCGATTGGAATCTCTTTTAGGTCATTTAAGAAAAGTCGCTCCTGAAATAGTAGTAATAGATTCAGTGCAGACCCTTGTCAGTGAGGATGCTGGACCGATTCCAGGTACAGTGAATCAGATTAAATTCGGCTGCTTGGAATTAATTGACTGGGCAAAAGAGCAGGAAGCTGCAATATTTTTTGTCGGCCATGTAACTAAAGAGGGAAATATTGCTGGTCCTAAGCTTGTCGAACATATGGTTGATACGGTGCTCTATTTTGAACAGGGAGAGACAGGAGTCAGGCTGCTTAGGGCAGCCAAAAATCGCTTCGGCTCGGTAGATGAAATCGGAATATTCACCATGGAAAGTCATGGCCTTATACCGGTAGAAGACCCGTTTTCATTTTTTCTGACCCAGCGGGCGGGGAAACTGCCTCCCGGGATAACATTTTCTGTTGTTTTTGAAGGAACAAGGGCTTATGTCGTTGAAATTCAGGCTCTTACGGTGGAGTCAAAAGGCGCATATTCAAGAATTTTTGCAGATAAAGTGGATAACGGTTTGGTTGCAAGAGTAGCTGCTGTTATGGAAAAACATTTGAATATGGAATTTGCAAAGCAGGATATTTATATTAATGTTGCTGGTGGGATTCGACTGAAGGAAGTCAGTATAGAACTGCCCCTTGCATTAGCTTTATATTCCGCACGTTCAGGTAAACCTTTGTCTAAATCAGTTGCATCATCAGGAGAGTTGAGCCTGGCTGGAGAAATACGACCAATCAGTCATATGGAAAAGCGCATAAAAAGTGCTGTTGATCTCGGAATGAAAAGAGTTGTGGGGCCGAATAATTTAAAACGTACAAACGTTTATTTCCCTTGTGCTCATTTGGATGATGCCGTTACAGCAGCCTTTTCCAGTAAGCCAGGGGATACGGACGGATAAAATGCTGCTGCTTAGGATTCTGAATCATCTATAAGATATAAGATCACCTTAAAATCATCTTCGTCTCATCATCTTAGAATTGATAAAATAAAGGGGAACGCTGCAAAAGTACCAATTGCACTTCCTACACTTGTGAGGAAGAACACAACCAGTGCATGTGTAATCCTATTTCGATAAAACCCGCGAATTGAGAGGATATCATCCTGAATATGTTCAAAATCATAGACTCTGGGCTTTCTGAGATATGCCTCGATTAAACCTACTACTATACCAACACCAATAGTCGGATTGAGGGATGTAAGGGGAGCTAATAAAAATGAGAGTATTATGGTGACTGGATGAGCCAGTGCAATAATAGCGCCTATTCCAGAAAGAATTCCATTTACCATGAACCAATAGAAGAACATTTCCACACCTTGGTTCCATCCTGCATTAATAAAACCGTATGTCATAATGCCGATGACTAGTGCCGGAATAATCCACGGAATAACTTTACTGAAACGGCTAGGTGGAGGTACGGTGCTGATATCCTGCAAATCCGTATCCATTGTTCCATTCTCCAGCTTTTTTATAGTTTCAATAATCCCTCCGGCATGACCAGCACCGATTACAGCTAGTATCGAATTACCTGGAGCCTTATAGATGTTTGAAGCTAAAAATCTATCCCGCTCATCAATGAGAACTTTCTTGATGGAGGGTAGATATTCAGCCATTTCGTTAAGCATATCCTGCAGAGCATTTCGATGTTTTAATTCTTCAATATCCTTTTCTTCAAGTTTTTCAGAAGAAAACATGCTTGCCATTAGAGAAGCAATCAATTTCATTTTGTTCCAGAAGCTGGAGTTTTTCCAGGCTCGCCTGAGGGTGACCTGAATCTCTCGGTCTGCCAATGAGAAAGGAATACCCTCTTCCTCAGCTACCTGGGCAGCCCGCTTCATCTCTCCGCCGGGCGCTATACCCGTAGCATTGCCGATTCTTCTCTGAAATGAGGTAAGTACGAGGTTTACAATTAAAAGAAAGCCTTGACCGCGTTTGAGAACCTCACTGATTTTTAGATTTTCCCATTTTTGGCCCTCTTTCATGGACTTATACCGTCCAGCATCAATTTCAAGACAGACATGATCTACTTCTTCTTCACGGATATAGCGCTCAACCTCCTCAACACTCTCCGGAGATACATGGGCTGTTCCTATAAGGGTGATTTTTTTACCGGAATCTAATTCTATGCGAGATATGGTGTCGCTGCTTATATCTACTTTCAAGGCTGTCCTCCATCTTT
>JAIPFU010000041.1 GCA_021736505.1 Spirochaetia bacterium | reverse complement strand
ATTAACGAGCTCTGGCAATTCAGGATTCTTGCTCATCTGAATTCAAATGGCTATATAACTGACAGGCCGGATCTTGCCCAGAACTTCCTTAAAATTATTCCTCCTGAATTTGAACTGCCTGCTTTGCTGGATGAAGATGATAAAACTTATAAATAAATAATTTCTCCGGACCTGCTATTTCTTCCATAAACCTGTAAAAATTATTACATATTTATCAGAGGCAGTGGAATTCCCTGCAAATACCTGCTATGTTATGTATATATTTCAATATGCAGAGAAGTACAGAGAGGTTATTGCGATTATGGAACAATTATCGTACGTATTAGTAACTCCTTATACAATTGCCAAAAGCAGAACTGGTGGAGTGATTTCAAGATTACTGTCCAGGGTTGATCTGGAATTTGTGGGAGCACAGTTTTTTGCACCGACCAAGGAATTTGCGGAAGCTTATGCGGAATCAGTCTTAAAAACCTACGAAGGAGAGAATCCAAAGGGCGGGAAGCTTCTAAGCAGCTACATTAAAAACTCTTTTTCTCCCAGCGGGGGTAGACGGCATCGAGTTCTGATGCTTCTGTTCCGTGGGGAAAATGCCTATAACCAGCTTTCCAGTATAGCCGGTCCGCTGTATAAAGAACAGCTCACCCTGGAGTCGATTACCGGAGAGACCATAAGGGATACCTATGCCGATTTTGTTACATCACCGGATGACCCTGAAGAAGTTCTTTATTATGAGCCTGCCGTGCTGACGCCTAAAAAAGAAGAGATCGCTTTAAAACATATGAAAATGATTGCAGCTTTCATCAAAGATCAACCGACGGTCATTGAAAATATGAAATACGATAATCCTGAAAAAATTGAACGCACCCTGGTAATTATAAAGCCGGATAATTGGCGATTTGCCAGCTCAAGACCTGGAACAATTATTGATATGTTCAGCCGTACCGGATTGAGGATTATTGGATGCAAACTGCAGCAGATGTCTTTGTCCCAGGCTTTGGAATTTTATGGCCCAGTTAAAAATGTGCTCATGAAAAAATTATCACCAATTTTCGGCCAGCAAGCAAAAAAAGTTTTAGAGAATGAGTTTGATATTAAATTAGATGACACCATTGAACACACCTTGACCGAGAGTTTTGGAAAAGAGTATGCCAAGGACCAATTTTTTCAGATTCTGGAATTCATGTCCGGAAGGCGGCCTGATGAGTGTCCTATCGATGAAATGGAATATCCTGGGAAAGTAAAGAGTATGGTGCTTGTTTATGAAGGGGAGGGCGCCGTAAACAGAATTCGTGAGGTTCTTGGTCCGACGGATCCTACAAAAGCTCCCGGCGGAACAGTAAGAAGAGAATTCGGACAGAATATTATGGTTAATACTGCCCATGCATCGGATTCTGTAGAAAATGCGCAGAGGGAAATGGAAATTGTCAATATTCATAAAAATAATTGCTCATCGGTTATGGAGAACTATTTTGAAGCCAAGGAAGACGGGATTTAATAATATAACAGCTGATTTGTTTTAATTCAGGGTTTTGAAACTGAATTTACTGATTATCCGCATATTTATGTATTTACGTCAGTTCTATTGTGATCTATTGTGATCTATTGTGATCTATTATGATTACGCTGTTTTGCCTGCACCATGCTGAATTCACAGCCGCAGTAGTTCTGACGGTACAGTTCCAGTTCCCTGCTTAATTCAATACTGCGTTTGTACCCCTCCTTTTTTTTGAAATTTTCCGGAATAAAGTGTATGCGGGCTAAGGTGTTCTTATCAATATCTGCAGGACCTTTGTCTGCAGCAAACATTCCTTCAGTAAAATTTTGATTTGTTCCTTCTGAAAGGAGCTTCTCTAGAGATTCAGCTAAGCTAAATATTTTTTCAGAGTTTTTATGGGGACTTATAGTTAATGTGGTGGAAAACTTTGAAATACCGATTTCACGGGCCTTCAGGATAGTTCTTTTCAAGTTGAAGGCAAAACACAGTTCACAGCGTTTGCCCCCTTCTGGTTCTTTCTCAAAGCCCTTGACTGCCTGCAGCCATTCAGCGTGATCCCATGAATCAATGATAATGGGAACCTCAAAATAACGGGCAAGTTTTACAGCATAATCAGCACGTTTTTTATATTCAGATTCTGGAAAAATGTTTGAGTTCGAAAAAAACAGGGTAACAGAATACCCTAGATGTTTCAGCCGCTCAATAGAAGCGCTTCCACAGGGACCGCAGCAGGTATGAAGAAGTATCTGTGTTCCCTCTTCTACAGGCGGAGTAGTTCCTTTTTTCAGAGAGCCTTTAAGACTTTTTTTCTGCTGCCTAGCATCCTTCCCATGATTATTTTCTTGAGACATCTTTTTAGTCATATCTGCATTTTAGACGAAAACTTGTATTTTGTCATGAATCCTCCTGGGAAACCTTCAGAACTCATTGAAATATTTGCTGGTAAACGATAGTATGCTTTACGGTATGAAATCATATGACGTAATAATTATCGGCTCCGGTCCTGCTGGGATGGGTGCAGCATTCGAAATTTCAGAAAACAAGCCTGACAGTTCTATCCTCATGCTGGACAAGGAAAAATTTTCTACCGGCGGTATGAGAAATGATTGTAAAATGAATTTCACATTTCCCATTGGGTTTCCATTGGAATATTGGAATAAAGCGACTGCAGATGACTATTTGGAGAAGGTTTCTGAATTCCTTAAGCCTGCAATCCTTGAAAAAAAACGGCTCAAGATTTATCAGGAACGAGCAGAACGTCTGGGAGTTAAACTCGTAGAAGTAGAGCAGACTCATCTTGGAACTGACGGCGGACTTAAACTGATAAAGGAGTTAATTGCTGAATTAGCTTCCAGGGATGTTGAATTATCCCTCCCTGAAGAGATGCTTGAGATTGATGCCCGAAGAAAAGTGATAACCACTACTAAACGAGAACTCGGATACAAAAATCTTTTAATAGCTCCCGGGCGCCAGGGCTTCGGTTTTCTTCAGAACATCATGGATAAACTGGGAATCCATTATATAGATCATATTGTGGATATCGGCATACGAATTGAGACGCGAATTGAGCACTACCCCATTGTTAAAGATTATTATGACCCTAAGTTTATGTTCCCCGATAAGGTGCGTACATTCTGCACCAACAGCGGGAATGCCCATGTGGTTCAGGAGCGATATACTACTGAATATGGGGATGTGTATTATTCCGTCAATGGGCATGCTTATGCAGCAAAAAAGGGAACTGAGAATGGTTTAGTAAACTTTGCCATGTTGAAAACTGTGCGATTTACTGAACCCTTGGCCAGCGGTCAGAAATTTGCAGAACATTTAGGACTGCAGGCGATGCTGATGGGCGGAGGGAAACCGTTGATACAAAGAGTAGGGGATTTTCGACTGGGTAGAAGATCAAAACTTGAAGATTTCAATCATGACCTTTATGATTTTCAGCCCAGTTTGAGAACATGCTGTACCGGGGATATCAGTCTAGCCATGCCGGCTAAGATCCTGCGGGGAATTTGGAAATCAATGAAGAAACTCGATACTATTATACCTGGAGTTCTGCATCCAAGTACTGTTATGTATTACCCTGAAATAAAACTTTATGCAAATAAGCCGCAGTATGCTGATCGGCACTTTCGAGTTGCGGATAATATCTATTTTGCTGGTGATGGTGCCGGAACCAGCAGAGGAATAACCGCTGCTTGGGCAAGCGGTATACGAGCTGCAGAAGGCATAATGACAAATCTGTGACTCATATGAGAACTCATTGAAATGCAGCCTTTAAGCATATACCCTTTTACTATACTCTTATGACTCTTATGATAAATTAAGCTTAAGAGCATTCCTTATAGCTTATATCTACCTTATAGCTCGAACAGTCATTCGAAAAGTCACTCTAACAGTTCTATATATTACGAGCTGAAATATTAGCTGAAAAGGGTTTATTAAAGGGTTTATTAAAGAGTCTGTTCATAAGCTTGTCGACGGTTAGAACCATTATCGCGCTCTTAGTAAGCGAAGCTTTCAAAACTCTTTTTCGGAGAAAACAGCATTCCGGCGATAGTTTTATTCGGCATCATAAGATAGCTGTCCGTTAAAGTGACTCCGATATCACAGCCGGAATTCAGCATAGAAAGCAGTTTCTCCAACTCCTGAACTGGCCAGACATCAGCATTACCGGAGCCGGGTTTCAAACTGGTGACATTGGAAAGTCTGAAATTCTCCCGTATATGATCAAAAAAAGTTTTCCTGATTCTGCCGAGGGCCTGCATTTTCAGTTCTTCCAGCCAGTACGGTGCCATCATGGAATCAAATTGGGAAATATCAACCTCTTCCATCTCATTTCCGCAGGTGAGAATATAAGGGAAAACTCTGTTTGTGCCTTCCAACACCTCCAGTACTTTCCCCTGAAAAGTGAGACCTTCAAGTTTTATGGAGACCGGAGATTCTTCCTGTTCAAATGATTCAATATAGGATGTTTTATACACGCATTTCGGCTGAAGTGTATTCTTAACCAGGGAGAAAAACTCTCTTCCTTCTTTTTCAAGATCAGGCAGCATTTCAAGGCGCACTCGTTTTGCAAATCGATCAAAGGAAGGTTTAAAATCAATATGTATGCAGGTTGCATCATCAAATGTGTTTATATAACTGGTAAAAGGTTCCATAAAATCTCTCCAAATCGTAAGTAATCCCTCTGATATTGAGCAGTAAAGGCTATCCTTTCTTGTCCCCTCTTTAAAACTCCTCTTTAGAATTTCTCTAGAAGGGATGTGCTATTTTACAGTAGCACGATCGCCAGTGAGAAGCATCCATCGTGCCTGAAGAACTTTTTCAGAAGCATTTGACCTCGTAAACATGACAACAATACCAGAAACAGGAATTGAGGAAGTTTTTTTCCAGTCACTGATGGGATCCACCTCTATTTGTTCTCCCACGCAGTTAATCTGTACAATACCTAGCTCTTTTGTATCACAATAACCTTTTATTCTGAAGGTTTTTTTCCCATATTCTCTTAAAAAATTCTTAAGGGATGTAATAGTCACTGTTTCTAGCGGTTTCAGCAGAACAGGTTTTGGTCTACCCTGAGGTCCCCAACCCTTGTAGTACTCTTTTTTTATAAGATTGACGCGATCAGAATTATAAGAGAATTTCATGAAATCACCATCCACATCACAGTAAGAGGCAGTTTCAATCCAAGCACCCGGGGATATTTTCTGGACAGAAGACAGAACTTTCTGAAGTGTTTCTTGATCTACAAGATCAGTTTTGTTAATGATGAATCTATCACTGAACGCAACCTGTTCCTCCAAAGTCTTTAACACACTAGAAAGATCAAGATATCGGGAAGCATCAATGATGCCGATCATCCCTCTATATGAGATCATATGATCGCTCTTTTTTTCAGCCCATTCCACTATTTCAAGAAGCGGTGATGGTTTAGCAAGACCTGATGCTTCAACAATAAGAATGTCCAGCTCTTTATCTTTATAGGAAGCGATGGATTCAACAAAGGAACCGGATAAACAACTGCAGAAAATTTGTCCGCCATTTAATTCAGTTTTTTGTATACCAGTATCCGCTTCAATTAATGTTCCATCAATAGAAATTGATCCGAATTCATTAACAATAATACCGATATTCTTTCCGCGATAAAGTTTCAGTAGTTTATTCAGGAATGTGGTTTTCCCGGATCCGAGAAAACCACTGATAATATACATTGGAGTTTGTCTGCCAGCCATACTACATTACTTCCTTAACTTTCTGTATCAATTCATCCCTACTGGGAATAATTGATGAGTAAGCAAGCTCTCCGTTAATGTAAATACTTGGAAGCTGCTTCACGCCCATGGCCATGCAGCGAGCGATATTCTGTTTTGTCGTATACTTATACTCGACTACATCGATAGCATCACCAAAATATTCTTCTTTAGCTTCAACTGCGGAAGCAAGCATATAAGTACAAGCTGCGCAAGTCGCTGAATCCAGGGTGAAAACTTCAATGAGCGGTTTCTGCAAATTGGGATAATCCGGCAGTTCCCCCTCAAATTCTAAATTACTACCTTCATAATTTTTGATCATTTCTCTGACTGTTTCAGTTTCATGTACTGCTTGTTCTATCCCAAGAACATTTTCTACAGGAATATCATAAGGCATATCACAGCCCGGAGCAATAATAGCATTTCCCGGAGTAAGGGAATCAATTAATTCCACAGTAGCCTTCATATTGTCCTGCTGATTACCGAAAAGCATTATTGAGGTGAGAGGGATATTTCCACCGATTACAATATTATATTGATCTGTAACCTTTTTCGCTTTAGCAAGATCAACATTTTCATCAACAGAAATGCTGTCAGGCTTAGTCCGGCACATAGGATCAATATTCATAGTTGCATTTCCGCAGACAAAAAATGAAGAAAGGGCTCCCTTATCGCGGATATATGAGAAAATTTCAGAAAAGGGCTGATCCATGAATTGCCCAAAGTGATCAGGCGAGATCTGTGAAATCAGCGGATCGACCACCGCAAGTACATCCATTCCAGCGTCAATAAAGAAATCTATCATGCGTTTTGAAATATTGGTTGTGTATTCCATTAATTTCTGTACATAATCCGGATCTAGAATCATATCCATGAAAATATTTGTTCCCCGAAGGTGGGATGCCAGAGTAAAGGGACCGCAGAAAAGGCCGTACAGTGCTGTATTGTCGCCAATTTCTTTTTTGATTTTTTTCATTGCTTCCAGTTCCATTCCAATTCGGCCGTCACTAGCTTCCGGCATTTTATCAGGTATTTCCTGGGTGTCGGATAAAGGGTGGGTGGAAACTGTAGGGGGAGCATCATCTGACCATACAAGATCACATCCGAGTATTTCCGCCTCTATCTGAAGGTCAAACATAACCGGCTGTCCGTCGGGTTTGTAGAGTCTGTTCACTTCTAAGAGGGATTCAACCAGTTTTTCTGGATCGGTGGAGACTTCACGAGCAGTATATCCCTTTAATTTTCCTGAGTGGACTCCAGCAAAGGGAACCCAAGGGGTTTTATCCGTTTCTTTGTTCTGCATTACCGCAAAAATTCTTTCTTTTCCTGTCATTTTCTACCTCTTGGTTCGATTTATTTTTTTATGTTTTACCTCTCAGCGCCAGTGATTGATCAGTTTCAGCAGCACAGATAGGAAGTAAAATACAAGTAAGGACATTATCTTTTCTAAAATCTTCTGTAAAAATACTATAATTAAAAATACTATAATTCGGTACGAAAAACATGCTGAAATTCAGTTTTCATCTTAATAAAAGATTACAATTTTTATCATAAATACAAGTTTTACAAAGGCTCTTCCGTTCAGTTAGATAAATTTCTATAAATCAAGTACATAGCAGATTTACTGAAACCTAAGCCGAAACTTAAGCTGGAAGAGCCTTTTATTTGTGAGCTTCCAGTAAAGGAAAATTCCAATACTGAAGCTCAATACTGAATACTTTACCAAGTTTAGTGCTGAACACCAAACTCAAGTAAGAACACTGTCAAACCAGCGTTATGGTAATCAGCTGCAGAACTCAATTGCTTTTTCTGCTGCAGTTGCCGCATCCGGAGTATAGGCATCAGCCTTAATTGACTCACAGAAAGCATCAGTTATGGGGGCACCGCCGATCATAATCTTAATTGAGTCTCTTAATCCGGCTTCTTCAACTGCTTTAACAACATTTCCCATTTCATTCATGGTTGTTGTCAAAAGAGCAGAGCAGGCGATGATTTGAGCTCCCTTCTCTTTAGCTGCTTCCACAAATTTTTGCGGCGTTACATCCGTACCAAGGTCAACAATTTCCAGACCTTTACCTTCCATCATCATGCCAACCAGGTTTTTACCGATGTCGTGAAGGTCACCTTTTACTGTACCGATAACCACTGTTCCCTTTGTTTCAACCCCGGTATCAACAAGTTTAGGTTTTAAAACAACCATTCCTGCATTCATTGCCCGGGCAGCAATCAGAACTTCAGGTACAAAAATTTCGTTTTTCTTGAATTTGTCCCCAATTACGCTCATTCCTGCCATAAGGCCCTCTTCCAAAATTGATTTTGGGGTAAGACCTTCATCCAAAGCCTGCTGTACAAGTTCTTTAACTTCGTTAGCTCGTCCTTTCTGAAGAAATTCAGAAAGGGCATTCAAATCTGCCATACAATCCTCCTAAGAAGCAGTAATTAAACTTTCCTCCTAGGCTTGGTCCACGAAGCCATTCGGTTTGTAAAGTTCTTTGGTATCCTGGCTTATGCCGTTCTAGCCTGCGCCTTCCCAGTTAATAAACCAGTGGCATCAGCAGGTTCGCTAGCATACACAGTGACGGGCTCGCGTTGGAATCTCACCAAACTTCCCGAAGAAATTTACGTTAATCTAACTATAGGGGTGAAAATAGCTTGGGTATGTAATTATTTTGCTATTTTATGTACAATTTTGCTTGTAAATTTTTGATTTCTTAATAAAACACACATGTTTATTGCAGAAAAGGAATTATGCAGATATTAGAGAACGTTCAGCTATGTATTTCGTTATTATTACTGGGGTATAATCCAGCCCGCTCACGGTATTTCCCGGGGGTGATTCCGGTAAATTGTTTAAAAAGTTTAGAAAAATAACTCTGGTCATCATATCCCACAATACCAGCAATATCTACAAGAGTATACTCTGTTGTTCTCAGCAGCGTTTTTGCATGATCTATTCGGTTTTGATTCAAATATGAAGAAAAACTGCATCCCATCTCTTCATTAAAAATTCTACTGAGATACGTAGGGCTTAAGCCGACATGAAAAGCAACTTCCTGAAGACTTATTTTTTCCGTGTGGTGGTTGTGTACAAAGCGTAGTACTTGTTCAATCTTGGTGACATGTTTGAATTTTTTGGCTGAGAACACAAGGCGGATATATTTCTTCAGAACCTTGGACAGCCAGTAGGAAATAGCTTCCAGACTGACAAATTTTTCAAGTTCATGCTGGTAGGTATCGTTCATTCTCAATACTTCATCCACAGCAGCTCCGCCGTCAATGGATGCCCTCGAGAGCAGTACAATAAGTTCCTGTACTCTGAAACGGATTAAATCCATTCTGCTGCCGCTGGAAAAGAAAATTGATCCGAGGATCTCATTCAGAAGAGCTTGGGATTGCTGACGGTCACCTCGCCGCATGGCTTGAAGGAGCTGCTGCTCTTTTTCTATAGGATAAGTCCCGGCTCTGTCATCTTCCTCATCATTAAAGCGCTGCTTGATTTCCTGGATATATTCAGAAATTTTCGATTGCTGGTCTGTGTATTCCTGATTTTCCAAAAGCTGCTTTTCGAAATACCCTGATGTCCAAGCTGCACACATACGGAGAATTTCAGATAGGCTGCGGGTCTGGCTGATATTTAATTTAGGGATACTGCTTAAGCCCTCGCGAAAATAGGATAAAGAGCCGTCATCTAGTTCAAGATCCGCCGCCCCCTGGGCATCCCTCAATATTTCATCGTCCTCAAGTACCCGTACCGGACCGGCAATATATGCTTTTTTCATAATGCCTTCATGGATAATAGGGCTTGCCCAGAACATAAGGGACAGATGACAGAAATAGATATAACTCCCTCCGAAGCGTTCAGAAAGATGACAGCTGTGCAGATGTTCCTGCTGACACATCCTGCAGAATTCCGGCGATGTATCGTCTGTCTTGAAATGGCACAATGAGCATATGCTTTCAAAAGAGGCTGTGCTGTCTCCAATATCAACGATAGTGCAGGGGATTGAAGTAGCCTGGGTATAGTGGTAGGCAATCTCCTTCGCTGTGGATACAATCTGAGCTAATTCATCTTCAAACATTAGAATATAAACCTGTTACCTTCACATATTTACTGAATCTGTACTGAATCTGTATAGAGCAGTTTCCTTATACTATTCCGGAAATACCATTTGCTCAATATAAAAATTCTGAAATGCGGTATTTGAAGATAATTCAATATACCTTGTCTTTTCCAGAATGTCTCTGCACTCTTCAGCAGCATATTTGTCGATCAAGAACTGAACAGCTCCTCTTCCAGCGGTATTCCCAGCGGCTTTTGTCTTGTTCTCCAATTCGGATGGTATCAGCCCGATTCGAACTGCACTAGGGACATGTATGTAGTTACCGAATCCTCCAGCAATATACAAGGTGCTGATTTGGGAGGAATCTGTACCGCTTTCATGCAGCAGAGTCTGTATGCCGGCTGCTATAGCAGATTTGGCAAGCTGAACCTCCCTGATATCCTTCTGTGTGAAGAGTATAGATTTTCCATCCGCTGTTTCTGAAGCTGGTACGAGAATAACTGCAGGCTGGTCTTGATAAGTTGTCAGAAGGTGTGCATACTCCTCCTTGCTGTCATCAATTCTTCCTGTAAAATCCACAAGACCAAGATCAAGCAGTACAGCGGTAATATCGATAATTGCTGAACCGCAGATACCCACAGCAGGTTTGTCCCCAATGCTTGTGTATTCCAGATAAAAAGAATCTTGACTCTCATCACCTTTAGCGGAAGATTGTTTCTTCTTAGCGACTTTTACTGAATCAACTGCTCCGAAAATCCCACCAACTCCAAATGTGATATTAGCACCTTCAAAGGCTGGTCCAGCTGCAGAGGAGCAGCAGAAAATGTGTCCATCCTTGGATAGGGCGATTTCTCCATTGGTTCCAATATCCAGCAGCATTTTATTCTTGCCGTTATCAAGCAATTTAGTTGTAAGCATCCCTGCGGTTATATCTGCTCCGATATATGATGCCACACTGGGCAGAAGCTGCAATGATGTCGTTCCGGGAAACTTGAAACCGAAATCGGAAGCCCGGCTGGTAAGGGAGCGGGTGAAAACAGGAATAAATGGTGCTGCCGCAATGCCGGATGGATCAATATCAGCAAAAAGATGCAGCATGGTTGTATTTCCTGCAATTGCTATATCAACAACTGATTCACGTTTCAGGGATAACTGCTTGAGCATATCATCAAAAAGTTCCTGAAGTTGGGAGACAATAGCTTTATGCATCTTATGGAGGCCGCCTTCGTATTCCTGAGAATACTGAATTCTGCTGATGACATCTGCTCCGTAGGTTTTCTGTCTGTTCATAGCGGAGCGAAAGGTAAGAATTGAACCTGTAAGCAATCCTATGGTGTAAGCTACTACGGTTGTGG
>JAIPFU010000040.1 GCA_021736505.1 Spirochaetia bacterium | reverse complement strand
TCTACTTTCAAGAAATTACTGAAATTACTGAAATCGGTATTTTCCTGAAGGAAGATGAACAGGTGCTTCTTGTAAACGAGATAGCAAAAAACTCAGAGCAATCAGTACAGGAGAACATTGATACCTTCTATAGCCAGCGTATGCCTGAAGTACAGGAGTTTATTCTACCAACTTCATCAGCCGCGGATATTCTTATTGGTCCCGAGGAGAATCCAATTACCTCATCCAGGGAAATTGTACGATATGTAAAAAGAACATTTGAATCCCTTTACGGCACAAAAAAAGCAGGAAAGGAGTTCCAGAAACAGCTTAATCATATGATTTCTCGGTATGAAAAGGGGGACAGCAGGAAAATCCGCTTAAAAAAAGGTATTTTTCGTTTTGTTACTAAATCCGCTCTTGCTTTCAAGCGCCTGCTGGATATAACTGTCTCTCTTGTCGCCCTGATACTCCTCTCTCCCCTCTTTTTCCTAACTGCTGTAGCTATCCGTATAAATGATTGGGGACCAGTAATTTATACACAGATTCGTATCGGAAAACATGGAGCAGAGTTCAAGTTTCCTAAATTTCGTTCCATGGTAATGGATGCGGATAAGCTAAAGGATCAGCTGCTCAAAGAGAGCATGCATTCCGGAGATGTCACTTTTAAAATCAAGGAAGACCCAAGAATAACAAAAGTAGGGAGGTTTATTCGGAAATTCAGCATAGATGAACTTCCCCAGCTTTGGTGCGTTCTGAAAGGTGATATGTCTCTGGTTGGGCCTCGTCCGCCGGTGCCTCGGGAAGTGGAACTCTATACCCAGGAAGACAGGCGTCGTCTAGAAGTCACCCCCGGCTTGACGGGAATCTGGCAGGTGAGCGGCAGAGCTGATATCGGTTTTGAAGACCAGGTAAAACTGGATGTGGAATACATCGAAAGTCAATCTGTCTGGCTTGATTTTAAGCTGCTGCTGAAAACAATACCAGCAGTTCTAATGGGTAAGGGAGCTTACTGATATGGAGTCATTAGAAAAAAACTCTCCAGTGAAGGATGAAATTTTTTTACTGCATGAAATACCCATCAGCAATATATCCATGGAAGATGCTTTAAAACTTGTTATGTCCAAAGTACAGGATGATACGCTGCATCATGAAATACACTTTGTCAACGCACATTGTATAAATACGGCCAATAGAGACGGGGAGTATAAAAAAATTCTGCAGTCCTCTTCCGCTATTTTCCCCGACGGCAGCGGGATCCGTCTGGCCGGAAAAATTCTAAAACAGCCGATTCAGGACAATGTCAACGGAACCGACCTCTTTCCTGTCCTGTGCAAGGAGCTGGCTAGGCAGAAAAAACGCGTCTTTCTGCTGGGGGCAAAGCCTGGGACAACCGCGAGAGTCTATAGATGGATTGTACAGCACGCCGGAAACATGACCATCGCCGGATATCACCACGGATATTTTGATGAGAAACATTGGGCACGGGTTATTCAGGCAATAAATGACTCCCGGGCCGATATACTTCTTGTGGCCATGGGAGTCCCTAAACAGGAAAAATGGATTCGGGAGAACCTTCCCTATACACAAGTTTCCGTGGCCATGGGCGTCGGCGGACTTTTTGATTTTTATTCAGGGAATATAAGTAGAGCACCCAAATGGCTGCGGAAGACTGGCATGGAGTGGATATGGCGACTGCTCATGGAGCCGAGACGAATGTGGAGAAGATATATCCTGGGAAACTTCATTTTTATATTTGAAGTTTTAAAAGAAAAGTCACGACTTAAGCATCAGAATAAATCAAAAAAATAAAAATGAAAAAAAGATAATTGAGAAGGTAGAAATAATGAAAACCATTCTTCACTTCACCCAAACCCTGCTGCAAGTGGATGAGCAGTATACGTTCCAGACCCCCAGCTGCTTCATTCCCTTCATGGGAAAACCCTTTATTCAGCATCTTGTTGAGTACCTTGAACGGCATGAACTGCATGAACTGCATGTTTTTATCTCTGATAATGCAGATAAGATAGAATCATTTTTAGGTGATGGCATCCGCTGGGGTATAGAGATACACTATCATCTTGTAAAGAATCCCAAAGATTTTTCGAAACGCATTGCTCAGGCAGCCTTTCTGGAAAAAGATGAGCTGGTTTTGATGGGTGACGGCCTCACTCTTCCAGCTTTTGACCGTGAGGACCTGGAAAAACCTGTCACATTTACTGATTCCTCCACCGTCACGGACGCAGGTACGGGCGCAGGCACGGACGCAGATTCTTCAGATACGGGCTGGCATGTAACCTCAAAAGAAATTCTCGTGAAAGCTGCTGCAGAACAAGAAAAAGACTATTCAGTTATCCCACATCCGACACTCTCGGTACGAAGTTTCAAAGACATTCATCTTTCTCAGAAAAAGGTACTGGAGGGAGCTTTCCCTGGAATCATTCATTTCGGGAAACTGTACCGTGAAGGGATTTGGATAGGTCAGGGCTCAGTACTGCCTAAATCCATAACTCTTATTCCCCCAGTTTATATCGGTCCAAACACACGAATTGAAGACCAGACATATATTGGGCCCTATGCTGAAATAGGAAGAGGCTGTTTTATCGGTGGGAATTCATATATTAAGGACTCAATCATCTTTCCTGGAAGTTATGTCGGTAAGGATTTAGATATCCACGACTGTATTATCAAAGAAAACCAGATTGTTAATACCAATATTGGAGCTATGTACACATCCTTCGACAACAGTCTGGTTTCCAGCATGGAGGCGGGCAGGATTTCTTCTGAAACTGTTTCCGCTTCCCCGTTTTCACGTGCAGCTGCGTTGATCCTCTGGATCATATCTCTTCCAATTATGCTGGCTGCTGCAATTTTCAGTATATTCAGAAAAGGACCTCTGCTGAAGAAGGAGACCTTTATTCAGGTGCCGTCCATTGATCAGAAAACTGATCAGAAAACTGATCAGAAAACTGATCAGAATGGGGATCAGAATGGGGATCATTCCACAGAGCAGAAAACTGGGGCTTCTGGTATATCAGCATCTTCATCCTCCGCTTATGCTGAAACGTTTTGCATTCGTACCTTCTGTCACCGTGATACATATCCTCACTCTTCATGGAGGCACCTGATTCTGTACATCATGCCGGGGCTGGGAGCAGTTATTCGCGGGAAATGCCGAATTTTCGGGCTGAATCCGAAAACACCGGAGGAATCAGCTGCTTTGAGCGATACCTGGAGGGAGATTTACCATAAATCTTATGCGGGTTTGATAAGTGAACGAGATGTCCTGTATCGGAACATACCCGCCGAGGAGCTTAGCTTCGCTACTGAAATGTATTATGCAGTGCACGACTCATTTCGATACAACATAAAGATTTTACTGCGTTTCATTCGTAATCTCTTTTACCATAAAAATCAGTTGTATTGATCCCAAAGGCTGAGAAAATCTTCGGCCCTCGTTTTCCACTCCTGCTCCCAAGGCTTGGGTTCTTCCATGAGCAGCGGAAGAATGCGGTATAGCTCCTCACGAGGGTATTTAAGAGATATTTTCTTTCTCTTGAGATTCTTGACTGCATTGCGCAAGAGAAGGATTCCCCTATGCTGTTGGGGCTCCCTGATGAAATCCTCCATACAGTAATCATGCACATTTTCCCACGGTCCTGCGGTTTTTTTTCTTGAGACTCTTTTCCCCGTGTTTCTCCGATTTTCCGTGTTTCTCCGATTCTCTATAAGAAGATAGAGCTCAATCCAAATTTCAGCGGCCTCCAGGAGCATCTTGCTGTCCACTTTGGAACTGAATGTATCCGGTCTCTCTTTAAAAGCAGCGCTCTTTTCATACGCGGGTATTATTTTTTCCATGAGCCCAGGGGGGAACTCACCGGCATGCTGCTTCAGTGCTCCCGCTCGCTTTCTCAGTTCCGTTGTATAGGCGCCATCGGTCATGAGGAGTGCAGCATCACCGAAGGCAAGCAGACATTTATAGTAATTCCGGCGTACAAAATCAGCGTCTGGGGGTTCTTTTTCAGTTAATGCAAAATTAATTGCCTGCATCAGACCGCTCCCCCTGTTCAGCATCAAACGCAGGGATTCAATGCCCGGAGGAGTCTGATTAAGCCAGGGGGGAGCTTCCTTAAGCATGAGATCAGAAGGACCATCCAGAACCATGCAGCCGTGAAACAGATCATACCACATCAGTTCATGGGGAAGCCGTTTCAGATCTTTACGCTTAATCGGTTTGCCGATATCCACATCAATCCCAAGGCGCTCTTCCCATTTTTCACGTACCGGCTTAAGGCGGTTCATGACTGAGGGTTTCTTCCTATCCGTGATAAGGAAAAGATCCAGATCATTATATAATGCTTCCTTTCCATTTTGTTTAACGCAGGCTCCCTCTCCTCTGCCGTAACCGCCTCCCAGAAGGACTGCAACATAGCCTTTTCCTACATGCTTGCGAATATCCAAAGCCAAAGCCCGGAGCTGTTTTGTGAGAACTTGATTGAATTCATCCGATGCTTCACGAGAAAAAACTGCCATGCCGTATCTCCCTGTATCGTTATTCTTGTTTGTTTCGTTTGTTTTTTATACTGAGCAGAAACAGGCTGTGATGTAACAGGCTGTGATGAATCAGACTATGATGAATCAAGCAGCAGGTCGTTAAAAAGCAAAATCCTTAACGCGTCTTTTTCGTTCCCGCATACCTTTTTTAAATCCCCGTCTCCTACCAAGCATTTGAGCCAGCCTGAGCAATGGAGCATACAGAGCTGTCCCGGTATAGCGTCGACGCAGAGCGTACACAATATCATCCTTAACCTGCATAAGATAGGGAAGAAATGAGTAACGAATAATATGTTTCTCCCAGGGACTCCAGGAAAAAATCTCCGCTTCCGCCTTTCCTTCGCCGTATTGCCTGCGGTAGAACTGAAACCACGTATAGTTATGGGAATGAAGGACACAGGACCGCTGCATATACTGGATGGTATAACCTCTTCTTCGGGCATTCCAAGTCCAGTCAATGTCTTCGGAATACTGAATGTGTTCGTTAAAATTTTCCTCTTCCCAGACCGATCGACGTATGGCTGATGAAGCCATGGAGAAGCAGTGTCTCCAGTTTATTTGATTGCTTCCGTCTCCAAAAGTGTTCTGGATATCTCGGGCATAGAGGGGACGACAGTCTTCTCGTGGCATCTGCCGGCCAAATACCGCGGCCACTTGAGGATCAGCAAAACCCTGTATCAGTTCTTCAAGCCAAAATTCGTCCAGGGGAGTACAGTCAGAATTGAGGAATACGGTTATATCCCCTTCTGTGATTCGCATTGCATGATTCAATACTTTTCCAGGAACATATTTCCCAATGGGAACATCTATGATCTCTTTGGCGTATTTCAGCAGTTCATCCCGAGTACCGTCATTTGATGAATTATCAAAGGCATATAATTCGAAAGGGAGGGTTTGGCTGGAGAGCATACTCAGAGTTTCGGCAATCAGGGGCATATCATTTCGTGCCCGCATTACAATGGTTATTGGTTTTTTTTCTCTTACTTCAGTCAAATCCAGTTCATTTTCAGGCGGTGCTGAGCTCTTTGCAGTAACAGCATTTTCATCAGCATTTTCATCAGCATTTTCAATAGTGTTTTCATCAGTAGTTTCATCAGCAGATGTGTCTGTTTTTTCAGCGGATTTTACAGACCAGTCAATGTACTTTCGTTTAATAAAATCTTCACTCATGGTCCGCCTCTTTTTTCATAAGTGCATATAGATCATCAAGACGCTTTGGAATATCTTCACTCTCCAGCTTGACATTTGAGGAAAAACTAGCCACAGAATCCTTATCTTCAGGAGCATATCCATGCATTCCCGCAATCGGCCGTTCTCCCATATGGCTGGGAATAAGGAGCACCCCAGGGTTCAGGAGAAAAAACAAATCTCCGTAAGCACCCCCATAGGCGCCCTTTGAAAAATCACAGCCATAGGAGTACTTTTCCTTTTCGGAAAGAATATGGCCTTGGCTTTCCTCTTTCAGGGTTTCACGTATCTTTTTCTCTGCTGCATCAGAAAAGAACCAGAAACGCGCCATGGTGGAATCATACACCGCCGCATAATCCTTCATTGGGCTAAGTCCGGTACTTCGAATCCTTCCCATGAGGTCACAGACTGAAGTAACATTGGTCATTCCATGATCGGAAAAGATATAGAGATGGACTTCCCTATAGGAAGCATACGCTTTTTCCAAGATTTTTCTAAGCTCCCGGTCGTACCAGGCGATTTTTTCATCCACCTTCTGATGATGAGTACCTTCAGCATGCAGGACTGCATCCATGGCAGCCAGATACAGGTAGGCAAAACGTATCTTCCCCTCTTCCAATTCTTCGCTGAGGCTTGCTAGATTATCGGTCTCAGGAGCTCGCCAGTTTGAGAGGGAAAAGGGTATTTTCTCATCCCGCAGATAATCCATTATGGTAGGGTCACCACTGTTTATGCCGCCGGGCTGATAAATATCTTTTTTTTCTGTATAATCAAAGTACTTTGCATCTCGGAAAGACATATTGTAGAAATTAAAATATCCCGTGTAACCTAGCTGGGCGCGGAGAACTCTGCTGACTATATTTCTCACCCTTCCGCGGCTGGACAGCGACTTGGGCACAAGCCGCATAAGCTGAAGAAAGATATTTCGCCGAAATGGAGAATGTTCAGGGTCATAGGTAAAAAAAGAGAAGTGACCGTGCTCCCTGGGAAGCTTTCCCGTCAGAATTGTCGGATCACAGGTTGCACTGTAGCCGAAAATTGTGTCTATTGGAGATTTCTGGACAAGGACATCATCAAGGAATGAGTGCTCCTTAAGAATTTCCCAACCCAGGGCGTCGATAAAAACAAAGAGGCTTACATGATCTTTCATTATGAAAAAGCTTGAACAGCTTCCTCCCGTGAGTCATAGGTATCAATGACCTGATGCATTCGTACCATTTCAAAAAGAATCCGTACGGATTTAGTAACATTGCATATTTTCAAATCCCCACCTTTCTGATTGAGTGCTTTCAGACAAGAGAGAAATGAACCGAGTCCGGAACTGTCGATAAATGTTAAATTTCGTAAATCCAGAATGATGAATTTTTCCGAGTCCAGATAGGGCTGAATATTAGCTTTAAAATCCTTAACATTCCCCGCATTAAGTGAGGTAGTCTCAAAGGAGATAATCATAATGTCTCCGTTTTTTTCTGCTTTCATAGGAACCTCCTTTTCCGAGAAGTATAACACCGATTAATGTTTGAATAAAGTCTGTTTTTACATTCGCTGGAAAGAAACAGGACATAATGCTATACTTGTGAGTACGTATGTATCAATATATTGTATTATACCATAATTCATGGCATGATACAGTGATATAGCGAACTGCTTCTAATTCGGCAGCCGATTATGGATGATTATGGAGGAGGGGACATGGCCGGGAATCAGAAAAATGATGACTTTTCTCTACCCTTTGATGTCAAAACCTTGCTGGTATCCCTGAAAAGACGATGGTACTGGTTCCTTCTGATAATCATCCTTGCCGGCGGACTCGGCATTTTAGCAGGCCTTGAATATGGTGAAAGTATTTATGAGGCCTCCACGGTTATGAATTACACTCCTTCATCAAAAATTGCCAGCGATGAGTTTGAAGTTCTTCAAAGCATAGACGAAAATACTAGTTTTGTGTATCGACAGGGAGCACAGCAGCTTCAGGACTCCCTTGAATCAATGAACATCGAAACACAGAAAAACCTGGTGAAGATTCCTTCCAATTTGGAAGAGGTCCGAAATCAGCTGGAAATCCCTACGGATCCGTCCAGTCTCGGATCATCCATTGATGTATCAATTACCCGGGGCACCAATCTTATGACCATTTCTGCTCGCTCACAAGATGCAGAAACAGCTGTGAAAATTGCTGAAACCATGCGGAATGTCTTTTTAGAAATGAATATGCGCATAAATAAAGGGAATATGAAGGAATGGATTGACAGTCTGGAAAATAATTATCGGGAAACGGAAAATGAACTCAGGGAAGCCGAACGAGAACTGCAGGCCTTTATTGATACCTACAAGATTTCTGATTCTGAAATCATGACCGAAGAGTATATCAAACAGATGGTTAGCCTGGAAATAGAGATACGGAATATGGAAACTGAATTGAATGTGCTAACTAAACAGTTGGAAAAAGTTTCCACCCAGATAGAGGAAGAAGAGGATCTGTATCGCCCGGGAAATGCGGATTATATCAGCAGTCTCAAGCTGAAAAAAATTGATTTTGAAATGGCTGTTCTCTCCTTGGAAGAGAGGCTCTCAAGCAGCAGAAGCATGTATAAGGAACTCACTCAGCAGGTTTCAGCACTTCCTGAAATTAAGGAAGAGTATGTACAGAAAAAAAGCCTGGTCAATGGATTGAAAGCAGAGTTCCAGGGACTTGAAAAGATGTATTCCCAGGCTCAGGATCTCTATGAGAAAGGGATTTCAGACTTCACGATAATCTCAGACCCCCAAGTGCCCCTGTATCCTATAAGTTCAACGAAAAAACTATTTGCCATAGCTACTGCTTTTCTTGTAGGAATTATGGGCTTAGCTGTACTCCTTCTTTTTGAACTGCTTAATACCCGGATAAAATCAGACAGAGAGGCTGCACAGAAAACCCGCCTCCCCGTACTCGGCTCGCTTCCGCGAGTACGAAATACGCAGGCCCTGATTCCTGATGCCGCCCATACCGGTGTTCATATAGAACAGTTCAGAATTATGGCCAGGCCGCTGCGACTTAAATATAAGGAGTTCGGAACGGTTTTCCTGATAAGCAGCACGAAAAAAAATGAGGGAAAAACAACGGCGGCGGTAAATCTTGCTTCAGTCTACGGCCGCAGGGATGAACGGGTCCTGCTTATGGACGCACAGATACGAAAAAGAAAAACTTCTCTGTCCTACGCAAAAATTCTGGATCAGGGGGCTTCTGATGCTGATTCTGAAGAAACATTTCCCATGGGACTAGGTGAATATCTTTCATATATGGCGAATGAAGCAGAAGAAATAATTGAATCAACAGTTCTCCCGGGTGTAGATACCATATCGGTTCATACAGAAGCTGTTATTCCTGACATTCTCCAGTCTAACCGTATGAAAACCCTTATTGATGAACTCAAAAAGCTGTATTCCATAATCATTATTGAAGCACCGGATGTTCTGAGTTATGTAGATGCAGAAATCCTTTCAGAATATTCTGATGCCGTACTGTTTGTTCTAAGATGCAATACGGCAAAATCCGCTCAGGTAAAAAAAGCCGTTGAGCGCTTAAAGAAAGCCCCAGCACCGATAGAAGGCCTGATTGTAACAGATATTGATTCAGCGTATCTCTAAATCGATCAGAAATTAAGCTTCTTTTTTAGATCATTGCAAAATCTTGCTGATGAGGGCAAAAACTGATGCGGCAAAAGTCGATGGGGACAAAGGATGATTTTGTAAAGACTTGTTGTTTGACAGGCTTAATGCCTGAATGGACTGGTAAGAAAATGTTTTTCGTGGAGAGAGAGAAATGAATACAGCGGATAGAAACAATGCAGCAGTTAAGTCCTCAGGAGAAACCGCGAGCAATCCCTTTGCTGAAAACTCGGATACCGCCTCAAACAATGAACTACTGCAGATATTCTATGAGATTTCTTTAGCCATTGGCGATTCACTGGTTCAGAGAACCATGCTGAGCAAAAGTCTGAGCACCTATCTGAAAAAACTTGAATGCTCCATGGGTGCAGTTATTCAGGCAAAAACCGAAGGAGGCACGCTTAATTTTGATATTGCCTACTCAATTCCCCGTAATTTTGAGCGTCAAGCTTCCGATTACGAAGAGATCATTAGAAAACAGGGTCCGGAAGTGGCCAAAGAGGGGCTGGATGTAATAAAAGGGAAACAGGCTGATAATTATTACTATATTATGAGCCTTTCGGATATCGGTCTTCTTTTTCTGCTTAAACCGCATGCACCCCTGGAAGATCACATTATTGACGCCCTGCGTCCGCTTAACACCAAACTGGGAAAAGCTTTCAGGGCCTGTTTGCAGAGTGAAGCATATATTCAGAACAACCAGCAGTTTATGCAGATGACAAATATGCTGCCGGGAATACTCTTCGAAATCGATACCAGCAAAAGAATAACCTTTATCAATAAACGAACCTATGAGATTTTTAAAACCATAGATTCAGATCAATTCAAGCCAAAAACGATATATGAGCTCTTTAAAAAAGATGAAATCCCTAAATTAGATGATTTATTCAGCAAAATTGAAGAGGGAACAGCCCTGGTCAGCGCTGATTCCTGGATGCAGACCATGCGGGGAACACTCCTCCCGGTTTCACTGAACTTGTCGCCGATTAACCGCGACCAGCAGATTGTAGGATTCAGGGGCATAGCCACGGACATCTCCGAACGTATTAAATATGAAAACAAGCAGAAACAACTGCTTAAAAAGCTGTCAGAAAACATACGAGAGATGAACTGTCTGTATGGGATTTCCCGACTCACTTCTGATTCTGATCTCTCCCTGGATGAAATTTTTAATGAAGGAGTTAATATCATCCCTGGATCTTTTGAAAAGGAAGATCTTATTTCAGCGGAAATCAAGTTTCAGGAACAGAGATATGAAAGCAGAGATTTCCACTCCACGGATAATTGGATCTATTCCGATATTTTCATTAACGGCGAAAAAGCAGGAAACGTCTCCGTTTTCGCTCCGGAGGAGTATGCGTTTCAGAAACATGAAAAAGAGCTATTGGAAGCACTGGGCCATCAATTCGGAAACATTGCATCCAAGATGACCATAGAAGAAGAGAGAACCCGACTGTACAACAACCTTATGGAGGATCTGGACACAGCACAGTCGGTACAGAATTTTCTTCTTCCGGCATGGTTCATCAATGATGATGATATTCTCTTTTCCTCTGATTATTCTCCATCCTCAAAAATCGGCGGAGACCTTTTTGATATGATTCGCCTGGATAATGACTCGTATGTTATGTATATCGGTGATATTTCCGGTCACGGAGTTCAGGCGGCCTTAACCATGACAGCGGTCAAATCCATCATTAATATGACCCTGGAGCAGGATGATATCTATAAGCATCCGGAAAAAGTCATTAGTACCCTGAATTCATTCCTTTCTAAAGAACTTTTTGATGAGAACTATATGACTT
>JAIPFU010000039.1 GCA_021736505.1 Spirochaetia bacterium | reverse complement strand
AGGGAAGGAACATGAGGTAATATGGTCAAGCGAATAAGGGTCCATGGTGGATGCCTAGGAGCTGTTGGACGAAGAAGGACGTGGTAAGCTGCGAAAAGCTACGGGGAGGAGCAAACATCCGAAGATCCGTAGATGTCCGAATGGGGTAACCCGGCCGTGGTGATGCGCGGCCACCGCAGCGTAAATACATAGCGATGCGGAGAGAGACCCGGGGAATTGAACCATCTGAGTACCCGGAGGAAAAGAAACCAACCGAGATTCCCAAAGTAGCGGCGAGCGAAATGGGAGGAGCCTAAACTGATTTGGTGTAATACGCATACACGGTTGCCGAGTCAGGGTTGTAGGGATATATCAGAGAGCATGTATGGGCTTTCGCATAGTGAAAAAAGCGAGGGATAGCGGAAGGCTACTGGGAAGGGCCACCGAAGAGGGTGAAAGTCCCGTACGCGAAATCTTGAGCACTATGTGGGTATGTCACCTGAGTAAGGCGGGACACGAGAAATCCTGCTTGAATCCGGGAGGACCACCTTCCAAGGCTAAATACTGAACAGCTACCGATAGTGCACGAGTACCGTGAGGGAAAGGTGAAAAGCACCCCGGTGAGGGGAGTGAAAGAGAACCTGAAACCGTGGACCTACAAGCGGTCGGAGCCATTTACGAATGGTGACGGCGTGCCTTTTGTAGAATGAGCCTGCGAGTTACGTTATGGAGCAAGGTTAAGGGAGAGAAATCCTGGAGCCGAAGGGAAACCGAGTCTGAACAGGGCGACAAGTTTCATGATGTAGACCCGAAGCCGGGTGATCTATCTATGGCCAGGCTGAAGCTCGGGTAAAACCGAGTGGAGGGCCGAACCCTCGTCCGTTGAAAAGGGCAGGGATGAGCTGTGGATAGGAGTGAAAGGCTAAACAAACCCGGCGATAGCTGGTACTCTCCGAAATGGCTTTAGGGTCAGCCTCGGACGAGTGTGAGGGAGGTAGAGCACTGGATGGGCTAGGGCCCTTCGCGGGGTACCAAACTCAACCAAACTCCGAATGCCGTCACATGATGTACGGGAGTGAGACTACGGGCGATAAGGTTCGTGGTCGAAAGGGAAACAGCCCAGACCGCCGGCTAAGGTCCCAAATGAGCGCTTAGTGGAAAAGGAAGTATGAGTGCGGAGACAGCCAGGAGGTTGGCTTAGAAGCAGCCATACCTTAAAAGAGTGCGTAACAGCTCACTGGTCGAGTACTGATGCGCCGACAATGTAACGGGGCTAAGCGCGCAACCGAAGCCGCGGATTCGAAAGAGTGGTAGGAGAGCATTCCGGCACCTGACGAAGTTGTTCCGAGAGGGATGATGGAGGGGACGGAAGAGAGCATGCAGGCATGAGTAACGAAAAGACCGGTGAGAGTCCGGTCCGCCGAAAGCCTAAGGTTTCCTGGGTAAAGGAGGTCTTCCCAGGGTAAGTCGGCCCCTAAGGCGAGGCCGAAAGGCGTAGCTGATGGGAAACGGGTTCATATTCCCGTACCTCTTCTGAAGTTTGATGGGGATGACGCGTGAGGTAAAGCCCGGCCAGGCGATGGTAGTCCTGGTCTAAACGGTAAGCTGATGAGGACGGCAGGCAAATCCGCCGTCTGAGGTGAGCCGTGAAAGCGAGCTGATCTACGGAGAAGCGAAGCGGGTGGCATCAAGGCGCCAAGAAAGAGTCTCTAGGAGTATTCGGAAGAGACCGTACCGCAAACCGACACAGGCAGGCGAGTAGAGAATACGTAGGCGCACGGGAGAACTCGCGTTAAGGAATTCGGCAAAATGCGCACGTAACTTCGGGAGAAGTGCGGCCTCTCTTGGATGTCAAAGTTTGAGGGGGGTTGCAGAGAGCAGGCCCAGGCGACTGTTTACCAAAAACACAGGTCTCTGCGAATCGGTAACGAGAAGTATAGGGACTGACACCTGCCCGGTGCCGGAAGGTTAAGAGGAGGGGTGCAAGCTCCGAATTGAAGCCCCGGTAAACGGCGGCCGTAACTATAACGGTCCTAAGGTAGCGAAATTCCTTGTCGGGTAAGTTCCGACCCGCACGAATGGTGTAACGATCTGGGCACTGTCTCAACGCGAGACCCGGTGAAATTGAAGTATCGGTGAAGATGCCGATTACCCGTGGTTAGACGGAAAGACCCCGTGAACCTTTACTGCAGCTTGGCATTGGGACTTGGTCTGTGATGTGTAGGATAGGTGGGAGACTATGAACTCTGTACGCCAGTATGGAGGGAGTCGCCGGTGAAATACCACCCTTTGCAGATTAGGTTTCTAACGGATACCCTGAAGCGGGTATTCGGACCATGTCAGGTAGGCGGTTTGACTGGGGCGGTCGCCTCCTAAAGAGTAACGGAGGCGCGCGAAGGTCACCTTGCCCTGGATGGAAATCAGGGTGGACGTGCAAAGGCAGAAGGTGGCTTGACTGCGAGACACACACGTCGAGCAGGTGCGAAAGCAGGTCTTAGTGATCTGGCGGTGGCGCGTGGAAGCGCCGTCACTTAACGGACAAAAGGTACTCCGGGGATAACAGGCTGATCCTACCCAAGAGTTCACATCGACGGTAGGGTTTGGCACCTCGATGTCGGCTCATCGCATCCTGGGGCTGGAGCAGGTCCCAAGGGTATGGCTGTTCGCCATTTAAAGCGGTACGTGAGCTGGGTTCAGAACGTCGCGAGACAGTTCGGTCCCTATCTGCCACGGGCGATGGATGGTTGAGAGGAGCTGCTCTTAGTACGAGAGGACCGGAGCGGACGAACCGCTGGTGTACCAGTTATCCTGCCAAGGGTACGTGCTGGGTAGCCAAGTTCGGACGGGATAACCGCTGAAGGCATCTAAGCGGGAAGCCTCCCTCAAGATGAGCCATCCCATCTGCATAAGCAGACTGAAGGAGCCGGAGAGAAGATCCGGTTGATAGGCCGGCGGTGTACGCATGGCAACATGTTTAGCCGACCGGTACTAATACTCCGTGAGGCTTGACCATATTATCGCATGTTTCTTTCGAGGCGGGTCCTCAAGCCCGAGCAGGGCGGGGGACCACCGGCGAACCCGAGGGTGAGCCGGCTGCCCCGGTGAAGGCCCGCAGGGCCTGCGCAGCGGCGGAAAGCCGAAGAAAAACAGAAATATTTGCCTGGTGACTATAGCGGAGGGGCACCACCCGTTCCCATGCCGAACACGGAAGTTAAGCCCTCCAGCGCCGATGGTACTGCCCGATCGGGCCATGGCCCGGAGCATCGCTCCGGCGCAAGCACGAGCTTGCCCGCCATGTCCTCATCGGGTGGGAGAGTAGGTCGTCGCCAGGCTTTTTTTTTGCCCTCAGCTTTTTCCTGTTTTATAATTTGTAGTATATTTATTCAGAATGAACATATTAATCGTAGCAGCGATAAAGCCCGAGTACCATGCAGTACGAAACAAATTCGCTCTTCAGGAAAATAAAACAAAAGACACAGATCGAAACAATAGAAGAATTCGATATGCCGCCGGAAAGAACGGTAAGCACAATGTGCTTCTAGTGCTCGGAAGAATCGGATTTCGTGCTGACGGCGAGGTCCTCAGACGGCTTGTCCGGGAATACCGGGCAGAGCTGATAGTTGATGCAGGTACCGCCGGAGCAATAAACAACTCGCTGCAGCCGGGTACGCTGGTCATCTCCGCTGCATCTATTGATATGCGCTCCGATTCGTGGAAAAAATTACCTGCAGAGACGATGGGCAATACAGCCGAATTAGACGAAGTGGTTTATGAAACGGCAGCAGGCTGCAGTCTAGAAGTGCGAACGGGAACCATCATTACAACGGATAAGCCGGTAAACGGGAAAAAACGCCGTCTCGAATATGCGAAAATAGGTGGTGATTGTTGTACTATGGAAACAGCTGCAGTCAATCTCTTCGCTGCACAACTTGAATTACCTTTTTGTGCAATAAGAATCATAAGCGATCATGCAAATGCCGGCGCAGCAGTGGAGTTTACGGCGAATGTAAAAAAACGAAGTGAAGAATTGGCCGTATTCCTTGGTGTTCTTTTCAAGAGAACAGCAAATCCCCTGAAAGTATTATTGCACAATACGTGAATCTCCATTATCCTCTTTTTTTGGAGGACGACCACATGGCCGAGAACGACAGTCAATTGCAATTGGTGACCTTCCAACTCGGGGAGGAACAATATGGGATCGATATCATGGATGTGCAGGAAATCTATCAAATGCAGGAAACTCGGCCCATACCGAATGCCCCGGCTTATGTGGAGGGGATATTCAATCTCCGGGGAGTGATCATCCCGATAATCAATCTGCACAAGCGCTTTCATATCCGTCGACCGGAACTGTCGGATGAGGACAGGATGCTCAGCGGTTTTGTTATTGTAGAGATAAACGGCATGTCGCTGGGAATTATCATCGACAAAGTACTGCGAGTCGTTTCCATTAACAGCCGTCAAATACAAGCACCACCGCAGGTGATCAGCGGGATAGGAACGGAATACATTCAGGGAGTGGTCAACAGAGAAGACGGATATCTTATCATTCTTGATATAAATCGCCTCTTTAACCCACGAGAACTTCAACAGCTAGACAGCATAGGAGGCTGATACGGCAGATAATGGCAACTCCTCTATTTCGACCCTCTATCCGGCGCAAAGATATGGATTCTGTCCTTACTACGTTGGTAGAAGACCGTCCCGGCAGTGATCGGCTCGGTACGGAACTCGCAAAAGCAGTAAAAAACCGTTTGGCGGTTTCCGGCGCTGTAGCTCTTCGAGAATATCAGCGTGCAGTATTTTTCGCCCTTGAAATTGCCGGTCTCGAAACCGGTTCAACTGTTTTCCTTTCTCCCCTGCTTCCTTCATGGTATCTCGATGTCTGCGCATTGAAGGGAATCAAAACTGAGATCTTTGATCTGACAGAAGCCGCTTTCGTTCCCGGACGTGAGGTGAGCGACAAACTGAGTTCGCAGCTGCCCGAAGAAGGCTCCGAGGCGGGGGACGGACCTGTGGTAATTATGGCTACAAGCCTGGGATATATTCCCGATTATTATGCCTTCGAACAGGCCGGTTGGACCATGATAGAAGATATTACCGAGGGCTTCGGCGGGTTTTTGGGTGAGCGGTCAGTCGGCGGTTTCGGCTGCTGCAGTGTTCTTGCAACGGAACAGGAAGGGGTTATCACCACAGGAGGGGGAGCACTCATACTCACCCAGAAAAAGCGGAAGGCCGGCGAGCTCAAACGGATGAGCGAACAGCTCCACCATGAACAGATGATGCCGGATATGAATGCTGCTTTAGGGCTTGCACAGATGAACCGTATCGATGCGGCCTTGGAACGCCGGCGAGAAATCGAAGGTATCTTTCGCCGTGCATTGATGCAAAGCGGGCACAGCCTCCCGGTACAGCCGGCTTCGGAAGAAGCAGAAATTCATCGTATACCCTATGGGTTTCCTGTGTTGCTGAAAAGCGGGATGAAAGATGCAGTGAAATACGCTGCCAAACACGGGGTAGAGGCTGCTCCGGCTTTTTCCGGCACTATAGCTGCTACCGAAGCAGCTGAATCCTGTCCGGTCGCTCGGGATCTGGCCCGGAGAACCCTGCTTTTTCCTTTGTACCCGGCATTAACTTCCACGGAAGTAGAGGCGGTGCGGAAGGTATTGACCACGCTTCCTTAGAATACACCCGGTAAAAAGACCCTTGTCTCGGTGTATCTATCTTAATCGGCTGGTTTCTTCCGGCTTTACATCAGAAAAGGTGAATTATATAGTAGATAAGAAAGCGGGGATCAATGAAACGAACAATCAAGAAAGTTCTGCTCATCGTTAATACCAAGAAAAGCGATGCCGATTCCCTCGCACAATCTACCCGCAGGTTTCTTGAAGAACGGGGGATCGAGGGAATCCTTTTTCGGTATTCCGGAAAGCCTGCACAGCCGACGGTTTCGGATGTGGACATGGCGATTTCTCTCGGTGGAGATGGAACAGTTCTGTTCGGTTCGAGAATTCTTTCTTCCAACGAGGTTCCGATCATGCCGGTAAACGTGGGAGATTTTGGTTTTATCGCCGAGATCGGAAGGGATGAGATCCAAGAAGCCTTTCAGGCCTTCGAGGCAGGCGATCTGGGGGTAAGCCGCCGCATTATGGTTGGAGTCGACGTTTTGCGTGACGGCAAAGAAATCGTTTCATTGACCGGGTTGAACGATGTGGTGATCTCTTCTTCCGGCATATCAAAACTGGTACGATTGAAACTTCGACTGAGTAATGCGGCTGTAGGCGGTTACCGTGCAGACGGGGTGATTCTGGCCACACCCACCGGTTCCACTGCTTATTCACTGGCCGCCGGCGGCCCTATTCTGCATCCGGAGATGGATGCTTTTATTCTCGCACCTATCTGCCCGTTCAGCCTGTCGAACCGGCCCCTTGTTGTGCCGGGTACTGAGGTAGTGGCTCTTGAAATCGAAGCGAATCAGCGGACTGCCGTTACCCTGACGGTAGACGGCCAGTTTGATTTCCCCCTCAATGAGGGGGATGAGATCGTTATCAGAAAGGCTGCGCAGACCGCTCAGATTGTTAGATCGAATAAACGAAGTTTTTATGATGTTTTAAAGAATAAATTGAATTGGTCCGGAGTACCGGACGGTATACAGAAGTAGAATAAAGATGCAGCTATACGGGAGAAATATCAGGAGAACAGAATGATCGAGGAACTTCATGTTTCCGATTATGCGTTGATCGAACAGGCTCAGGTTGTCTTCTCGCCGGGCTTAAACATCCTCTCCGGCGAGACCGGAGCGGGGAAGTCTATATTGATTGGAGCATTGACTGTCCTTTTCGGAGGACGTGCGCGAATCGACGCGATCCGAACCGGCAGCGAAGAGGCGGTAGTCTCGGGCACGGTCCGGGTTGATGAGAACAAAGATGCCCTCCAATGGCTGGAAGAGCACGATATACACCCTGAAAACGGCCGGGTTCTCATACGCCGCATAGTCAAGCGATCAGGCAGAGGATCGATTTATATACAGTCCATCCCGGCAACCCGCTCGGAATTGGATCAATTTTCCCGTTATCTCATTGATTTTCACGGCCAGCATGAGCATCAGTCTCTTTTAGATGGAGAGAATCACCGCCGTGTTCTCGATCAGTACGGCGATTTGACCGATGAGGTATCTGCACTGCAGGGGAGAGTTCGCGAACTTGCAGACCTGAGAAAGCGGCTCAATGCACTCAAGAAATCCGAAGATCAAAGGCTCAGGGAACTCGATTATTACCGTTTTGCTATAGATGAGATCGATAAGGCTGGTATTCAAGCCGGCGAGGAAGAGGAGCTCGATCAGGAACGTCGAATGCTGTCCCAGTATGAAAAACTCTATTCTCATCTGGAAACGGTCGGCAGAAACCTATCCGAGGGTGGCGAGGGCGGTCTTTCCCAAGTCCATTCAGCCGGTCATGAGCTCGAAGCGGCGTCCTCTATCGTGGAAGAATTAGCCCCGCTGCACAAACGGCTGGAGAGTGCCTATTACGAGCTGGAGGACATTCGCGAGTCGGTTGTGGATTACCGGAACTCTCTGCAGTACAATCCCCGGCGTTTGGAAGAAATTGAAGACAGGCTGAGTCAGCTCCGGCGTCTTGCCAAGAAATACGGCGGTTCGGTGGATGCGGTGATCGAGTATCGGGAACAGGCCGAGCAGGAGATTGCATCGCTGGAGTCCTACGAGAGTGACCGGGAAGATCTTGAAAAACGGATAGAGGAGTTGGAACGGGAAGTCCTGCGCGAGGCCGGAGAAATTTCGAAAAAACGAAACGACTATGCTCGAAAGCTGCAGAGGCTTATCACCGATAATCTCAAGGGACTTGGAATGCCTCAGGCGGATTTCGAAATTTCTATGACACGGCGGCTTTCAGAGGCCGGCAAACCTGTCTGCGGCCCCACCGGCATCGATGTCGTGGCATTCCAGATAAGTCCCAACGCGGGTGAGCCCCTCAAGCCGCTGAAGGTAATTGCTTCGGGAGGTGAAATCTCCCGGGTAATGCTGGCGATAAAATCTGTTTTGATGGAAAAGGATCCGATATCGACCATGGTGTTTGATGAAATAGATGCAGGTATCGGCGGCCAGATTGCTTCATCGGTCGGGAAACATTTGAGCCGCCTCTCTTCGGCGAAACAGGTTTTATGTATTACTCATCTTGCAACAATTGCTTCTCATGCCGATAATCACCTTATGGTGACCAAGGAAACCAAAAAAGAACGTACATGCACAGAGGTGAAGCCTGTTGCCGGAGATGAGCAGGTGCTTGAGGTTTCGAGAATGCTTTCAGGAGAAGAGGGCGGAGATGCTTCTCTCGAACATGCCCGCCGAATGCTGGAAGGTGCGGAGCGGGATTAACTGATGGCAAAAGTCAGTGAGGAAGCAAAAAAACAGTACTATGACTCGATAACGAGTTATAAAAGTGTCATCGAACAGGCGCAAATGCGCGAAAAAAATCTTCGGAATATTATCCAGCATGATGAGAATGGGGCTCCCTACAAGAAGCTCATACTGGCCGAAGAGGGGATCAACATGGTCTCCTACTATGTGCTTATGAACAGCCTTTCCCTAAATCTTTTGGGAATAAAAAACGAGAACTTTCTCAACGACGCACGGAAACGGTGTTATCAGAGCATTATCTATCTGGAAGGAATAGTCACCTCATATATCGATGTACCATTTTCCGAATATGAGGAAAAACTCGCCCTCATTGAGGGCTATGATGATGAAAAAAGGTATAATCTGATAAGAAAAACCGGATTTGCCGTCGAATCGGTAAAAGAGGCCTTCGGCGTCAATACAAAATGGAAATGGTCGTTTGTCGAGCTCGAGGGCCGTATGGCGGTTGTTTCAAAAAACCTCTTGAACCTGCGGGAGCTGGTAAAACAGCTCGACCCCAGGGTGGAACTCTATGAAATACGTATGTCCTTTCTGAACCTGGTCAAACGACAGCTGCAGCAGGCTGCTGACCGGTATCGGGAAAAATACGAACTATCCACACAACGGCTCGACGATTTCAAGCTTGCTATTGATTATCTTGCTGCGCTTCGAAGGATTCACATGATCGTCGGGGAACGGGACAAGGCCGAAGATCTCAAAAAGAAGGTTGATATCTGGCGTACAAAGATGGATAAGGACCAGCAGAGTATCGATAAATCCCGGAAGTCGGCTCCGCCGGAAGGGAAAAAATAAATTCCCTCTTTTTACCGGTTTTTCAGTTCATGCAGTGAATCCTCAGGAAACAGTTCTGCCATAGATTTTTGAATAAAATTCCCGTCACCGCCCGAATAATGGACCGGAAAAGAGGTGTCTACGAACTCGCTCATGAACTGCCTGCATATACCGCAGGGGGGAACAGGGTACTCTGCATCGGCGCAAAATACCGCTATCTCCTTGAAAGAATTGTGGCCGGCTGAGAGTGCTGCTGTAAAGGCATTTCGTTCGGCGCATATCGTTCCGCCGTACGAACGGTTTTCGATGTTGGCCCCTTTTATAATCGTCCCGTCTTCACACAGAAGCGCCGCTCCCACTCGAAACCGAGAGTAGGGCGAGTAGCTGTGTTCTGAAGCTTCTTTTGCTGCCTGGTAGAGTACTTCTGAATTCATGAACCGCCTCGATTTTCTGGATTTGTTGCCTTCCATTGTAATCTGAGGGAGGATCTTTGGCAAACTCCAGCGCACCGAAGAGTTATTTGCTTCTTTCATCGCCCTGTGTTAATCTGCGGTGGGAGTTGCAGTGCGATTTCGTCTCCTTCTTACAATCAGTTTTCTCGTAGCAATCGGCTTCCTTTTATTCCTACCCGCCGGTCTGGAAAAGGAGCGGGTCCTCCGCCCTTTGTGGTCTATGGATCTGTACGAGGGGCGTTGGCTGAGCGGAGACAGACCCGATGCAGAAGGTGATAAGCCCCGGGTGATACCCTATCGGCTCGGAGATGTTTATGGATATGTTTCCACGGAAGGGGAGCTGCTTTTTCGCGAGAAGGTTCTGGCTGATGTGGCTATCGACCAAAAGAGGAGCGCCAACTATCAGATGGTGAGCCGGAACATTATGATCCGCGGCCAGGAGGGACTGCCGGAGGTTGCCCTGCAGACAAGTCAGTACCCAATTCTCCAAGACGGCCGCATTTTCTCTATTCGAACAGACAGACGAGGTCTCACCGAATGGGAGGGGGACGGCAGCGTTCGCTGGACACGATCCTTTCAGGATTTGATTACCGCCGTCGATGTTTGCGGCTCTCACCTCACTCTCGGACTCTTAGACGGCCGGGCGGTTATTATTAATGAAACCGGAGAGACGGAGGTCGAGTATGACACTACCGGGAGCAGGCTCGATGCCGTCTTCGGAGTCGCAGTTTCGCCGGATCGGCGGTTGTGGGCTGTTGTGGCGGGAATCGATCCACAGCGCCTCCTTCTTCTCGAACAGGGAGAACAGGGCGCGTATCAGCCCCGCGAGGTTATCGAATTCTCTGATTCGTTTCGCCGGGAGGTTTTTGTAGGTTTCGGTCCTGAAGGCCGATATCTCTTTTTTGAACGGCCTGCAGGGCTGCTGGTCATTGATGCCTTGGAGCAGGAAAGATACGAATTGCCGGTATCGGGGGATATACGGGATTTGAATTTTTCTCCCGAGGGGAAGGAGATGGCTCTTTTAACCGCAGACTCCAAGAGGGCGCTTTTTCAGGTCTATAGTTTGCCTCCCCGCTCGCGTCTGGAATCAACGCTTTCCGGCACGGTTCACAGCATGCATCGATCCGGCAGCTATGTGCTGTTGGGAATAGATTCGGGGCTTTTCCTGTACCGGTTCGAGGAGGGGTAAGATGAAGCGTATCATTTTGCTTTTCTTTTTATGCATATATGCTTTCTTTTCCGCAGGCGCGATCGACTGGCCGGTGGAAGACCGGTATCTTACGGCCACCTTTGGAGAGAGCAGAATCGATCATTTTCATACGGGTATCGATTTAGGAAGAGAGCAGGAAGTAAAGCCGGTCGAACGGGGCGAGCTCGTTTTTATAAACGACAGTCGAATGTATGGAACCATACCCAGCGGAATGGGAAATTTTATAATCCTCGAACATGCCGGGAAGATCCGTTCGGTTTATGCCCACCTGGCTCCCAACAGCATACCCGTCAACCGAGAGCGCTTTCAAAAGCGAGACACCCTCGGGATCATTGGTGAGAGCGGATATTCACTGGGAAAGCATCTCCACTTCGAATTAATCGACCGGAAACTCGACCGGCTGGTAAATCCTCTCCTCGTGCTGCCTCCCAATCGGGACGAGCAGGCTCCGGTAATCGAGAGCCTCCGTTTCAATGAACTCGAACCGGTTTCTCCCGGGGGACGCGTCATCACAGAAAATACAGAACTTCCGATTTCGATTGTAACCTATGATCCAAGCGCTGAAGCTGATTATTTCCTCCCTACCGCCCCGTACAGTATCGAGGTTCGGGTGAACGGTGAGAGCGCTCTGAT
>JAIPFU010000038.1 GCA_021736505.1 Spirochaetia bacterium | reverse complement strand
TCACTGATAAGCATCAAATCCCCGGGGCTGAAAGATTCATTTACTCCCCCTGCGGCATTTGTCACAAGCAGGCGGTTAATTCCAAGCTGTTTCATAACCCGTATCGGAAACACGACATCCTTCATGGAGTAGCCTTCGTAATAGTGAAAGCGTCCCTGCATGACAAGTACCGACTTGTTCATAAAAGTACCAAAAACCAGCTGGCCGGCGTGCCCTTTCACCGTTGAGACGGGGAAATGAGGGATATCCTTATACGAAATATGGCACGGATTTTCAATCTCATCTGCTAATACGCCGAGTCCGGAACCGAGAATCAAGCCGAATTCCGGTTCCGTGCTACATCTGTTCTCAATATATCCCGCTGCTTCCTTTATTCTCGCCAAATACCTATCATTATTTTCCATATTCATTTTTCCTATTTTTTTCTTATACCTTGATGCATCCGTAATACTCTACTGCCAATTTCCTACGGACAATTTCCCTCAATACCAGAAAACCAATACCAGAAAACCAATACCAGAAAACCAATACCAGAAAACCAGTACAAGAATACCTGTTTAGCCCTGCCCAGGGTAATAGGGTTCGCCTTCCGCTCGAGGAGCCTGAGAAGTTTTTGAAAAGAATACTAAGGCAAGAAGCGTCACCACATAGGGGAAGGCCTTCAGTATGAGCGGTGGTATCACCGCTAATTCCGGTACAACTTGAGATACATTTGCTACAGTCATGGCAAAGCCGAAAAAGAATGCCGCTCCAAGAATTCGCAGAGGTTTCCACTGTCCGAAAATCATGGTAGCCAGGGCGAGAAACCCAAGTCCCGCCACGGTACCGTTAAACTCCCCTGAGTAGGTGACGATCATGGTGCCGCCTCCCAGGCCGGCGAAGGCTCCGGAAATCAGGACGCCGGTGTAGCGCATCACATAGACATTCACTCCCGCAGAAGCTGCAGATGAAGGATGCTCGCCGCAGGCTCTCAGTCGCAAGCCGAAGGCCGTTTTGTAGAGCATATACCAGGAAAGCAGGACAATCCCCAGGATAATCCAAGTAGTCCAGTAGGTCTGTGTAAAAACAAGCGGCCCAATAACCGGTATTTTTGAAAGAACTGGGATATCAGCACGAATGATTCCGCTGCGTATCTGGATGTTGCCACTTCCTGTGATAGTACGAGCCAGATAGACGGTAAGAGCTCCGGCCATCATATTGATCGCAGTTCCGCTGATCACCTGATTTGCATTCAAGTTTATGGAGGCAAAAGCATGGAGCAGGGAAAACAGAGCACCCGCAGCAACCGCCGCCAGCAAGCCTAAAGGAATCGCTAAGCCCGGTATCGCATCCTGAAACAAATAAACGACA
Organism: Spirochaetia bacterium; assembly: GCA_021736505.1. Next base: position 10,500 of record JAIPFU010000038.1, on the reverse strand, counting down.
AGGGCGCTGGTGAAATAGCCGATAACCATTAAGCCCTCAAGCCCAATATTAATAATACCGCTCCGTTCGCTGAACAATCCGCCCAAAGCAGTAATCAGCAAGGGCATAGTCAATACAATCGCATACGGAAATATCTGTGAAAAAATCTGCCATACATTCATATTACTTATCCCCCTCCGCAGTACTGCTCTCTTCCTTCTTCTCCCTGCGTTCCTTAATGCGTTTTTCCAGGCTCTTCCATAAACGCCCGAATAGAACGCTTGTGGCGGTAAAGTAGATAATCGTCGCTATTATGGCGTCGGAAATTTGCGGCGGAATTTCCGTCATGGCATTCATGAAGCCTTTTCCCGAGTGCAGGAGTCCAAAAAATATCGCCGCAGCAAAAGCTCCCACCGGTTCAGTCGCCCCGAGAAGCGCTACCGCTATGCCATCAAAGCCCTGATTCGGAAGTACTCCGATCTGCATATTGGAAGCATAGCCAGTATAGTATGTTGTTCCTGCCAGTCCGGCCAGGGCTCCAGCTATCATCATTGATAAGACTACATTCCGGTTCACTTGGATACCCGCATACTCCGCAGCGTCCCTGTTGAAACCCACGGCCTTCAATTCATACCCCAGAGTAGTTTTCTTCAGAATAATGTAGATGATAACCACCGCTGCTATGGAAATAAAAATTCCCAAATTTATATAGGATCCATCAAAAATTGAGGTGAGCCAGGGCGCTTTGAGAGAGGCAGCTGAAGATATTTTCCTCGACTCAGTTTCCAGAAACTGGCCTTTGAAATAGTATGGTACCGTATAATAGACAACCCAGTACGCTATCCAGTTCATCATGATAGTAGCCACAACTTCATGCACATTGAACTTGGCCTTCAGGAACCCGGGAACAATCCCCCAGAGGGCGCCTCCCACAAATCCGGCAAGAACAATAAGCACAAGAAGGATCGGTCTGGGCGCAGTAACAGTCAAAGCCACGGCGGTGGAACAGAGTCCCCCTATGAGCATCTGTCCAGCAGCACCGATGTTGAAGAGGCCGGTTTTAAAGGCAAACGCAACAGAAAGGCCTGTCAAGGTTAAGGTAATTGCCGTTGCCAGGGTGTTGCCAACACGTTCCAGGTTCATCAGACCTCCGCGGAACAGGAAACGATACCCCTGGATCGGGTTACTGCCGATCGCAAGCATCAGAATTGCCCCGGCTATGAGGCCGAGAACAACCGCTGAAAGGGCTATTATCAGTGCATTGTTCTTTTTCATCGGCTCTCTCCTCTCTTGATCCCGGTCATCATGAGACCAACTTCATCTTCATTTGTCTCTTCAGTGGGAACAGTTTCTATGAGTTCCCCGCTGTTTATTACTGATATTCGGTCGGATAAATTAAAGATTTCATCCAGCTCCAGGGAAACAAGCAGCACCGCTTTCCCCTTATCCCGCTGCTCTATGAGACGTTTATGAATATATTCAATAGCTCCCACATCGAGCCCCCGGGTCGGCTGCACGGCAATAAGCAGGTCAGGGTTCATATCAATCTCTCTGCCGACAATTGCTTTCTGCTGATTTCCCCCGGAAAGCCCCGAAGCGGGGGAGAACACCCCTTCTCCAGCTCGGACATCAAAAGTATCTATAACATGTTCAGCATGCTTTTGGATAGCTTCCTGATTCAGAAATCCGCGGGAAGAATAGGGCTCCTGATAGTAGGTTTTCAAGACTAAATTATCACTAACCGTAAAATCCATAACCAGCCCGTGCTTCTGCCGATCCTCAGGGATGTGGGCTATCCCCGCTTCATATCGATCCCTGCGGCTGTAATTTGTGATTTCTTTACCGTTTAGAAGAATAGAACCCGATTCTATTTCCCGTAATCCTGTAATAGCTTCTACAAGTTCCGTCTGTCCATTCCCTTCAACGCCGGCAAGCCCGAGAATTTCTCCCCGTCGAATAAAAATGGAGAAATCTTTTATCGCTTCGAGTTTCCTGGCGTTCCTTACCTTCAGATTTTTTATCTCCAGGACCATCTCTCCCGGTTCAACCGGCTTCTTTTCCACTTTGAAGGAAACTTCACGCCCCACCATCATGGACGCCATTTTCTGCTGGCTCGTTGATTGCACATCCACGGTTCCAATATACTTTCCACGGCGAATTACGCTGCATCTGTCGGCAATTTCCTTGATTTCCCGCAGTTTATGGGTGATCAGAATGATTGTCTTGCCTTCCTTGGTGAGCGTCTTCATAATCTGCATAAGCTCATGTATTTCCTGGGGAGTTAAAACTGCGGTGGGTTCATCAAAAATCAAGATTTCCGCATCCCGATAGAGCATTTTTAAGATTTCCACCCTCTGCTGCATCCCCACTGAGATATCCTCAATTTCCGCATCCGGATCTATACTGAGTCCGTACCGCTGGGAAAGCTCTTTTATGCGTTTCGAGGCTTCACTCAATTTCAGCCTAAAGCCGCCTTCCTTTCCCATGATAATGTTTTCAGTGGCGGTAAAATTATGTACCAGCTGAAAATGCTGGTGAACCATTCCAATTCCGAGCCTGTTTGCAGCATTCGGGTCTACAATATGCTCTTCCTTGCCCCGAACCTTTATTATCCCCTCATCGGCATGGTAGAGACCGAAGAGTATGCTCATCAGGGTGGATTTCCCAGCGCCGTTTTCCCCGAGAAGGGCATGAATCTCCTGCGGCTTAACCTGCAGCGATATATTGTCATTGGCCACTACACCGGGAAATTCTTTCCGGATATTCAGCATCTCTATTACGTAATCCATGAATAGGCTTCCTCCATGATTCAATTGTCTCTATTATACACACAAAAACCCTGATGCGGTCAATAAAAAAATGACTGCCGTAATTTGATATTTCCGACAGCCATTTCTATGCAATAATTCATACAGATTGCTATTGAATTATTTGTATATTTTCATTTCACCGAGTAATGGGCAGTCTATTCTATAAGATCATCTCCAGGTTCACTGGCTACTTCAATTTCTCCAGTCTTGAGCTCTTCAAAAACTTCATTACAAATTTCCTGCACTTCTGCATCCAGGTTCGGATTTTCGTCAGGGATACCGACACCATCATTGGTAGCATCAAAAGTTAGGATTTCACCGCCCGGAAATTCACCATTCAATTCAGCTTCAATCATATCATATGCTGACTGACCAATTTTCTTCATTGCTGAAGTAAGGATAATGGATTTTTCTCCGCTGTAGATGCCATCCGCATACTGGTCTACATCAACACCGATAATCCAAACTTTCTTACCCGCTGAAGCCCGAGATTTCGCTTCATTGATAGCTCCGACACCGACTCCGCCGGCTGCAGCGAAAATCGCATCCACGCCGCGGTCATACATAGCAGCCGCAAGCTGCTGGCCAGCTGCAACATTATCAAAAGAACCCTGATAGACAAAGTTTCTCTCATTCATCTTAATACTGGTTCCGTAGTTTTCGTTGGCATACTTTATACCCTGCTGAAAACCCCAGTTAAATTTCTGTACAGGGGGTATTTCCATACCACCGATAAAGCCGACATTGCCGGAATCCAGCTGCAGAGCTGTGGCAACTCCAGCCATAAAACCGGATTCATGTTCAGCATAAAAAATCGATACAGTATTATCCTTCACATCAACATTATAATCTCCGGGGTGCGGGCTGCCGTCAAGAAGAACAAATTTGGCGTCAGGATACTTTGTTTGAGCCTGGTATATTGCTGTCTCAAACTTAAAACCTGGGGTAACGATGAATTTATAACCGGCATCATACAAGTTTCCGATTTCATTCAGGTAATCCGCTTCTGTAGTTCCGGACGGTTTCAGGTATTTGGTATCCAGACCAAAATCTTCTCCAGCTCTCAGAACACCTTCCCAGGTTCCCTGGTTGAAGGATTTATCATCTATGGTACCTGCATCGGTTACCATACCTACTTTCATTTTCTGTACTCCGCCTTCTTCCTGCCCTTGGGCAAAAACAAAACCGGATGCAAGAACCAAAACACAAAGAAGACTCAATAATTTTCTCATGAGCTTCCCTCCTTTTTTTTTATTTACTGCGTTTTATATTCTACACTCCATGCTTACAGCGTGTCAAATTGTTTCTCCTTGAGAAGGAGTTATTATGAAGCAAATCTGTTTTTCATGCAAGCTCCGTTTTCTTTTCGTTTTCTTTTCGTTATTTTTACGAAAGGGTGCGGACTATTAAAGGCTTTTTTTCAGGGCGTGCTGCGCTGATATTTATAGCCTTTTTAAAAAGTTCTGCCGCTTCATTCAAATTAGCAGTATCGTTCACGTAGAAATCAGCAAGAACATCCCCGGCTTCAACTCGGTCGCCCAGACGTTTCCGCAGCCATAAGCCCACCGCGGGATCTATTGAATCGCTTTTTTTCTCCCGTCCTGCTCCAATCATCACAGAAGCTGTTCCAATATCATCAGTCTGCATTGCTGTAATATATCCTGCTGATTCTGCCGTAATCGATTCTGTTTTTCGGGCTTGCGGGAGAAGTGAAAGGTCGTCGCAGACTGCCGGATTCCCGCCGTGGAGGGATATCATCTGCTTCAGGCGTTCCACTGCTGCTCCGCTGGAGACTGCCTTCTTCAAAGCCTCCAGCGCTTCATCCCGGTTCTCATGCACCTCGCCCATGATAAGTATCTGTGCTGAAAGCTCCATGATCAAATCTTTGAGATCACCCTCTACATCCCCTCGAAGTATTTCAACGGCCTCCATAACTTCTAAGGCGTTCCCTACTGCATTCCCTAGTGGCTGATTCATATCCGTGACCATCGCACGCGTCTCTTTTCCTGCATGCTTTCCGATATCCACCATAATCCGTGCAAGCTCTTCTGCCTTTTCTAAGGCATGCATAAATGCCCCGGAGCCCCATTTTACATCAAGCAGGATTTTATCACCGCCGGCGGCGAGTTTCTTGCTCATGATGCTTGCGGCAATCAGAGGCATGCTGTCCACAGTAGCTGTTACATCTCTGAGGGCATACAGTTTTTTATCGGCGGGAACAAGATTTACCGTCTGCCCAATGATAGATACGCCGCAGGTGTTGACTATCTCAGAGAAACGTTTCATGTCCTGGTTGACGGAGAAACCGGGTATAGACTCCAGCTTATCCAGGGTTCCTCCGCTGTGAGCAAGGCCGCGGCCGGACATTTTTGCCATGCGTCCGCCGCATGCCGCCACCAGGGGTCCTACAGCTATGGTGGTGGTATCTGCAACGCCGCCTGAACTGTGTTTGTCCACTTTTATGCCTTTGATGGAGGAGAGATCAACGGTGTCGCCGGATTCTGCCATGGCCAGAGTAAGTTCACCAATCTCTTCGGTGCTCATCCCATTGAACCAAATTGCCATGGTCAATGCCGCGGCCTGGTAATCCGGTATTTCGTCATGGGTGTATCCGTTAACAAAAAACCGGATCTCCTCCGGGCTCAGCTCCTTTTTCAGCTGCTTCTTTCTGATTATTTCCGGCATTCTCATGGGCTTATCCTCCTTTTTTACGCTGACACAAAACTTAGTTTAGAACAGCATCGGCTGATCAAGGTTCACGGTTCTGCGGTTGTCCTCCAAGGTTTTTTTCAAATAATCTCGATCCAGTTTCAATTCGTTTACAAAACGGACAAGAAGTTCTTCGGGAATCAGGTTCTGTTCACCGTACAGATACATCAGCGCCCGTTCGGCGATATTCGATATGTTCAAGGAGTTGAGACATACCTGCTGATCCTCTTCTCCTTTGTACCGTTCATGCAGATGACGTGACAGCTCGGAGCTTTCAATATCGTAGTTGAGAGCGTAAAGTTCCTTCTTTAGAGCTTCTGTGTTTCCCCCGGCAGCCTCTTCGCCCAGGGGCTTAAGGGTGAAAAAGGTATACTCTTTACCAGGCAGATAGTGATGCCGATCGCAGCGGGTACAGTAGTTGGGCTCCAGGGAGTCTTCCTTTTTCTTATCCCCGCCCACCACTATAAGGGGGTCAAAATAGAGGGCGGGACACTCTTTTCCATCTATTTGATAATAGCGATAGGTATAGAAGGAGTCTTCCAGACAGTCGGGATGTTCGCAATATGCGGTAAGAGGGATCACATCTGTGGCGGTCTCCAGCATTAAGCGAGCGGTGGGGTTAAAGATATCCCGCCGGAAATTAAGAATCAGGGTAGGAAATATAAAGAGCAGTCCCCGCTGTTCGCTGGCATTCCGTACCACATAGACCAAGCGCTCATCATAAAATGAGGCTTCATCAATGATCCAGGTACCTGTGGCGGGGTTGTCCCGGAGGACTTCCTCCAGAGAAAAGGAGTCACTGATTCGTGCAATCTGCGTTCCGCAGCGTTCGTAGCCCCCGCGATAGGCCAAGGCATCATCAGGATACTCCTGAAAACGGTTTGCATCCAGAAGAGAGCGAATAAAAAACACTTTTCTACGATCTGCTCTGCCGGTGGAAGTAAGCTGCTTAACGGTACTGCTTTTCCCCAGGGCAACTCTGGCATCTCTCCAAACCCGAGCGGAAAATTCGGTTTTCCCTGATCCCATGGGCCCGATAACCAGAATTCTCCGGGACGGCTTGGTAAAATCAAAATGAGTAAATGCATGATGCACCTCAACACTGGGAAATCCAAGGCTTTTCAGAAAGTGGTCGGTGTTGGGGTTTTTTTCAATTATCGACAAATGTCTAACTCCTGTCTAAAGCTTCTGCAATCCTGAGATACTGCAATCTTGGAAACCAGGGATCCTGCAATCCAACGATAATGCAATCCTGAGATCCTGCAATCCTGAGATCATACCCGCTTTAATAATCGCTGTCTGTGCTGAGTCCATTCAGGATAGCCACTCCGGAACTGGCGCCGAGTCTTGTTGCTCCAGCTTCTATCATGGCTCGGGCATCTTCAAAACTGCGAATACCGCCGGAGGCCTTCACACCCATTTCCGGGCCGACTGTCTTCCGCATCAGGGCAACATCTTCCGTAAGGGCTCCGCCGGTTGAAAAGCCTGTAGAGGTCTTCACAAAATCTGCACCCGCAGTCTGTGCAGCTCTGCAGGCTGTTATCTTCTCATCCTCCGTAAGCAGGCATGTTTCGATGATTACTTTCAGCAGTTTGCCGCTGCAGGCTCTGCGCACTTCACGTATGTCCTGTTCGAAGGCGTAGGCATCAGCATCCTTCAATGCTCCAATATTGATTACCATATCGATTTCATCCGCCCCTTCCTGGACTGCTTGGACTGTCTGCTGGACTTTTGTTTCCGAGGTCACAGCACCTAGGGGGAATCCTACTACGGTGCAGACCTTTACTCCCGTGCCTGCAAGGCGTTCAGCACAATGAGCCACCCAGACTGGATTGATGCAGACTGAACAGAATTTATACTCCGCAGCTTCATCACATAAAGCATCTATGCGGCTTTTCCCTGCTTCCGGTTTCAGAAGTGTGTGATCAATATATGATGCCAAGGTCTGTTTATCCATATTCTGCACATCTGTCATGCTTATACCCGCTTTTTTTTCTGTGTTTTCTTTTTTTCCTGTTTTTTCCATAATTAATTGCCCCTATTTTGAATTTTTCTTCTTTATGTAAACTCTCATTATCTAAACTTTATAGACGCTTTCTCTATGTCTCACTATGCAAAATACACCTTGTAAAGTATATAGCATTTTAGATAGGCTCACAACAATGATTCGTAAAAAACACAGAGCGATAAGCCGGTAAAGCATATTGTGATAGACTGCTCAGCATAGCAATTTTGTTTGTGATATCGTCTTTGCATGGACCTGATACTTGACCTTATCGCCTTTCGCAGTTAGTCTCAAACCTATGATTTTAGAAAACATAAATTCCGAACTATATTGGGTGATAATTGCTGTTCTTGCCCTGAATCTTTTCCAGAGAAAGCATACGGCAACCGCAGAAAAGAAACGCATGGCTACACTGCTGATAGCTTCGCTGGTGCTGGGCCTCAATGTTATGATAGCCGTAATCCTTACCATGGGATTGCCTCAGTGGACAGGAATCATCGCTTTACTGATCATGATCGGTGTCGCTTACATGATCAGAAATAAGATATTACTATTTAAGTACCGCTGCGCATCCTGCGGAAAAAAACTGGACATGGATACTATATTCTACCACGATGACAACCTGTGTAAGGACTGCAGAAAAGAACTGTATCCGGACTTGTATAAAGATGAAGAAGCGGATGATACGGATGATGACGAAGAGATCGACCTGCTTGAACACCCTGAAGAAGCTCGAGACGTGGATGACATCGACTGGGATCTCTGGGAACCGCAGGAAACCGCCGTACTCTGTTATATTTTCAAGGATGGTGAAGTGCTCCTCATTAATAAGAAAACCGGACTGGGGAAAGGTATGGTTAATGCACCCGGAGGAAGGATAGAAGAGGATGAAACCGCTGCAGAAGCCGCTGTCCGGGAGACAGAAGAGGAAACCGGAATCACTCCATCAAATCTCGTCCAAGTGGGAATTCTCAATTTTCAGTTTGTTGACGGGTATTCCCTGAGGGGCTATATCTTTTTTGCGGATGACTATACAGGTTCGATGCATGAAACGGATGAAGCCGATCCTTTCTGGGTTAAAGAGACGGAAATACCCTACGACAAAATGTGGGCTGACGATATTCACTGGCTTCCCAAGGCCATGGAGGGACAGTTTTTTGAGGGAAAGTTTATCTTCGACGGCGAAGAAATGCTGAGCAAGCACCTCGATTTTCGGGACCGGTAAGTTCCACCCCCCCTGAATCAGTCCCTTGAACCAGCCCATTGAATCAGCCCCCTAAACCAGCCCATTGAATCAGCCCCCTGAATCCTTGAGCCGGACAAACATAAATCACTTATCACTTCCGAATACCACTAGAAAGAATGAAAGGTATCAATTTCCAGGGGCAAGCCGCTTCCATGGGCAAGCCGCCTGTAAAAATTTTATATGCTAATTCTAGCAGAGCAAAGCTTGATTGTGGTATACTGTACTTGGAGGGATAATGGATAGTTTTTTTCAGTATCTGCCTGCTGTCACTGTACAATACCATTGCCTTTTTATCCTCAGCGGAATCACAGCCCAAGTACAGCCAAGACAAGATAATGTATCTGTGCTTCAGAGGAACCTGTACTTGAGAGGAATGTAGGAGATAGGCATGATCAAGAATGAGAAATCTGTTGACATGGAAAAAGTACGTGCATTTCTTATAAAAAAAGAAAAAGAACGACACAACCGTCTGCTGTCTCAATGGAATCAGGCTTGCAGAGATTTTCAGCAGATTGTTGACCACATCATTAAAACCTATCATCCGGAAAAAATATATCAATGGGGTTCGCTGATAGATTCTTCTCAGTTTAGCGAGATTTCAGATATAGATATTGCTCTTGAAGGTCTATCCGGTCCTGAAGAATACTTTGCTCTACTGGGAGATGCTATGGAGATGACTAGTTTCCCTGTTGATATCATTGAATTGGAAAAAATTGATCCGGCAGATGCGGAGCATATTAAAAGAAAGGGAAAACTCATATATGAACAGTAGGATACAGGAACTTTTAGGTCTTATTCAGAAAAACAGCTCACATCTTGAAAAAATAATAAAGCTTCTTGATAAAGTATATGTCGATGATATTCCAAAAATCGGCAAAACACAGTCCTCAGCTTTGATGATCGCAGGAATTCTGGATAACTATTATACTTGTCTGGAAACTGTCTTATTCAGAATATCTCAAGTTTTTGAAAACAATTTGGATCAGAGTAAATGGCATAAAGCTTTACTGGACAAGATGAACCTCTCTATTGAGGGAATTAGACCTGCGGTTGTTTCTGATGCAAATTATAACCGCCTGCTTGAACTGCTGAAATTCAGACATTTTCGAAGATATTATTTTGAAATGGAATATGACTGGGATCGCATTGAATTTCTAGAAAAGAAACTCTATGAAGCGCATCCCCATGTACTTGAAGATTTACGCATTTTTTCTGATTTTCTTCGCAGAATTTAATTATTTGTTCACTGCATTCATCAGTTCAATTCTCTATTCTCTGTCATCTCTGTCACGCACAATATTATTTGTCCTTACGTTATGTTGTGACAAAATCACTTCCGTTATACTTTGACAATATCATTTCCGGATGAGAAAAGACCGGTTACATGAAGGGCTCTTGTATTGACAAACTTTTTTATGGTCTATATAGTAAAACACCGATTTGGAGAGGTGTCCGAGTGGTCGAAGGAGGCGGTCTTGAAAACCGTTGAGCCGAGAGGCTCCGTGGGTTCGAATCCCACCCTCTCCGTTTCGCTGAAGGAAACGGCTGAATTTCAGTGGTTTTTCTTATTTTTCCGTCTTCGGCAGATAAGCGGAAAGTGGGTATCAGCGTTATTTTTTTAGAATCTGCAATGCAATGGAGAGGTGCGAGAGCGGTTGAATCGGGCTCCCTGCTAAGGAGTTGTACTGGTAACGGTACCGAGGGTTCGAATCCCTCCCTCTCCGTTTTTATGTACCCATAGCTCAGCTGGA
>JAIPFU010000037.1 GCA_021736505.1 Spirochaetia bacterium | reverse complement strand
CATAATGAAGCGCTGCTGCTGCGGCGAAAAGGGGAATATGTGGTCATAGAAACGGGATATGGAGGTGTAGAAGGATGCATCCTGCTTATCTGAGTTGTCCTTCTTTTCCGTTTTTTTCGGCATGGTTTTCTCCTGGCTAAGTTGGAATTTTTCATATTTTAAAGCTTCTACTGATTCAATTTATGCTGTTGGCTCTTTGCTTATATGTTGTTCATGCACTGAAGTATTATTATGTTAAGAAATCATAGTTGGTACTAAATATTTTTTAGAAAAGGCATGACGGAAGTATCAGCAGAAATTGAATTTCAGAAGTTCTTTCCTTTAAGGTACATTTAATAAGAGAATCTGTATATGTGCAAATATTTTTATCTGATTTTTAGTCTGCTATCTGTATCAGAAGATTGATTCTGCCATGTCTTAGCAAATATTGCTGCTCCAATCGCCCCCGAAAAGTTACCTTGCGATGCAAATATAATTTTGGTGGGGGTACCGTACGGACGCCATTCATAAAGATCTAAGTATGCTTTTAAGGGTTTCATAAGATTATCACCGGCATTTGCAATGCCGCCGCCTAGAATGATAACTTCAGGATCCAGTACATTAATAAGAGAAGCTGCTCCCACAGCAAGAGCTTTAATCATTTTCAGCCAGTATTCAACAGCAATAGTCTTTCCAGCAGCATAATCTTTTTCCAGATCGAGTGGATCCTTGTACAAACCCTGAGTTCTTTCTTTAATCTGACAGTTGCCAACAAGATTATCCAGTGCTCCTGGAACATTTGTCAAGGACTTCATTCCGTCCATATCAACGCTGATATTTCCAAGATGACCAGCTCTGCCTATGTGACCCTCCAAAAGAATGCCATCCACCATGGCAGCTCCTCCTACACCGGTTCCAAGGGTAAGCATGCAGATGTTTTTTTTATTTTTCAGCTCCTCGGATTGTATTTCTGCCAAGAAAGCAGCTTTTGCATCATTAATAGCATATATTGTTCCTGAAAAATCCAATAATGAACTCCAGTTTAATCCTTGTATATCTGTAAGTCGTTCAGGCATATGACCGATAGCCGAATGATCTTTCAGCGGTATGCCCGGTGTGGATATACCGAATGCGGATGGTATTTCATGATACTCATCTTCGAGTTTTCTCAGATGTGGGCTTATCAGTTTTTTCCATTCAGCTGCGCACATTTCTCGTGTGGATTTACCATTTTCCGGTTTGCAATAAAATGTTTTTATTACTTGCAGGTGTTTGTCGAGAACAGCTGCTTTAAGGTTTGTGCCGCCCATATCCAGACCAAGATAATAGGTGTTCATATCTCGCTCCTTGATTTTTTATAATATATCAAAAATAAACTTTACTGGTATATTATAGTTTACAAAATTGAAAACGTCTACTATAATTTTTTTAGCAGAGGAGAACTTTATGGCTGTATCTTTTATTGAAGGTATACAGAGTATACTTGATAATATTGTTTCAGAGAATAATAAGAGCATTAAAAAGGCGGTGAATATCTGTGCCGATACGATTCAAGCAGGCAGGATTGTCAATTTATTTGGTGCTGGACATAGTGCTTTACCTTGTATGGAAGCTTTTCCGCGTATCGGTTCTTTTGTAGGTTTTCATCAAATTACAGAACCTGTATTGGGATTCAATGGTTTTGTTATTGGAAAAGGCGGACAGAGACAAATGTCATTTATTGAGCAGACATCGGGGTTGGCAGAAGTTATTTTTGAAAACTACAGGTTTACTGCTGAAGATACTTTGATTGTTTTTTCTCACTCCGGAATTAATGCTTTACCGATAGAATTGGCCGAAGAGGCGCAGAAAATTGGGATGTCTGTAATTGCTGTTATGTCTTTGTCACATGCTCATACCCAGAAACCGAAGCCGCCAATGAATAAACGCTTGGATGATGCAGTATCCTGTGTAATTGATACCTGCGTACCGGCACATGACGCTATAGTTGAAATCGGAGATGGAGAACTTTCCGGAGGAGCTTCAACTGCAGCAGCGCTTATTATTATGAATACCCTTGTCTCAGAAACTGCTAAATTACTAAAAAGGCGCGGTTTTCAGCTTACCATGTATCCTAGTCATAATGTTTCTGATCATATTGATGACATGCTGCAGCGTGAAAAGAAAGTATTCGAAGATTATAAGAAACTTATAGCAAAATTGTAATAATTTTAGAGAGGAGGAAAGAAAATGAAATTTTGGTTGGCATCAGCAAATCAGAAAGAGGCGGAAGAACTCTTATCTTTAGGTTTTTTTGAAGGTATCATAACGAATCCTGCTGTCGTGGCAAAGGAAAAAGATGACCCGCGGACTATTTTTAAAGGACTTTGCACCATTGCTGATTATTTGTATTATCAAATTGGTGATGGTTCATATCAAGAGATGATGAAAGAGGCTGAAATGATGCTGGAGCTTGATTCGGAGAAAATGCATATAAAAGTTCCTGCTAGTCCCGAGGGCCTCCGCGTTATTCGAACTCTTACTGATCAGGGCAGTGCTGCAATGGCAACGATTGTACCCACGGCTCCTTTGATGCTTTTAGCAGCTGCGGCTGGGGCTGTTGCGGTAGCACCTTACAGCAGAATGATACAGCAGGCGGGTATTTCATCAAAGATCGAAGAAGTTATTCGTATGCAGAGAATCATTGATTCGCAGAATCTTGAAGTAGAAATATGTACTGGTATATACAATGCTACAGATATCAGCTTTTATGCGGAGCAAGGTATAATGTCAGGTTTCATATTTCCTGAACAGGTGAGGGCTTTAATTGATCAGCCCCTAGTAAAGGAAGCTTGTGATTCTTATAGAAGTGATTTAGCGCTTCTTCAGAGTTTTTATTAATTTCTTTTAATAGAGGAGATACTAATTCTTTGCCCAAATCAAGAACTGAAAAGGTAACTAGGGTTAAGCAGAAACTCATTGACCGTATTGAATCTGGATTCTATAAAAGTGGAGAAAGATTCTTATCAAATCGAGAAATAGCCTCTTTATTCAATATCAGTTATTTGACTTCCCATAAGCTGCTTAAGGAGCTTGAGGAGGAGGGATATCTTGGGCGAAAAAAACAATCTGGATCATTTGTTAAAGGCAGTTTAAAAACTTATGAAGCAGTCGGATTGTATGTTTCTGAGCGTGCATTCATAGAATCCAGCTATAGCGCTTATCTGCTGAATAAACTGGAGAAACAGCTTTCATCTTTGCAGATACCCTATCATATTGTTGATGCAGATGTTTCCGCAGAACTTGCAGATGAATTGTATCCGATTATGCTGAATACTGGTTTTCTGCAGAAGCAGCTTTATAAGAAGAGTATGTACGGCTTTTTGTTAAATGATGAGCCTGAACCGGGACTTTCATCAATTTGGGTAGACAGCATTACAATAGATAACTATTCCGGCGGCTTTTCCGCAGGGCAAATTTTAAATGAAAGCTTTCCTGAGAATTTGTATATTCTTTTTGCTGGTCCTGAAGATGATTCTAGAAGCAGAAAACGTGCCGAAGGTTTTATTGATGCCATTCCTGAAGCGTACACGGTATATGCAGAATCATGGCATTATAATGATGCTTATCAAAAAGCTCCAGGGATTATTGAATTATTTAACCAGAAGGAAGCTGAATCTTTTGCTGTGTTTTGTTGTAATGATAAGCTTGCTTCTGCAGTTTTTGACTACTGTGTCAGTTTTGGAGTAAAACCGCCGATGATTATGGGCTTTGATAATATGCCTGTTTCTGAAGAGATGAACTTTTCCACAATGGCAATCCCTTGGAATGATATGATAAACCACTCTATTTCAACTGCTCAAGCCAGATTGAGCGGAGATACTGGTCCTGCAAGACATGTTGTTCTTCATACCTATCCACTAATTCGTAAACAGGGTAGATAACCGTACATGCATTCGCTTCAAAATTAAGCAGAGCTTTCATTCTAACAGTAAATTTAGTTAGAAAGAGCTTAGACACTGAAATACACTATTCATTACAAAATCTAATTTCAAAAAACAAAATGTAAAAACATGGAATTCATCATTGACATTTTATGAAACCGAATTATAATATTACATATATTATAAACGTTACATACATTTGATACATAAGGAGTTCGAGGATGAAAACTGAAGATATTGCAAAAATGATCGACCATTCGCTGCTTAAACCTAATTTGACACAGGACCAGATCAAAGAAGGATTAGAATTGGCTAAAGCGTATAACACAATTTCCGTTTGTGTTCACCCCTGTGATGTCAGATTAGCATCAGAGATGTTAAATGGAACTGAGGTTAAAGTTACTACAGTTATTGGCTTCCCCCATGGTGCACATACAAAGGACATTAAAGTATCTGAAGCCATGGATGCAATTCGAAATGGGGCCATAGAACTAGATATGGTTATTAACATCGGTAAACTCCTTTCGCAGGATTATCAATATGTTTTAAGGGAAATTGAAGAAGTAGTTTCTGCAGCCCATGAACATGATGCTCTTGTAAAAGTAATATTAGAGAACTGTTATCTGGATGACAAACTGATAAAAAAAGGATGCGAATTAGCTGAGACTGCTGGAGCTGATTTTGTTAAAACCTCAACGGGATTCGGAACAGGAGGGGCAACAATCCATGATCTGAAACTCATGAGATCTTCATGCAGCGAGAAGGTGAAGATTAAAGCGGCTGGTGGAGTAAGAACTCTAGATGCTGCCTTGGATGTCAGAGCAGCTGGAGCAGTAAGATTCGGAGCTACTGCAACCAAAGCTATACTTGAAGAATGCAGAAAAAGAGAGAATGAAGGTAAGTTGGAGGAGAAATAAATGCCGGGTTCTCATATGGGTTTAGAAAAAAATACATCTAAAAAGCAGATATCTGTATTGGGTAAGAAACTCGACTTAAGAGAGGAGCTGACTGATTTCTTAACAGAAAACATCCAGCAGGAAATTCTTGAGCGACAGAACTACTCGGATGAAGGTGAAAAGAAAAAAAAACAGGAGACGGTATATTTCCTGGATGAGCTCATTCAGGCGGCCCTGGAAGTT
The DNA here is from genome assembly GCA_021736505.1 of Spirochaetia bacterium. The sequence continues at coordinate 7,219 of JAIPFU010000037.1, read as the reverse complement.
AGAAAAATCGGAAAACTTCCCTATTCTCTTTCGGCTGTAATAGCAATGCTGTTTTTACAGAAAGGATCATCAGACAATTTTGCATCTGAAATTTCAGATTATGCTGATGAAGTAGGACTGCCTTATGCAGTAAAGAAATATACTGTTCTGGATAGGCAGCCGGATCTTATTCAACTAATTCATGAACATTACCAGCGTATTTCTGCCAAAAAATTCGGACGATATTATTCTGCTGAGTATGTCCGCAGAATATCAAGTATCTATGAAGCAGCATATCAGGCAGAAGTAAAATATCATGGATGTGCTCAATGTACACTATATGGATTAAGTAAGAGTATAAAACCGATTAACAGTAGTTTATTTAAAGCGGCAACAGCACTTTCCGGAGGAATGGCACAGTGTGGAGACAGCTCTTGCGGAGGTTACTCCGGGGGAATTCTTTATATGGGTACATTTATCGGTAGAAGCTATGAATATTTCTATAATGACAAAGAAAACCAGTATAAGTCTTTTGATATGGCACAGCGTCTGCATGATAAGTACATAGAAACATATGGAAGTGTTATTGGAAGAGATATCCATGAAAAAGTTTTTGGAGAATTTTTTCTGCTCCGGGATGAGAGACAAAAAAGAGCTTTTGGAGAATCAGGGGCTCATGAATATGTATGCCCTTGTATAGTTGGTACTGCAGCTCGTTGGGTTGCTGATATATTAATGGATGAACAGCTGATTTAACATATCAATGTCTGTTCAAAAAAATACATGGAGGTTTGTAATGAGAAAATCATTACCAGTGCTAGTATTTGCAATTTTATTGGTTCTTCCTAGTTTTCTTATCTGTGCTGAAGGACAACAGGAAGAGAAAACAGCAGTTAAGACAAAAGAGGATGTAGTAATTGGATTCTCTTTCCCGACATTGCGCGAGGAAAGGTGGGCAATCGAAAAGGATATTGCAATTTCATATGCCGATGAAATTGGAATTGAACTCATTGTTCAGGATGCGGATACAGATTCTAATGCGCAAAATCGGCAGATTGACAATCTGATTACTCAAGGTGTTGATTGTCTAATTATTGGTCCACAGGATGTTAATGCCATGTCTTCTAGTATAAAAGCAGCAGAAGAAGCTGGTGTACCTGTCATTTCTTATTTGCGCATGATTAATAATAAAGGCCTGTCAATGTTTGTTGGCTATGATTTTACGAAAATTGGTGAAGATATGGCAACATGTGCCATAAACAGTGTCCCGGAAGGTAATTATGTCATCATTGCTGGGGACTCTGGAGATAATGTTTCCTACGAATTAAAAGAAGGGTTTTATAACGTGATTCAGCCTAAACTTGATTCCGGCGATATTGAAGTAGTATATGAACAGCACATTAATACATGGTCTGCAGAAAATGCAATGAATAATATGGAAAACGCTCTGACCAAGCATAGAAATAATATTCAGGCTGTTTTAGTAGAAAATGATACTATGGCAGGTGCTTGTATCCAGGCGTTAAAAGCTCAAGGTTTGGCAGGTGATGTATATGTTACAGGAATGGATGGTGACCTTTCAGCACTGCAGCGTATAGCAGAGGGGACACAAAACATGACCATGCTTTTTGAGCATGATATTGTAGCAAAAGCAGCTGTTGATGCCGCAATTGATTTGGCAATGGCTAAAAAGCATGCTCCAGCACAAGATACTGTTGAAGCTGGCGGGGATACAATCCCTGCGGTACTTCTTTCTGCGAGTAAGATTACCCCTGAAACACTGTATGATATAGTTATTGGCAAAGGACTCCAGGAAATGGAAGATGTTTACAAAAATGTTCCAAAAGATGAATGGCCAGAATAAATAAATAGAGTGAAGGAAGTACATGCTGTTTTAATGCATAGTACTTCCTTCAAATGAATCAATATTGGAGTCGTATTCAATGGAAAATCAAAATTTCTTAGTATTTGAAGACATAGTTAAAGATTTTTCAGGAGTTGAGGTACTGCATAAAGTTGGATTTCATGTAAACCGGGGTGAAGTACATGCAATAGTAGGTGAAAACGGAGCTGGAAAATCTACATTGGTAAAAATATTATCGGGTGTTTATCCTTATTGTGAATATTCTGGAAGAATATTGCTGAATAATCAGGAAAAACGGTTTAAAGATATTAAACAGGCAGAAAAAAACGGTATAAGCATTATTTACCAGGAACTTGAGCTGATTCCCAATATGACAGTTAGTGAAAATATATTTTTGGGCAACGAACCACTAAAAAATGGTGTAATTGATTTCAATCAGATGCGTTTTAAGTCACAACAAATCTTGCAGCAGCTGAAATCGACAATTTCTCCTGATACTTTAGTTGAATACTTAACTGTCGGAAAACAGCAGATAACTGCGATAGCTAAGGCTATTTCAAAAAAAGCTGAAATCATTATTTTTGATGAGCCGACATCTGCTTTGTCTGATTCGGATGCCCTTATTCTTTTCAATATAATCAGGTCATTGAAAAAAAGGGGAATTACTTGTCTTTATATTTCTCACAAAATTAATCGAGTATTAGAGATTAGCGATACAATTACTGTCCTGCGTGATGGTAAAAGCGTAATTACCGAGAAAAGAAGTGCATTAGATGAGAATAGTATTATCAAACACATGGTAGGGAGAGAATTAACTGAAAAATACCCAAGAAAAAAACATACAGCGTCAGAAGTGGTAATGGAAGTAAAGAATTTAAGTGTGTTTGATCCTGCCATTCCGAAGATGCTTGTTGAGGATGTTAGTTTTACCATCCGTAAAGGGGAAATCCTTGGATTTTCAGGATTAATGGGAGCAGGAAGAACTGAGTTGTTTATGGGGATTTTCGGAGCTTACGAGAGGTACGAAGTACAGGGAAAGGTGATTTTGAATGGAAAAGAAATATCCATTGAGAATCCATTAGATGCAATACGCAAGGGTATTGGACTTGTTGTTGAAGATAGGAAAGATAAAGGGCTTGTGATGAGTATGGACATCATAAGAAATTCCACCCTCGCAAATATTCCTCATATGATCTCATTTTTTAAGCAGATTGATAAAAATAAAGAAATTCAATTCACTGAAAAATATGCACAAAAACTATCTATCAAATACTCAAAACTGGAACAACTGGTAAGCAGTCTCAGCGGAGGAAATCAGCAGAAAGTAGTTGTAGCAAAAGCATTAATGACAAATCCAAATGTATTGATACTCGATGAACCAACACGTGGTATTGATGTTAAAGCTAAACATGAGATTTATGAAATAATGAATGATCTTATAGATCAGGGTGTAGCCATTGTCATGGTTTCATCTGAACTGCCTGAGGTCTTGGGGATGGCTGACAGGATTATTGTCATGTCTGAAGGGAAATTAACTGGGGAACTCTCTTATGAAGAAGCAACCCAGGAACGAATTATGAAATATGCAACAGCATCTGTTTAGGAGAAGAAAATGCAGGATAAAAAAGCTAAACCAATAAATGTACAACAGAATCAACTGAGCAGAATGAGATCATATGCTATGATCTTCGCTTTAGTTATTATCTGGGGCTTATTTGCAGTTTTAACTGACGGAACATTTTTATCTATTCGAAATCTTTCAAATTTGTTTCGCTTAACTGGTATAAAAGGAATACTTGTAATTGGCATGGTAGGATGTCTGGTTTCTGGAGTATTTGACCTTTCAATTGGTTCCGTGGTAGGGGTTACTGGCGCCATAACAGCTCTGCTTCAAACGCAATTTGAAATGAATTTCATCTCAGCTATTATTATTTCACTTATAGCCGGGCTGCTTATTGGTGTCTGGCAAGGATACTGGATTGCCTATCGGGATGTTCCTGCTTTTATTGTTACTTTAGGCGGTATGATGATATTTCGGGGAGCGACAGTACTTATAACCAAGGGATGTTCAATACATGTATCCAATCCGAATTTTGCAATTCTTGGTCAGGAATATCTTCCAGAGTGGGTAAGTTTGGTAATTAGTGTTTTATTTATTGTTGGGCTTATTTATTATGATATTCAGAAAAGAAATAAACGAAGGGCTTACGGTTTTGAAATACAATCGGTAAAGATATTAATTATCAAATATACAGCAATAATTGTATTAGCTGGAGGATTGGTATTTGGTTTCAATTCGTATCAAGGTATACCAATACCAGTAATAATTCTGCTGACGCTCTATTTTATTTTTGCATTTATTTATAATAAAACACAATATGGCAGATATGTATATGCAGTAGGTGGTAATAAGGAAGCTGCAAAATTGTCGGGCATAAATGTTCGCAAAATATATATGAAGGTATTTATTGTGATGGGAGGGCTTTCGGCTCTGGCGAGTAATGTTCTCACATCTCGCTTAGCTACTGCCACCCCGAATGCTGGGAATCTATTTGAATTAGAAACCATTGCTTCTTGTGTAATTGGCGGAATAAGCTTGAGCGGAGGAAAAGGTGCATTATTTGGAGCACTGGTAGGTACGCTTGTTATGACGAGCTTAGGGAATGGAATGAGTTTGATGAACATGACCGCAGCATGGCAGGATGTAGTAAAAGGGCTTATTCTTCTTTTAGCGGTTTGGTTTGATGTTTCAAGTAATAAGAAGAGTGCTTAATTAGAGGTAAATACGATGGGGAAAGGCAATTTATTAAATACAGAAAGATTAGAAGAGATACAGTACATTTATAAAAAATCATTACTTCATGATATTATCCCGTTCTGGATGAATTTCAGTATTGATTGGGAGCATGGCGGTTATTATCATTATTTGGATCGTAATGGCAGTGTTCTCTGCAAAGACAAGGCTGTATGGCTTCAGAATAGATCAGTTTGGTTCTTTTCTAAATTGTATAATGATATTGAAAACAAAACTGAATGGTTGAGTGCTGCCGAGAATGGATATCAGTTTATCAAAAACCATTGTTTTGATGACGATGGAAGAATGTTTTTCCTTGTCGATTCTCAAGGTAAAAAACTGCGGAAAAGGCGGTACTGGTTTACTGAGACTTTTGGCGTATTAGGGTTTAGTGAATATGCTAAGGCTTCTAAAGATGAAGATATTTTCAGACTTGCACATAAAACGTATGAAAAGATTGTAGATTTATATAATCATCCTGAAAAGCTTCAGTCAAAATTCTATACAGAAAATAGGCACATGAGAAGCTTAGCTGCATCGATGCTTCTCATGTCTACCACACAGGTAATTCGGGATGTTGCCCAAGATGAAAAATCAAGGAAAATATACTCAAACGTAATTGACAGCTGTATAAAAGATGTTCGTAATTTCTTTTTTAAGAAAAATCAGGGGGCATTACTAGAGACCACTGGCATTGACGGTTCAATTATTGATACACCAGATGGACGTACAATTAATCCAGGCCACTCAATTGAAACTGCTTGGTTTATCATGGAAGAAGGACTCTATCGTGGGAATTGGGATATTGTATCTTTAGGGCTTGAAATCCTTGATGCTTCTTTTGTTTTAGGATGGGATGATCAGTATGGAGGCCTATTTTCATTTGTTGATATTTACGGTAAGCCTTCTGAGCATGTAGAGTGGGATATGAAATATTGGTGGCCCCACACAGAGACCTTATATGCCCTTTTGCTTGCTTATGTTACTACAAAAGATGAAAAATATTTAGCTGCTTACGAAGATGTGCATGCTTGGACATTTGATCATTTTCCTGATTATGAGTTTGGAGAATGGTATGGGTACCTTCATAGAGATGGTAGTCCGGCACTTCAAATAAAGGGATCTCAGTGGAAAGGTAATCTGCATATACCGCGTTTACTAATACAGGGTATAAAACTTATTGAAAGGTGTTTAAAGGAATAGACATTTAAATATAATATCAATTATGCTAGTAATATAAATTATGCTAGCATGAAAAGCAATAAAAATGAGGGAGTATACTATTTGCAGGAAAATCCGATTTTTAAGCACAGTTTAGATGGAGAGAATGAAACCCCTCTTTATAGCCAACTTGTGCTGATTATAAAACAGTGTATTCATTCCGGTGAATTACAGCCCGGTGATAAAATGCCTTCAGAGTCAGAAATTTGTACCAAATATGAAATAAGCAGATCAACAGCACGTCAGGCTTTTGGGAGATTGGAAAAAGAAGGTTTAATTTATCGTCGTCGCGGGCTTGGTTCTTTTATTGCAAATCAGAAACTCAGAAAAAATATAAATTCACTTTATAGTTTTACAGCACAAACATTAATGGAAGGGATGAGTCCAAGTTCTGAAGTTATTACTTTTGAAGTAATTGAAGCTTCTCCTGAATTAATGTCAATTTTTAAAGTTACTCAGTCACATTTCCTGCTTAATTATTTCTATAGGATAAGAAAGGCGGATAATATTTCTCTTATTCTTGAAAAGACATATATTCCGTATAATATTTGTAATGTTTTAACAACAAAAAGACTGCAAAACGAATCTGTATACGATATCTTGAGTAAAGAGTGCGGAGTATTTCCTCATCATGGTGTTGAAAGTTATGAAGTAGCCCAGATCAGCAAAAAGGAAGCACAATTGCTTGATTGTCAACCAGGAACTTTAGCTTTTGCTGTTGAACGGGTAGGGTATTTAGAAAATAATGAAGTTTATGAATTTACTCAGTCTATTGTTAGAGCAGACAGATGTAAATTCGAAGTTCCTCTACATAATAATGCAGAGCGCCCGTATCGGAGAATAAAGTAGGATAGATTAATTGGTAATTTGTATAAAACTAATGCCAGGCTTCGAATCCAAGATTATGGATTAACCGGAGCCTGGCATTATTTGTTCAAATTTTTGCATACTTCCAAATTTCATGAAGCTGTCATCTTTCACAGGAAAAACAGGTATGCTAGGATAAGATGCTGAGCTATTCCATGTAAGTAGGGAAGTAATCGGGCTCAGCGTTATTCAAAACAAAGCGTTATTCAAAATAAAGGGGGCAAAGTTTATGGGTAAGAAAATTGGAAGGAATGATCCTTGCCCCTGCGGCAGCGGAAAAAAATACAAGAACTGCTGTCTAGGGAAACAGGAAAAAACTGATAATATAATCAGTTTCCCGAACAAAGGCAGTCTGAACTCTCATAACACCGCCGAACCCACCGAACCCGCCGACGCATCGTTTCAAGCAGCCGAGCACAATAAAAATATGAATCAGTACTTTGAACATGGTGGTAATTCGGCTTTTCGTAATGAAGATTTCAACGATGATGAGT
>JAIPFU010000036.1 GCA_021736505.1 Spirochaetia bacterium | reverse complement strand
CCTGGCAGGCAGGAAGAATAACATCAGATGAAGCCTTCTCGCCCTGTGCCCAGGAAGTGCAGATACAGCAGAACAGCCTGCGGTCCACCCTATCGGCAAAGCTGAAACGGGGTAATTCAGTTATCCGCCAGCAGGTGAGTCTGGATAAGGAAGCTTCCTCACTGAGATGGGAACTGGAAGCAGACTGGCTTGAACTCGGTGACCATGAGACTATTCCGCAATTGGCTTTTTCCCTCAATCACATCCAGCCTGAAAGCGGAATTGCTGGTTTGGGGAAAGATGATTCCGCCGCAGCAGAGAGGAGGGGAGAAGTCATTCGCTATGATATTCCCTTCGGGATTGTGCGGCGATCGCCGAAACACATGGATGTCCCCGCCTTAAGCTGGGCCGCCAGAGAACTGGGAGAAACTACGCTGCAGCTTACTGCCAGGGGGAAACATGCCTTCCGCTGTGAGGATACTATGACCCGGCTTGCCCTGCTGCGCAGCTCATCTGATCCAGATCCGTATCCCGAATTCGGTGAGCATAGTATGCAGTTTACCCTTTCCTTATTCAAAGGGGCTGCGTCGGACAAGGACTTGATAAGCAACGGCCTTTTAGACAATTCAGATTTAGTTCAGGTAACCCACGGCAGGCATGCAGGATATTTGCCGGCGGAGAAGTCTTTTGTGTCAGTTGATGGCCCGGTGCTTCTTTCTTCGCTGAAAAAGGAAGAGGATGGAGATGGGATTATCATGCGCCTCTATGAGGCTGAGGGTGAAGGGGGAAAGGTTTCTGTCTGTCTGTTTGACGACGCTGCTGAACCCCTGCCTGAGAAAGCGCCGGAGAGAGTCGGCTTCAATTGTAGAGAGGCAGTATGCACTGATGTACTGGAAAAACGGATCAAAAAGACGATCACTGTTGAACGAAGTGGAAATATCTTTACATTTCAGGCAGAGCCCCGCGGGATATACACCCTGATCTTTTCTTGCAGCTGAGTTCCCCGCAAGTTTCTATTAAGTTTCCTTCTTGATTGGCGGGTGATGGAATTGCGTGGAAAAGATACTGTAATAATAGTGATTTAGAGAAAAGGATGGCAGAAGTGACACAGAAAGAACGGTTCCTAACAGCAATGAAAAACGGGAAGCCTGATAGAGTTCCCTGTGTACCGGATATTTCAAACTACATACCATGCAGAAAAACGGGAAAACCCTATTGGGATATCTATTTTAATGAGGACCCTCCTTTATGGCGAGCTTACTTAGATGCGGCTGAATTCTTCGGTATTGAAGCTTGGATTGCATCCTGTGCAGAAATTCCTTTGATCCATAAGGAGAGACGCTATAAAAAAGATGATTTGCTATCAGGAAAAAGTAATCTTGGAGTAGAAGTTGAAGATGCTGAGGAGCACGTAGTTATCAGCAGAAAACAGCGGTATCTTCCGGAAAAACACGCTATGGTTCAGCATATTGATTATGATACCCCCGATGGCAGTCTCTCAGAGGAGCTTATCTGTTTTGAAGCTGAACCGCCGACACATCTGCATCGTATTATGAAAGATGTAGAGAGTGACTGGCCGGCTTTCAGGTGGCTGCTGCAGCCGCCCAGTGATATTGATCATAAAAAAATTGATCGTATCCGTAATGCCTGCAGGGAGAAGGATCAGGCCTTTGGTCTCAGCATCGGATATCCGGGTTTCCAGTACTGGGAAGGTTTTGTTACCGGCAGTATTCAGACCCTTACCTACCTCTATTATGATAAGCCGGAACTTCTTGAAGAATGGCACGAACTCCATCTTGCGGCAGGTACTCGGGCAATGGAATTGTATCTTGCGGAGCAGCCGGATTATGTCTTGTTCGGAGGATCCGGAACGCTGACCATGGCTTCTCCTGAACTTGTTAAGCGTTTTGTTCTCCCCTCCCTGAAGCTTTGGTCCTCCATGGCAAAGGAGGCAGGTACAGCAACGATGCTCCACAGTTGTGGGAAATCTCGACTTCTTGTGGATTTACTGGCTGATGAGACGGATATTGAATGCATCAACCCGCTGGAAATTGCTCCCATGGGTGATGTGGACCTGCGGGAGGTAAAACTGGCCCGAGGAGCGGATATTGCTTTGATGGGGAATCTCCACACAACCAGTGTGATGCTTTACGGAACGCCGGGGGACGTGTATCGTACTTCAGTACAAGCTATACAAGATGCTGGAGAGAACGGTGGTTTTATTCTCAGTACGGGAGATCAGTGTCCTCGGGAAACTCCTGATGAAAATCTCTTTGCCATGGTGAAGGCCGTAAAAGAACACGGTTTCTACTCTTAGATGCCAAGGATATAGCTCTCAATACAAAAGTGAAATCACTAAAAAACACGCTATAAAACACGCTATAAAACATACTATAAAACACCTCCATGCTGATGCCGAAGCGCTGCGCTTGGGGGTTCTGCTTAGAAAGGGGAGCCGCTGCTCGCTGCGGATTTAGGCGACTCCTGTCTGCCTCTGAAAACCGATAACGGCAGCATCAGCATAAAACAGTAAAAATAACAAAATAATTCTCAACTTCCCTTGACCCAATCGATAAAAATTTATCGATAAAAAATTATTTAATGGAGGCCCCTATGAATACCGAAAAGGCCCAAAAAGTTCAGAAATCCTCAAGGCTTGCAGAAACAAAGCAGAGCAGCACAAACGCAAGCAGCGGGACAGTAAGCAGTAATGAAGAACTGCTGAAGCTGCTGGAGCGTGTATCAGCGGCGCAGAAAAGCTATGCATCCTTTTCTCAGGAAAAGGTGGATGAAATATTCAGGATAGCCGCCATTGCGGCAAATGAAGAGCGGATCTCCCTGGCGAAACTGGCCGTGGAAGAGACCGGGATGGGAATTGTCGAGGACAAGGTTATTAAAAACCATTTCGCTTCGGAATTCATATTCAATAAATATAAAGATACCCCTACCTGCGGCATCCTGGAGCGGGACGAATCCTTCGGGATTAAAAAGATAGCTGAGCCCCTGGGAGTCATCTGCGGGATTATACCCACGACGAACCCGACGTCCACGGTGATATTCAAGGCTCTCATCGCCCTGAAGACACGGAACGCCATCGTCTTTTCACCCCACCCTCGCGCAAAGGCGTGCACCGTCGAGGCGGCGAGAATTATTCGGGATGCAGCTGTACAGGCCGGCGCTCCTGAGGACATTATCGGCTGGATAGATGTTCCCTCCCTGGAGCTTTCACAGACCCTGATGACTCATGAAAGCATCAGCATGATCCTGGCCACCGGCGGTCCCGGAATGGTTAAAGCGGCGTACTCCTCCGGCAGGCCGGCCATCGGAGTAGGGGCTGGAAATACGCCGGCAGTGCTGGATGAGACGGCGGACGTGAAGATGGCCGTAAACTCCATCCTTATGAGTAAAACCTTTGATAACGGTGTTGTCTGTGCTTCCGAGCAGTCGGTAATCGTTCACAGGAGCCTGTATGAGGCGGTGAAAGAAGAATTTTCCCGGCGCGGAGCCGTCATCTTGGAAGAGGAAAAGACTGAGAAACTGCGGAAAGTGATTCTCGATCCGAAACGGGGAAGTGTAAATCCCCAAATAGTCGGGCAGAAAGCGGCAAGAGTGGCTGAGATCGCCGGGTTCACGGTGCCGGAGGAGACAAAAGTGCTCATTGGTGAAGTATCGGATATTTCCCCCGCCGAACCCTTCGCCCACGAAAAGCTCTCCCCCTGCCTCGCTATGTATGTCTGCGACTCCTTCGAAGAGGGCTTGGACAAGGCGAGAAAACTTGTGGAGCTCGGCGGTTTCGGCCATACCTCGGTGCTGTATACGGACCGGGAGAATCAGGAGCGTATCGACCGCTTCGGAGAAGTGGTGAAGACCGGACGTGTGCTGGTGAATATGCCCTCCTCCCAGGGCGCTATCGGAGATATCTACAATTTCCGGCTGGAGCCGTCCCTTACCCTGGGCTGCGGAAGCTGGGGGAATAACTCGGTGAGTGAGAATGTCGGAGTGAAGCACCTGCTGAATATCAAGACCATTGCGGAGAGGAGAGAGAATATGCTGTGGTTCAGGGTGCCGCCGAAAGTCTATTTCAAACCAGGCTGCCTCCCCGTGGCTCTGCAGGAGCTGCAGGACAAGAAGCGCTGCTTCATCGTGACCGATTCCTTTCTCTATGACAACGGCTATGTGGATAAGATTACCGCTGTTCTCGATGATCTCGGGGTGGACTGCGAATGCTTTCATCAGGTGAAGCCGGATCCGACGCTGAGCACCATCAATGAAGGCTTGAAGATCCTCAACACCTTCCAGCCGGATGTGATTATCGGTTTCGGCGGCGGTTCTCCCATGGATGCCGCAAAGATTATGTGGCTGCTCTATGAGCACCCTGAGGTATCCTTCGAAGGGCTCGCCCTCCGTTTCATGGATATCCGCAAACGGATCTACTCCTTTCCGAACATCGGGAAAAAAGCTGAGATGATAGCCATCCCCACAACCTCCGGTACCGGCTCCGAAGTAACCCCCTTCTCCGTAGTTACGGATGACCGGACAGGGCTGAAGTACCCCATTGCGGATTATGCCCTGACCCCGAATATGGCGATCATCGATTCTGAGCTCTCGGCGTCTATGCCCGCCGGTCTCACGGCGGCGTCCGGAATTGATGCGTTGACCCATGCGCTGGAGGCCTTCGCGTCCACCATGGCCAGCGACTTCACTAACGGCATCTCTCTGGAGGCGATCCGCATCCTCTTCAAGTACCTTCCCGGCGCCTACAGCAGGGGAGCGGAGGACCGGCGGGCCCGTGAAAAGGTTCACAACGCTTCCTCCATGGCGGGAATGGCCTTTGCCAACGCCTTCCTCGGAGTATGTCACTCCATGGCACATAAATTGGGAGCAGCGTTCCACATCCCCCATGGAGTGGCCAACGCCCTGATGATCGAGGAGGTCATCAAGTTCAACGCCGTGGACAATCCGGTGAAGCAGGCCTCCTTCCCGCAGTACGAATACCCCACGGCGATAGCCCGCTATGCCCGCATAGCAGAGTTTCTGCAGATCCCCGGCGAAACCGAAATGGAGCGGGTGAACGGCCTCCTGAAGGCCATAGCTGCCCTCAAAAAGCAGCTGAATATCCCCTCCACAATAAGGGACTGGGGGGTATCGGAGCAGGACTTTCTGGATCACGTTGATGTGCTCTCCGAACGGGCCTTCGATGACCAGTGCACCGGCGCCAACCCGCGCTACCCTCTGATCAGGGAGATCAAGGAGATGTACCTGCGAGCCTATTACGGCGGCGAAGAAGCGGAGAATACCCGGAATAAGCAAAAAAACGATGCTTTGGACAGAGAAAACGGGGAAAAAACCTCTATGCTGATGGCTGACGCTTCGGATACGGCCGCTGCATCGGATAATCCCGCTGCAAAACAGCAGCGTGAAGCGGAGGCGGCTGGATCTGCTGCTTCCCAAAAACAGGGATCCAAGCAAACGCAGAAAACACAGAAGGATCAAAAAAATCAGAAGAAAGCGGGCTGAAGCCACTGAACTGACCAGTGCAGCTGAGCTGCGGGCCGGCAATGTTACTGCTTCCTCCTTTGCAGCAGCGCCGGTGCCGCGGCAGCCCATTTTTTGCAGCTTGTGTTCCTTAATTAGGGATTAATAAGGGAGAAGTCTCATGGAAAAGATTGAAATTGAAATGTGCCTGGGAAGCTCCTGTTACGCTCGCGGAAACTCCGCAGCCCTGGAGCAACTTGAAGAGCTTATACAGGAAAAGTGCTGGGAGGATAGCATCGATCTTCGGGGGCATCTCTGCATGGGGAAATGCGCCGATGGGCCAGTTATGCGGATGGATGGAGAGACCTTCAGAACTCCAGATTGTGATCAACTTGAGTCGATAGTGAAGCGTCGAATTGAAGAAGCAGCGCTTAAGCAGAAGCAGAAAGAGGAGTTGGCAAAGAGCAAAGGAGAAGCATGATGAAGCAGTATCCAATTTATACAGAAAGAACAGAGTGCAGGGACTGCTATAAATGCGTCAGAAGCTGCCCAGTAAAGGCTATTCGGGTGGAGAACGGCAGTGCAGTCGTGGATCATACCCTCTGCATTTTCTGCGGCCGCTGTGTAGATGTCTGTCCGGCTAAGGCTAAAAAAATACGAAACGACGTCTCCCACGTGAAAGCGCTGACGGCATCAGAGAAACGAGTTTTTGTCTCCCTGGCGCCTTCCTACACTTCGGAGTACGCCGGACGTGAACAGCAGCTCATTTCCGCCCTGAATCGCCTGGGGTTTGACGGCATTAGGGAGACAGCTGTGGGTGCCCGCCACGTTTCAGCCTGGACGGATGAACTGCTGAAAGAGGGGCATCTGCAGGGCGGCAGTATGTTCTCCACCGCCTGCCCTGTGATTATAGAAATTACGGCCAAATATTATCCCTCCCTCATGCATCAGCTGGCTCCGCTGCCCTCACCCCTGCGAGCCCATGCAGCCCACCTCCGGGATCAGCATGGTGATGATATCGCCGTGGTCTTCATCGGCCCGTGCATAGCGAAAAAACTGGAATCCGACCGTCGCCCGAATGAGATTGATGCAGTGCTGACCTACCGAGAACTGGAAGCATGGATGCGCAGTGAGGGGATTTTTCTTGATGACGGAACCTCTGTCCCTCTGCCTTCCTCTGTACCCGTACCGCAGGAGGGGTTTTTTATCCCGGAAGCGGAGGATGCGGCGGTATATGCTGTGGAAGGCGGAATGATTGCAACCCTGGAAGGTGGAAAAGAGCGGTTCCATGGCGAGCTGGTGGATATTTCAGGGCCTGGGCATGTTCTCTCCTTCATGCAGGAGCAGAAAGAGCGGCTTCAGCGGGATATGCCGGGAGCGCCGCAGAGCTTGATGAACAGGTGGGATGCATCATGCCCTCCAAGCGCTTCAGGCGCGTCAGGAAGACTGCCGGAAGGCCCGAAATTCGTGGAGCTGCTGGCTTGTGAAGGGGGCTGTATCAACGGTTCAGGCTGCAGTGCGGCGGCATCTCTGGTGCAGAAAAAAGCCGCCGCCCTGGAATTCGTCCGACATCGACTAGAGGGAAACCGGCTGGTGAAAAAAAAGCTTGAGGATTATCACTTTGAGGGGCAACACCTTGAGGAGCCTCGGCTGGAGCATCGGTTGGAGGCTCGGCTGGAGGATGATAGGCTGGCGGAGCATCAGAGTGGGATGAAAACCGCAGCTCAAGCAGGGGAGCCCGAAGAAGCCCTGACGAAAATTGCCCTGAAAGATGATATTCCCAGAATGATGCGAATCACCCCTGATGGTCCGGATCAGCTCCCGGAAAAAACTCTGGGCGATGATGTCTCCGATGATCAGCTGGAAAAGGTGATGCGTGAGCTCGGCAAAAACAGCAGCAAAGATATGCTTAACTGTGGGGGCTGCGGCTACAACTCCTGCCGGGACTTTGCAGCGGCCTATATCCTCGGTATGGCGGAAAAGGAGATGTGTGTTACCCACATGCGCAAAATGGCCCAGCGGAAAGTGGATGTGCTGCTCCGCACCATCCCCATGGGGGTGGTGATCGTTGACAGCCGAAAAAAAATTGTGGACTGCAACGCCCTCTTTCTGAAAATGTTTGCCGATCTGGGCTATGAAGCGGACAAAAAAGTGCTCTCCCGGGTTGCCGGGCTGCCTGTGGAAAATTTCATCGACATGGCAGACAGCTTCGATCAGATACTCTCGGGAAGCCGACGCTTCTCTGAGGAGCGGGTGGAGCTCGATAACGGCTCCCTTTTTGTTAAAGCAACCTTTTTTGAGATAGAACCCGGACGCTTGGCCGGTGTCATTATGCAGGATATCACCTTTCCCACAGTAAAACGGGAAACCGTGATTCGCAAGGCAGAATCGGTGATCAAGAAGAACCTGGAAAGTGTTCAGCAGATCGCCTCCCTGCTGGGGGAGAATGCTGCGGAGACGGAAATTATACTCAACTCCATGATAGAGACGTTTCAGGTGCCGCACAGCCGCAGTTCTGGTCAGAACCCCAGGGAATCCAAAGAGGAGAGCAGAAGGAAAGCTGATGCTGCTGCCGGAGCCTCTGTATATCGTGAGGGTTAAGCTTAAGGGAGGCTGAATCAGTTTTCAGTTTTCGGAGCTATGATACGGGAGAATTCTAAGGAGGGACAGAGGATGAACTGGTTTCTCGATATTGACTACGCAAATATCTGCAAGGACAAACAGAAAATTGCCGGCGATGTGTTTCTGCTCTCCCGGGATGATGACCAGGGGAAAATTGTCTGCACCCTCTCGGATGGTCTCGGCAGCGGCGTTAAAGCCAACGTTCTGGCGAATCTCACCGCTCATATGGCTCAGAAACTCTCTTTCAGCCCCATGAACCTGCTGCACTCAGCTGAAATTATCATGAATACCCTTCCCGTGTGCCGGGAACGGAAAATCAGTTACTCCACCTTCTCCTTGGCAAGCATAAATTTGGGACATGATGATGACATACGGGCGCGTCTCGTCGAGTACGATAATCCAGCGGCTATGCTGTTCCGGAACGATGAACTGCTCTCCTTCGGCAAGGAGCAGTTCACCCTCAATCGTGCGGCGGCCTTCAAGGAGGAGCAGCTCAGCTGCGCAGAGATCAGCCTCAAGCCCGGCGACCGCCTGGTGCTCTTTACTGACGGGGTAACTCAAGCTGGGATGGGGACACCCTTCTTTCCCCTCGGGTGGCGTCATGAGGGGGCGAAAAAGTTTATCAGCCGCGAGATTCAGCGGAATCCCCATATCTCTTCGGCGGATTTGGCCCAGTTCATCTGTCGTCAGGCCTACAGCATCGACCGCTACGCTCCCAAGGACGATATCACCTGTGCAGTGATGTATGTACGTAAGCCCCGGCGGACGGTGGTCGCCACTGGACCTCCTATGGACCCCCGGAAGGATGCCCTTTTGGTGAAAAAGATTGCCGATTTCCCGGGGAAAAAAATCATCAGCGGCGGAACCACCGCTCAGATTTACGGAAGCCGCAGCGGCTGCGAAGTGCGGGTCAACCTGCATGACAGGAGCACTAAAGTTCCCCCCACATCCCGAGCTGAAGGGGTGGATCTCATCACCGAGGGCATGCTGACCCTCATCGAAACGGCAAACATCCTGGAACAGCGGCTTCCCGCAGGGGATCTTCCGGACAATGGTGCGGCCAAACTGGCGGATATGCTCCTGAACAGCGACCGGGTCCACTTTATCGTGGGCACCAAGATTAACGACGCCCACCAGGACCCCAACGTCCCCGTGGAAATCGGCATCCGCCGGACCATCGTTAAGAGGATTCGGGATGCCCTGGAGCGGAATTACCTGAAAGAGACAAGTCTGGAGTACCTCTAGGCTGTCACTTCCGGGAGTACCGCAGCAAAAAAACGCAAGGAATGTCGGGGCTCCTCTTGGGAGGCTTCGGGAATACTGCGCACCCTGAGCATTACGACCAGCTTGGGACAGCAGCCGAAACGCAGCCGTACGGCATCAGCATAACACAGCATTAGTTTACTATGGTTTCGCTGCGGCGGGACTGGAGAATAGGGAGGCTGAAAATGTCCGAAAAGAAAATTGATCTTGAAATTTGTGCAGGAACTGCCTGCTGGGTCATGGGAGCGGCGGATCTGTTGGATACAGAAGCGTATCTTTCCCGGCGTCTGCTTGAAGGTATACGCTTAAGTGCGGTCCCCTGTACGGGACGCTGCCGGGGGACAGACTGGAACAACCCGCCGTATGTCACGGTGAACGGCAAAATTATCGGAGGAATGACGCCGGAACTGCTGAAGGACTACTTGGAGACGATTCTGAAAATGATGGACGAATCCCGACTGAGTGCTGATGTAGCTGATGCAGAGGAGGATCTGTAATGATGCTGGCGGCGAAAAATCGCTATACCTATCTGCGGAGAGATCTGTCTGCCCGGCTGCTTCGGATGTATGTTCGAGACGAAATTATGGACTTCATCGATGGGCTGCCGGTGAGTATGGTTCCGCGGGAGAAGGAGTCCCTGCGCTGCTGCATCTATCGCGATCGGGCGATGCTCAGGAGTCGGATATTAACGCTCCTGGGGGTGGATCTGGAGCGGGATGATGAAGTGAAGAGTCTCAGTTCCTATGCTGCGGAGGTGCTGCGAAAACGGCACATTCCTGACGAACCAGTGCTGACCATGATTCGCGAGGCCTGCAGCGCCTGTACTCCCAGCCATTACCGCGTTTCCGGGGCCTGCCAAGGCTGTCTGGCGAGGCCTTGCCAGGAGAATTGCCCTCGCTCTGCCATCAGAATGGTGAATGGGAGGGCGGAGATCGATACGCAAGCCTGCATCGGCTGCGGAAAATGTCTGAACGTCTGTCCCTTCCAGGCGATTCAGTATATTCCCGTTCCTTGCGAAGAGGCTTGCCCTGTGGGGGCGATTAAGAAAGACGAAAGCGGTCGAGCATCAATTGACCAGGACCGCTGCATCAGCTGCGGACACTGTTCCCGGGCCTGTCCCTTCGGAGCTGTGGTGGAGCGCAGCCAAATCATGCAGGTTGCTCGATTGCTGAAGGAGTCATTTGGAGCACAAGGGACTCCGTTGAAAGAATATCTCTTAAAAGAGCAAGTCTTGGAAAAACAGGACTTAGGGGAAAAAGATGAGCCGGGGATGCTGAAGCAAACCCATCAGCCTATCATTGCTCTGCTTGCACCCTCCTTCGTCAGCCAGTTTCCCGGTAGTCCGGAGCAGGTGATAGAGGCCTTGCACATTCTCGGTTTCACTGCTGTTTTTGAAGTTGCAGAGGGTGCTGCTGATACGGCGCAGCTTGAGTCGGATGAGGTCCTGGAAAGAACCCGGGAAGGGACGGGTGTGAAATTTATCACCACTTCCTGCTGCCCGGCTTACGCAGAGGCGGTGGTGAAACATCTTCCAGAACTGCAGCCGCACATATCCCATACGCCCTCTCCCATGGAGCTCATAAGCCGAAAAGTTGCCCAAAAGTACCCTGATGCCTGCCAGGTCTTCATCGGTCCCTGTATAGCCAAACGCAAGGAGGCCATGGGCAGCCAACATGTGGATTATGTTCTCACCTTTGAAGAACTGGGAACGTTTTTCATGGCCTGGGACATTGAGCTTGATTCTCTGGTAGGTCGTGCCGCGGACACCATTAGCCGCAGCCAGGCGGCCAAAATGCAGAGCGGAAGCATCAACAGAGAAACAGCGGCTAAGAATCTTTCTGATCAGCAGGAAGTCATGGATCAGAAGAAAGCTCTTGACCAGAAAAAAATCGGACGGGGCTTTGCGGAGACTGGGGGAGTCGCAGCGGCGGTGAGTCATTTCTGGAAAGGGGCGGAAGTGCTGAAAGCGGAAACCATAAACGGTATGCACAGCTCGTCTATCAGAAAAATGAAGAAGCTTAAGCGTTCTCTAGCCAATGGTACAAAGCTTGTGGAAGTGATGGCTTGTGAAGGGGGATGCTCAGGTGGGCCGGGATGTATCAGCATGAAAAAGCCGCGGAAACCCAAGTTATTCCCAAACGAAGCGAGAGGAGCGGAAGCCTAGAGAAGTTTCCATTACCGAGTGAGTGCCGGTAACGCAAGGAGAAATGCCCCGTCCCAAGGGGCGGCAAAGGATGCGTAAAGAGGCAAAAGGATGCGTAAGGCGGCAAAGGATGCGTAAGGAGGCAAAGCCTCCGGGGTCAAGGGTTTGCTCTGGGCTTGCCCTGAGGTATTTATACCTTTTACAAGCTTACTTGAGATTTCCAAATAAAAAGACTTTGTATTCTTCACAGTTCAAGCTTTTTCGGATACACTTGAAAATGATTATTGGAAAATTTAAATCAAGTTTGAAATAATCCAAGTCCTCAGTCCTACAGCAAACAAACGCCAGGGGTTTGGGACTGATTGGTTGGGCGGGAAACTGCCCAGCCTTTTTTTTACATTAAATTAATTAAACATATTAACTAATAGTTCGTTTATAAATAAAAACAAAGCAAAACCATGTAATATACACAAAATAAGAGAGTATTATATAAAATAATAAACAATTTATAAAATTTTTGCTTGACAGGTGAAAATAATGACTTATAATAATTAAATAAATTAATTAATAATGGATTGGGAACATGCAGAAAAAAGGCAGCAATGCAAAATTGGTAAAACTTCACAATCAGGCTTTGGTACTTAAAACTATCCAGCAACATGAAATTATTTCTAGAAAGGAGATATCCCAAATAACCGGATTGACACAGGCAACAATTACTAATATTACAAATTTTCTTATCCAGAATCACTTAATAACCGAAACAGGAAAAGATGAGAATTATAATTCATCAGGCCGTAAGCCGATTCTTCTAAGCATACAGAAGGATACATATAAAATTATCACCATATATCTTGGACGGCACAT
>JAIPFU010000035.1 GCA_021736505.1 Spirochaetia bacterium | reverse complement strand
CCGGAGACCGGGATAGCTGATTACCACCTCTTCTTCCGACTTGGCTGCAGGATCTCCATCAAAAGCGGCTTGGACATCAGTTTTCAATACTCTGCGTATTTCAGGTAATTCCGAGAAGAGTTTGTCTATTACCCGCTCTGATCGCAATTCACAATTGGGATGCGGACAGGATTCGATATCGCATTCATGGCGAAAGGCTTTCAGCAGCTGCTCTTCAAGTTTCCATTTAACAGAAGTAAGCAGATCTCCAAGTACATACATAGCATTTTCACTGGTAATATCTCTTTTACCGGAGTAGCCGGGAAAAAGGATTTCCATAAGGCCGTCAAGTACTTTTTGGATTCCCTGTACATCGGGAAGTCTTCTCTCATCAATAAAATTTGTCCCTGCAGATCCATCATAGCTTTTCATTATGTCCTGCAGATATTTGCTGGTTTTACCCGGTATGTTTTTCAGTTCCAAAATTATATCCCCTCTAGAAAAAAGACTTTTAATAAAGCTCATAAGTTGCTTTGAAGAGTGTAGATTTCACTCAAGTCGGCTTTTAGAGCTTGCTGCTTTATTCTTTTATCAAGTAATCAGTTAATCAAGTTCAAAGATTTAAGATTTTTCATTATAAATAATTACTTATAAATTTTTATGGCAGCCATTTTTCTGAAATGCTTTTCTATACGATCCGACTCCTGTTTACTCAAACCTGCCCTGGCAAAGATATCCCTGTAAAACTGACGAACCTCAAGCTTCTCCTGCTGTTTGAAAAAATCAATGGATTCAAGGGACTCGATAACAGTATCAACAGTTTTTTCCAACTGAATTCTCTCTATAGGTCTATATCCATCTGTATCGGTCAATCCTCTTCTCAATTCATAGGCAATGATCTGTACCGCCTGTGCTAGATTCAGACTTGGAAAATCTTTACTAGTCGGTATCCTTACTGCTGCATCGCAAATACTGAGTTCTTCTAAGGTCAAGCCGTCAGATTCTCTACCGAACACAATGGAAACAACTCCAGGCCCCAGGGAGTTTATTTTCTCAGTCAGCTGTTCCGGGAGATAGGAAAAATATTTTCTGAATTTCCCTCTTCTTCTCGTAGCCCCGATAGTCAGAATACTATCTGATACAGCCTCTGAAAGGGTGGAATATCTCTTGTGCTGTTCATAAATATCAAAGGCATGGATAGCCAGTTTTCTAATACTATCTTCATGATATCGTGAATTACTGACAATGGCCAGCCTTGATAAGCCCATTGTTTTCATAGCCCTGCACACAGATCCGATATTTTCATCCGTTTCCGTATCAACTAGGACTATCTGCAGTCTATCTAAATTTGTTTGATTTTTATTAAGTTTCTCTAAAGCCATGGTCTTAGTATATTAATATATTGCTAGTTTTTCAAAGGTGCTTTATAGTGTAATTGATGGAAAATAATAAGATAAAAGAAAAAAGTGACAAATTTGAAAAAACTAAACAAATTGCTCTAGGTATTGTATTATTTGTTCTTATTACTTTTGTCTTGAAAGCGGCCAGTGCCGTAACTGTGCCCTTGGCGGTATCCTTTTTTCTTTTTCTTATCCTGAATCCCCTGGTAAATCGACTTGAAAAAAACAGGGTTCCCCGCTGGTTAGCCATTTCTTTAGTTATTACTCTCCTTATTTTTATGTTTGCATTGGTCTTTTTGTTTTTAACCGTGGCTATAAACTCATTTATAAATAAAGTGCCAAAATATATTAATAAATTTGAAGAAATTTTCGGAGGAATAAGTGACCAGATAACTCCTTATCTTGGTTTATCTCCTTCAGATGTGTTTGCTGATCTTGTTGACTGGAAATCCATGTTGATTAATACTCTGACATCAGCTTCCGGGTCCGTGGTAAATATTCTCAGTACCTCCTTTCTTATATTTATTTTTGTACTATTTCTCCTTTTAGAGCGGCAGTCCCTTATTCCTAAATTTAAGGTAGCGCTTCCCAGTCGTTCAGGAATGAAGGCGGCAATAGTTTTTGAACGTATCAACAGGCAGATTTCTCAGTATCTTATTTTGAAATCCCTTATCAGTTTAGGCACCGGTATTCTGTTTTATGTAGGAGCCTTGGCCGTAAATCTCGATTTTGCCGTTATATGGGGAGTTCTAGCTTTTCTTATGAATTTCATACCCTCCATTGGTTCCGTTATTATAACGGTGCTTACAATAATTATGGCCACAATCCAGTTCTTTCCTGATTATGTACAAATTATTTATGTAGCCCTGATTATGACTATGATACAGATGATCATGGGCAATATCTTGGATCCCCGTTTCCAGGGAAGCAGACTTAATTTGAGTCCCTTCGTTATTCTTGTAGCTCTAATATTCTGGGGATATGTCTGGGGTATTGTAGGAATGTTTCTCTCTGTACCGATAATGGCTGTTACACAGATCGTCTGTGATAATATACCGGGCTTGAAGCCCATATCCGTACTTATCAGCAGCGGAAAAAGATATAGAAAACAAATTAGGGAAGAAGATAGAAGAAGAAGGGAAAAATATAGGAAAGAACGAGAAGAAAAACGCCGTATGAATAAGGAAAGACGCCTTCAAGCAAAAATTGAACGGCAGAAGAGGAAAAACGCTTAATAGCTTTCCCTTTCCTGGAATTTCGATGTTTTTGCAAATCCTTTTACAATTATTCGATTGCATGAAACCTTAAATCTCATTATGATACATATATTTCTATTAAAGGATGAACCATGGAAAAGAAGCGTATATTAACCGGTGACAGACCTACTGGGAAACTGCATTTAGGTCATTATGTAGGGTCCCTGCAGAATCGAGTACAACTGCAGAAACATTATGAATGTTTTTTCATTATTGCAGATCTGCATACCCTTACTACAAAACCCTCAAAGAAAAATATCGAATCCATTGCAGCTAATGCACGTGAAATGGTTCTAGATTATCTGGCTTGCGGAATTGATCCTCATGAATCTGTTATCTACCTGCAGTCGGCTGTCCATGAAGTATATGAAATGAATCTTCTTTTTGAGATGCTGGTAAGTGTTCCGAGACTGCAGCGGATACCTAGTTTGAAGGATATGGCTCGATCAGCAGATTTAAACGAAATGCCATTTGGCTTGCTTGGATATCCTGTGCTTCAGGCGGCAGATATTCTCATGCCTAGAGCTAATCTTGTTCCCGTGGGAAAGGATAATGAATCCCACGTTGAACTGAGCCGCGAAATTGCGCGAAAATTTAATTATCTTTACGGTGAAGTATTTCCTGTTCCTGATGTTCTCGTTGGGAATGTGGGGTCTCTTGTAGGAACTGATGGAAGTGCTAAAATGTCTAAGTCCTTGAACAATGCTATTTATCTGTCGGATGATGCGAAGACTGTGGAAAAGAAAGTAAAGAGCATGTATACCGATCCTAATCGGATTCGGTCTGATATTCCTGGCAAGGTGGAAGGGAATCCGGTTTTTATGTATCACGATACCTTTAATACAAATAAAGAAGAGGTGGCTGAGCTCAAGGAGCGCTACCGGAAAGGGACGGTTGGAGATGTTGAAGTTAAACAGAAACTTTCAGCTGCGTTGAATAGCTTCCTGGATCCGATACGTGAGAAAAGGCAGGAATATGCGGATCAAAAAGGTTTTGTTGATGAAGTTATATACAATGGGACCCTCCGCATGCGAGAAGAGGCGCGATTTACCCTGAAAGAGATGAAAAGGGAAATGGGGCTCTCGGGTATCTGGAATAAAATAAGCAGAAAGGCAGAAAAAAGACAGAAAGCTAAGGATATGTAAGGGACAGCAAAATTTTGATGTCCCTCTAAAAAAAAGGGAGCACGATGGCTGACGGCTGTAGAGAGAAATTAAATCCGGAACCGGAACTTCCCCTGGATATTATTTGCAGAACAGATTTTCTTATACCTCCATTCAGTAATTGCGGAGAACCAAGTAAACAGGATATTGGTAATTTTCGTGCCCTGATATATGCCTACTATTCCAATTTTGGAAGAAAATTTCCGTGGAGAGAAACACAAGATCCTTATCGAATTCTGCTTTCAGAAATGATGCTTCAGCAGACCCAGACAGACCGTGTTCTGCCGAAATATATCCAGTTTCTTGAAACATATCCGGATATTAAGGCTTTGGTAAAAGCTGATATTTCTGAGCTCATTACCCTTTGGAAGGGCCTTGGTTATAACAGACGTGCCCTTGCCTTAGTAAGGATAGCAAAGACGGTGGTTGAAAAATGGGATGGACAAATACCGGAAGATGAAAAGTTACTACGTTCACTTTATATGGTAGGACCGGCCACAGCAGCCGCAATACGTGCATTTTCTTTTACAAAACCATCTTTGTATTTGGAAACAAATATTCGGCGAGTTCTTCTGTATTTTTTCTTTTATGGAGCTGAAGAGGTAAAAGATGCACAGCTCTATGACCTGCTTGAACATATAATGGATGAAAAGGACCCGAAGCATTGGTATTATGCTTTGATGGATTATGGTGTGTTCCTTAAGAAAGTAATACCCAACCCAAATCGAAGAAGTGCTCATTATACCCGTCAGGCACAATTTAAGAATTCAAATAGGGAAATTCGCGGTAAGCTTTTAGACCTCCTTATCTCCAAAGGGGATGTTCAATTTGAAGATATCAATGCAGAACTAAACTATTCGGAAGAACGCTTGCTGAATTGTCTCAATTCACTAATAAATGAAGGCTTCATTTCTGTTTCTCAAAGCAAGCAGACAGAAGTTGCTGAAGCTGTTTCCAGATACAGTTTGGCAAAAAAAACTTCATTTGAATAATATTTGTAGGCTTTTACTTTTTTTTTGTAGGAATACAAGAATAGTCTTCTAGGAAGTATTGAAAAAAGTATAATACTATATTATAAAAATAGGTGCCCTGCAATTTCCTGGAACATCGGAGAATTTTTTCTCCGACCCACCTGTACCTGAACTTATTGTTCAGGCATAGTTCCGGCTCATATGATCCATATGAGCCGGTTTTTCTAATTTTCTGAACTGCAACTACACTAAGCATTATTATTCAATGTGCATACTTTTATTATAATTCTTATAAGACTTTCCTTACAGCATAATCCTGCAAAACTGCTCAAACTTTGTAAAAAAAGAAATATGCTCTGTAAAAGTCTATCATCCCTTCGGGTGATTCCCTCATCAGCCAATGCGGGTATACTGAAATAACAAATTACTCAAGGGATGGGAGGTCTATATGTTTATTACAAAGGATAACATGATTAAGCTGCTTCATGAAACTGTAAAAGAAGAGGGGATGACTTATCAAGTTTTTATTCCAAGTTGGCAATGGGAATTTGAAGTGTATGCTGCGGAGTCTGAGGAGTATTCTCCCGGACTTTTCAGAAATGATATTGAACTTCCATACACAAATTTATGCAACGGAAAAGTACAAGTTATAGACGAGATAAAAAAAGCTCAAGAAAAACCGCTGATAAGATTTGGGGAAGGAGACCTTCTTTTCCATTATGATATCTATATTTGGGGACAAACATGGTATATAGTATATAATCCTTATCTTCAGGAGATTGAAGTTCATGATTTTAATGACTTTTTCAGTCTCATGAAGAGTTCTTTACTCCCTGAATGGACAAAAAACAGTCAGGAGAGTCTGGATACAGATCTGGAGCAGGAATCAGCTGAAGCCCAAGTCAGCTAGAATAGCTTCAACAGGTGTAAATGTGAGTTAAGCTCTATACTGCAGTTTTTTACTTCAAATATTCTGCAGTATAGGGCCTTTATATATGCCTTCACATATGAAAACTTATTCTCTGATGAAAAACACTGATAAAATTCTCTGATGAAATTCTCTGATGAAAACTTTTATTAAAACTTTTTGTAACACCATTTTCCAAATGATTATTTTGAATATAATGAAAGCTTGTCGTATTTGTAGACAAAACTTTCATTCACAAGTACAATATCCGGGATTCTGCTGACTGTATTTGTTCAGTCAACTGCGAATTCCTTACTCAAAAAATGAAAAAAGGTAATGAAGCGAAAGGAGTTTTCATGGGAACTTTGGATATTGTAGAGAGAGTGGACAGTTATCTTAGCGAACATGGTCTGCACCCCAATAATGTTGATATGCAAAAAATTTGCGATACCTTTCTCGCAGAAATGGAAAAGGGTTTACGTAATGATTCTTCATCTTTAGCCATGCTTCCAACGTATATCCCTGTCAGAAAGCACATAGCCCCGGATGAGAATGTTATTGTACTTGATGCAGGCGGTACAAATTTTCGATCGTGTATCGTTCGCTTTACTCCTGATGGAGAGGCTAAGATCAGCAAGTTTTCAAAACATACCATGCCCGGCAGCAGGGAAGAATTATCCGCAAAAGATTTTTTCTCCAGAATGGTAAAGTTTTCCGAAGAAATTCTCATGGATAGCAGTAATATCGGCTTCTGTTTTTCGTATCCAACTAAAATCACACCTGAAAGAGACGGTATCCTCCTGCATTTTTCAAAGGAGATAAAAGCCTCTGAAGTAATTGGCAAGTTGATTGGGAAAAACTTTTTACATGAGGCTGAATCCAGATTTCCTGACGGGAAATGGAATTTGACAGTCCTTAACGATACCGTTGCAACGCTCCTTTCCGGTAAAGCATCAGCAGAGGAACACCGTTACAGCAGTTATATTGGATTTATTCTTGGTACCGGTACAAACACATGTTACATCGAGGAAAACTCAAAAATAACAAAAGCTGATCTCCAAGATGTTTCATACACCCACCAAGTAGTAAATATTGAAAGCGGCGGATTTGACATTAAGCTCAGTAAAATAGATAGGGCTTTTTACAAAACAACCGAATCATCCGGTACGTATCATTTTGAAAAAATTGTTTCCGGCGCATATCTTGGTCCCTATATTCTCTTTGTCTTAAAAAAAATATCTGCAGACCTGCTGGATGAGAATACAGCAAAAAATATTAAAAATATTAAAAATCTTGATACCGTTGCCATGGATACATTCCTCCATGATCCTGAAGCAGATTCACCCTTAGCAAATGCATGTTCGGGATCTGCAACAGAGTATCGAAAAGCCTTGTACCATATCTGTGACAAGCTTATTGAAAAGGCGGCAAAACTTACTGCAGTGAATCTGTCAGCGGCGGTTATAAAGAGTGGAAAAGGAACGCACGAAAAGTTTCCTGTCTGTATAAATGCCGATGGGACAACTTTTTATAAAACGCATAATCTGAAAAAATATACCTGCCACTATATGGATGAATTCCTGATGAAAAAACACCAGCGCTACTATGAGATGGTGCATATTGCGAACTCTCCTATTATTGGAGCAGCTATTGCCGGACTCCAGAACCAGTAATGCTGAGCCTGCTGCCGATAGGAGAGATATCCAGAGCATTCCCGAAATGAGCGAAGTGCCAGGAAGGATTTTGTGTGCGTAAGCCGCCTAAAGCCCACTGCAGGTCAAAAGTCATAGCCCAGAAACGTGCTCTATCCGCCATGGAGTGAATTTCCGGGTAGTATTCACTCATCAGAGCAGTAAAACTCTCTCCGTACTGGTTCATAATAGTTGCAATATCGTTAGCGGGGTCTCCAATGCCTGCTGTGCCGAAATCTATGATTCCTGTGATATTTTTTTCTGAAGGAGAATAGAGAATATGATAAGCCTGGAGATCTCCATGAACCAGTACTTCTTCAGCATCCATAAACGTGTTGTCCCTTATGATATGATGAAACAACTCTTCTATCCGCTGCTGGGTGTAATTACTCAGGTAGGGGTATAGCTCCTGCTGAACTTCATCAAAGAGAATAAGCCAATCATTGTAGGAGTGGTAGGTTAGGGAACGTTCAATGCCAGTTTGTTGGATTTTCTCTTTGGGAATACTGTGCACACGTTTTAGGAAGAGAGCTAACTGTTTCGCCCATTTCTTTTGAACTGTTTTTGATTGGGATAGGATAATGCTTCTGGAAAGAGGTTCTCCCGGAATTCGTTCATAGCCGACAAAATTCCCATAGGAAATCCACTGAGGCACAGATATTTCGGATATATCTTCAAGCAGACTCAGGCACTTTTTTTCCTGGTCCATGACTTCCAGAATCCAATCAAATTTTGGGAACCGGAAAACATGATCCTGGTTGATTATGATTATATCATTAAACATACCATCATTATTGATGTCGAATTCATCTATTTGGAGATCCGGTAAAGCCCTTTTTATTTGATTTATATGCTCATATTCCAGTTTTATTTCATTAATATTCATTCGTCGATACATAGTTCCCTCCCTGAAGAAAATGATAGTAAAATTATATCACCATCATTTTCTCTATGCATCCATTATCAGCTGAATCTTTTCAGTTTCTCTGGAATCTCGCCTGTAAGATTTTTACAGAGGGAGATTTCTTCCTGACTGCATTCCTCAGCTCTTTTCCCATCATCAAAATCTTTCGTTAGGGTTTTTAGTTTTTTATGGTTTTGGGGTGTGAGGATGAATTTCTTTGAAACAAAAATACCTGTGATCATAAATATAATCGGCAACAATACAAATAGTATACGTAAAGACTGTATTGTTGAAGATGATTGTATAACAGTCGTATCAGTGGTATGGGAAACATAGCCAATTATGTTCAGCAGCAGCCCTAAAAGGGGTAGAACAAGCGCACCCTGAATAAGTTTACGTAGTAGGGTCATTGCCCCTGAATAGGTACCGGCACGGTTTTCACCAGTCATCAATTCATCAACATCAACAATAAAAGGAAGAAGCTGAAAGGGTATAACAACTCCAGCGGATAAACCGGCTCCAATAAAGAAACAGTTGATAGTCAGGATAAGAAAGCTTGTGTCATTCCCATGAAAGTACATGAAAAAAATTGCAGCAGCCCAAATAATCAGCCCGGTTCTGTAGGCAAACGCATGGCCCCTGGTGTTGGCAAGTCTTACATAGACAGGAAGGGCAGCAATCTGGGTAATAAGTATCGTTCCGAGCCCTAGGGTAATAAAACCTGGCTTATTCAGATAATCCTGAAGATAAAATTTCAGCCATGCCATCATAATATCCATGGCGGCGTAGGAACAGATATACATAGCAATATGTATGCGAAAGGCTCTGTTTTCAAAAATTGTTTTAAAGTTTTTAAAAATATCCAATTTCCCGCCGACAGTTTTTGGAATACTTACAGGATATTCCCAGGTTCCCAAAAATACAAATATCCACGGCACTGCAAAAATAACTGAAAAAATAATCCCCATAACTAAATGGCCAGTCTGCGCTGTACTAAAAGCATCAATTATCGGCTGCACTGCAACTCCGGCTAGAAGGGTCCCGAACATAGAAAATCCCATTCTAAAGCCAGTTAAACGATTCCTTTTCTTAAAATCCTTTGTAATTTCAGCACTAAGTGCAAAATAAGGAACCATCACCATAGTAGTCGTTGTATAAAAGAGGATATAGGTAAAGAAATAATACAAAAAAATGGCTAACTGACTATCAAAAGAGACTGATAACCAGATCAAACTGAATGTTGCAATTATTGGGATTACGCCAATGAGGAAAAAAATCCTTCTTCGTCCAAAGCGAGATTTTGTATGATCAGAAATGTATCCCATAAGGGGATCGGAAAGGGCATCCCAGATTTTTCCCAGTCCGGGTATAAGCCCTGCAAGAAAAGGGTTCAAGCCGACAACATTTACCAGGAAATACATGGCAAATGTACTTACGATAAAAAAAGAACCTCCGCCGTACATATCACCAGAACCATAGGCGATATAGTTCCATGTCCCCAGGGTCTTTTCTCCTCCGAAGGATTTATGTTCTGCCATCATTGACTCCAAATGCTGCAGCAAATGTTACAGCTTGTAACTAATTTTTGAACTCATTTTAGGCTGATATACCTTCGGCGTCAACAAAAAACAGGAAGAATAGAGTTTAAATTGAACTTGATGTTTATTCCGCAGACGCAGTCGAAGCATCAGTTGAAGCTGAAGCTGAAGCTGATGCCGCAGCCTCAGCCGGTAGCATCAGCCGGTAGCATCAGCCGGTAGCATCAGCCGGTAGCATCAGCCGGTAGCGGCAGCATCAGCTTTTTCTATTAATTTTTTATGCCATTCCAATAGCTTTTCTTCCCGATTTCCATCAGCACCCCGAGAATCTGCAAGAACACGGAAAACAGGCTCTGTCCCAGAGCCTCTCATCCAAATATAGGCAACAGCCGCTCTGTTTTTATCATAAAAAACAATTTTCAAACCGCCCTTTTCCGGAGAACTGCGGTAGTCGGGGCCGAAGCCTGGTATCGATCTAGTACCTTCATAATTAATCTCTTCCCAGGAGCTAATTCCAAGTGAAGCAAAAAAATCATCTTTATCAATATCCCAGGTTTCAAGAAAAAGTTTTTCATAAGCTTTTTTCAATTCAGTCTGATTTGATGATTTGATTCTCAGAATTGCCCTGTCCTCATAAGCGCTAGTGGTCGAATAAGCCGGAAGGCTTGAAAGAACATCTTCAAATAGAAAATAATCACTGTAGGCATCTTCTGCACCCTTGGCTGAGCACCAAATATGAAAAATCCCCGGTATCTGTTTTTCATCCCGAAGAGCAGTCAATTTAATAAGCGCCATCACCGTATTAAGCGGATCACGGACTACAGCGGGATGGCTTATGTTTCCACCGTTTGATCCTTCTCCGAGTATACGTACTCGATACCCCTTTTCTCGAAGTTCTTTTGCACGAATAACCGTATTTGCTTCACCAACCTCGGTGCGGAAAACCTCAGTGCCGAAGGCTGAAGCAATCTCTTCTACTCTCATCGATGTAGGTCCATTTACCACAACCGCATCCATTTTCTTCTTTTTCTCTGCTGATGCAGAAGTATCTGCAAGAAACTTTCCTGCTGTGGAAGAGGCAGAAGAATTTGTGATGATCTCTTCGCGCTTGAGAAATGCCAGTTCTATCATGACAATCAGGGAGAAGAGCTGCTGAGCTTCCAGGATTTCTGCTCTGCCTTCCGACTCATTCATATAAACAATGTTTCCCCGATCGCCGTCATTATCCGGAACGTAACCAAAAAGAAATGAAGGATCCTGTGCATAAGCCTCCTCCAATGCCTGCTTACAAGGTTCAAGGCTGTGGCCTTCCGGCACAATTCTATGAGCAATTTCTCCAGGTTTATCATTGAGAGTCTTCAAAGAAATTCCCAGAGATGAAAGGAGCTCAGTATCTATCGACGTTGTCCTGGCACTACCGTTGAAATCAATAACAAGACCCAGCCCGCTGCTCTCTGTATATTCACGAATCTTATTATATACAGCATCCTGATTGCATACACATAAACTGCTGGAAGCGGTCATCCCAATAAACTGACGATAAGCATCCTTTGACAGTACAGAAAACTGTTCTCTCTCTGCATCAAGATCAGCAAATACATTCCGGTCATTGCTGCTCAGCGCAGCAGAAATACGCTTCACTGAAGAAGGATCATGAATATAGGTTTTCATGCTTTCTATAATTACTTCCGAGTGTTTCCCTCCAATCACTCCCTGCCGTGTTCCAAACTTCAAGCCATTATGGCCGATTGGATTATGACTGGCGGAAATATAGATAAAGCAGTCAATGTCAAAGTCAAGATTACTGTAAGCCAGTACTTCAGGAATCGTGCATATACCAAGATATCGGATATTCCATGATAAAGAAGCTGCAATAGCCGCCATAGAGTAGGCGATAGCCGATCCTGTGTACCGAGAGTCAGATGCAATTACTACTGTCCTTTTTCCGCTGCTCGATGAATCTCCAGAAGGAGAATCTTCAGAAGAGGAGTATCCGGAAGACGAAAAAGAGAAATCATCCAAGCCCTTATCTGCAGCTTCTGAAATGAACTCAAGAAATGTCAGAGCGGCGACAGCACTTATTATGCTGTCTGCAGGAGTGATCTCAGCTGTTTTACTTTCTTCCTCACCGTCCGCAGCAAAAACCTTCCGCCACCCGGAAGCGGAAAGTATCATGGAACTGAAGCTTTCCAGGACATCTTCATGAGCAGGAAGATTTTTCTGCAGGGTCGGAAGCAGTGTATCATGAAGCTGTGATAACTTAGGGTATATGTCATCCTGGCTATGATAAATTGAATTGTTCTTGTTCATACATCCTCCTATAAGTCCATTTCGAGAAAACACAGTAAAGCATAAACACTGGCAGAAAGCTTAGAGATGGACGTTTCAGCTTGGCTGAATCATCTTTGAGAAGCGTTTTTCAAGCTATGATCAGCATATCACTAATTTTTTTGCCAGCGTATAGAGCATAAATCCTTCAGCAGCTGAATCTTTTCCGAACTCCTATTAGCTTCTTTTTAGTCGTAAGAAATTACCAAAACAATTATGCTTTCTTATGTTTTTTTTGCCGAACAATAGCTGTTTTCTGTATTTTTACCTATTGTACACGAAAATGTATATGATAATATAGAGAAAATACGTATAAAATTTCATATAACTTCAGTGCAAGTATACATGCATTTCCATGGGAGAAAGAGA
>JAIPFU010000034.1 GCA_021736505.1 Spirochaetia bacterium | reverse complement strand
ATACCAGTTTTTGGTTTTTGAATGCGGGAAGGATATTGGTATTGATATCCCGCATTCTTTTATCCTTTTCTTCAAGTATCTCATTTTTTATTCCGGTAATCTACTTCTTTTCTCATATTTTTTTCGCGGGTATCTACAGTTGGTTGGTTGGTTGGTTAGTTTGTTGGTTCGTTGGGTAGTTGGGTAGTTGGTTAGTTGGTTCGTTGGTTAGTTGGTTAGTTGGTTAGTTGGTTGGTTGGTTAGTTAGTTGGTTGGTTGGGTAGTTGGTTCGTTGGTTAGTTGGTTAGTTGGTTAGTTGGTTCGTTGGTTGGTTAGTTGGTTGGTTGGTTGGTTGGTTGGTTGGTTGGTTGGTTGGTTGGTTAGTTGGTTGGTTGGTTGGTTGGTTTGTTGGTTCGTTGGGTTGTTGGTTGGGTTGTTGGTTGGTTGGGTTGTTGGTTGGGTTGTTGGTTGGTTGGTTAGTTGGTTCGTTGGTTCGTTGGTTCGTTGGTTCGTTGGTTTGTTGGTTTGTTGGTTTGTTGGTTCGTTGGTTCGTTGGTTAGGTTGTTGGTTGGATTTGGTCTCGGAGAAAAAATCCACATGGTTTGGAAATCGTCTCGGAGAAAAAATCCACAAAATAAACGTTGGGTTGCATTATGCAGTTTAATTGATCTTGCAAATAATATATAGCTGATGTTTTTGATTGTTTCACAAATATTTTAGGATCCAATATGGAGGTAAGTATGCCAGATAAAAAGAAAATGAAAGGGGCCGTCCTTCCGGGAAACAGTACAGTTGAATTTAAGGAATATGATATTCCAGAACCAGGACATGGGGAAGTGCTGATAAAGATGAAGTCATCCACCATTTGCGGTAGTGATATCCGGGCAATATATCATGAGCATGTTGGAAAAGGACCTGAAGGTTACCAGGGAGTCATAGCAGGGCATGAACCATGCGGGCAGATAGTCGCTACTGGCCCGGGGCTGCGTCGTTTTAAAGAAGGTGACCGAGTGGTCGTATATCATATTTCAGGCTGCGGCGTCTGTAACGATTGTAGAAGAGGATATATGATCAGCTGCACCAGCGAATTTCGTCGGGCCTACGGATGGCAGCGTAATGGGGGTATGGCAGAATACCTTATAGCAGAAGAAAAAGATCTGGTTCTGCTTCCTGATGAGCTAACCTATACAGACGGAGCTCAGGTTGCATGTGGTTTCGGAACCGTTTATGAAGGACTCGAAAAAATCGGCGTATCCGGGAACGATGCTGTTCTTGTAACCGGGCTTGGCCCTGTCGGTTTGGCTGCTCTCATGTTGAGCAAGGCCATGGGCGCAACGAAGACCATCGGTATAGATATTGCTGAAGACCGTCGTCAGCTTGCACTGGATTTAGGACTGGCGGATTACGTCTTTGATTCCAACTCCGAGACGGTTTCCAAAATCAAAGAAGTTACAGACGGTATGGGTTGTGAAAAATCTGTTGACTGCTCTGGAAACGATAAAGCCCGGCTGATTGCAATTCAGGGTGCACGGAAATGGGGTAAAATCTGTTTTATCGGTGAAGGCGGAACCTGCTCCTTCCAGCCGAGTCCTGACATCATTCACGATCAGAAAACCATATATGGAAGCTGGGTGACGAATATCTGGCGAATGGAAGAACTGGTTGAACGTCTGGTTCGCTGGGGAATCCATCCTGAAGATCTTGTAACGCATCGGTTTACCCTGGACAAGGCTGCTGAAGCATATGAATTGATGTCCAGTGGGAAATGCGGAAAAGTTGCTGTGGTTTTTGATGAGGAAGTGAAGTAGCATGGCTAGCAGTGAAGCTCTAAAAAACAAACAAACATTTACATTAGATGCGGATCAAGTGCATCCTTGGGATGTTCCCAAAGTCAGTCTTTATACTGGAGCAGTTATGCCTGCCGTGGGCTTGGGTACCTTTGGATCCGACCACGTATCTGCAGATGAGGTTGCAGAAGCCGTCCGCGGCGCTCTTTCTGCTGGGTATCGTCATTTAGACTGTGCTTCGGTGTATGGTAATGAAGATAAGATTGGTCCTGTTCTGCAGGAAGTCATGGAAAGCGGAGAGATTCGCAGAGATGAGCTGTGGATTACTTCAAAAGTCTGGAATGATATGCATGGAGATGGAGATATTCTCCTCTCCTGTGCGCAGACTCTGAAGGATTTGAAGCTCGATTATCTTGATCTCTTCCTTGTGCACTGGCCTTTTCCAAACCACCATCCTCCAGGCTGCTCAGTGGATGAACGAAATCCCTATGCAGTCCCTTATATTCATGAAAATTTCATGAAGACCTGGCGTCAAATGGAGCGGCTTGTGGAGTTAGGACTGGTCAGTCACATTGGTACCTCCAACATGACGATTCCAAAACTGAAACTCCTTCTGCGAGATGCGGATATAAAACCGGCATGTAATGAGATGGAGCTGCATCCGCATTTCCAGCAGCCGGAGTTGTTCTCCTTCCTTCGTGATCATGATATACAGCCTATCGGGTTCAGCCCAATTGGTTCGCCTGGTCGGCCGGAAAGAGACCGTGCTCCAGGAGATACCGTGGATATAGATGACCCGGTGGTCACAAAAATTGCTGCGGATCATGGAATACATCCCGCTGTGGTCTGCATAAAGTGGGCCGTACAGAGGGGGCAGGTTCCTATACCTTTTTCTACAAAGCGGAGAAACTTTCTGACCAACCTGCGGGCTGCAGCAGAAGATCCCCTCAGTCAGAATGAAATGGATGCCCTAGCTGGTATTGACAAAAACTGCCGACTGATTAAGGGTCAGGTTTTTCTATGGAAGGATGATCAGAGCTGGGAGGATTTGTGGGATCTTGACGGTACGATACCTCAGTAGGGCAAGTAGATAGCTTGAGAAGGTGACTATACGGTCATATTTAGAGCTGAGTGATTCTACTGCTGACTTACAGCAGTTTTCTTCCGCCGACCTGAATAGAAAAAAATTGAGAAAAAATGCCGGGAAAAGAAAAACTTTTCCCGGCACCAAAGCCTCTCGTTTTTACATATTGACTGTGTTGATTAGTTTCCCATCAAGATATGCCTTCAAGTTATCCACCGCTATATTCATGAGACGCTGTCGAGATTCCTTCGGCGCCCAGGAGATGTGCGGGGTGATGATGCAGTTTTTTGCTTCCAGCAGGGGATTGTCTTCCCGTATGGGTTCCGTGGAAACGACATCTAAGCCTGCGGCATACACTTTCCCCGAGTTCAGGGCATCCCTGAGGTCCTCTTCCACAATCAAGGGGCCCCTTGAATTATTCAGAATGATCACTCCGTCTTTCATTTTTGCAATGCTGTTTTTATTGATGATGCCTTCGGTATCCGGAAGAAGCGGTGCATGAAGTGAGATCACATCCGATTTTTCCAGCAGCTCATCCAATTCTGCATATCTGCGAATGTCATTTTCCCAGGCCTTATCGTGATATGCATCATAGGCGAGGATATTCATGCCGAAGCCGGCTGCTATCTGTGCCGTCTTTTTTCCGATACGTCCAAGGCCAATTATTCCCATGGTTTTTCCGTCAAGCTCGATGAGCGGGTAATCCCAGTAGCAGAAATCGGGACTTTTTGTCCATTTCCCCTGATGGACTGTTTCACTGTGGGGCCAAATGTGATGACAGATTTCCAGCAGGAGAGCCATGGCAAACTGGGCTACCGCTGCAGTACCGTAAGTCGGTATATTTGTCACAGGAATTCCCCGCTCTTTAGCCGCTTGGATATCGACAACATTGAAACCCGTGGCAAGAACTCCGATGTACTTTATTTTCGGGCAAGCAGCCATGGTTTCAGCAGTCAGGGGTACTTTGTTAGTTATGACAATCTCAGCATCCGCAATCCGTTCAACGATTTGTTTTTCGGGAGTGCGGTCATATACTGTGAGATTCCCCAATGCTTCGAATCCTTCCCAGGATAAATCCCCAGGGTTTTCCGTATAGCCGTCAAGAATTACAATATTCATGCTATCCTCCAAATATTTAGCGTTTTTGTTTCAAAGAATTTGCTTATCAGATAAAAAAATTTCCTAAAAAAAGTATAAAAAGAAATAAAACAAGCCTGTGA
Organism: Spirochaetia bacterium; assembly: GCA_021736505.1. Next base: position 8,608 of record JAIPFU010000034.1, on the reverse strand, counting down.
TACCTGTGATAAAGGAAAATAACACAGAACATTTATTCTAGCAAGCATTTTAATTTACAAGTATATGGAACCTACTTCTTCGAAGGATAAATCAGCCAAAAAAACGAAGGAGATAATAAAAAAATAGAAACCAATAGCTGTTCCAACACCGATAAGGAATAAAATGTCAGCTCCAACCCCTTTTTCTCTAGATTTTTGTGTTTTCAAAGTGTTTATTCTAACGATTTCTCACGTCCAATTCTAATTAGCCATCTCAAAGAGTTATTAAAATTTTTTCTTGACAGATATCAGGATTGATGCTAACGTCCATACAAGACATAAAACATCAAACGTTTGATGTTTAAATTGTATAGGAGGATTTTTTGGCTACAGTTACAGCAATATATACCGGCGCTGCTCTAGTAAAACCCTTGAGTGTTTATTTTTCACAAAGATTTCCTGAACATACATTGATAAATGTATTGGATGATAATCTTATTGCAGCAGTTATTAAAGAAGGAAAAATGGGAGATGCTGTTCTAAGAAAAATATATGCTTATTGCAGAGAGGCTAGAGAAGCTCATTCAGCAGTTATCTTGGAGACGTGCTCTTCGGTAGGCGAATCAGTTGATTTAATACAACCTTTTCTTGATATACCAATTCTCAGAATAGATGCTCCAATGGCAGAAGCAGCTGTTTTAGGATATTCGCGAATTGGGGTAATTGCAACTCTCCCAACAACACTGGAACCTACTATACGTCTTGTTGAAAAAACTGCAGAGAAAAAGAATCGTTCAGTAGAAGTTATGAATGGACTTGCGGATGGTGCTTTTCAGGCATTAGGCGAAGGTAGAGAGGATATTCATGATGCTAAGATTTTACAAGCAGCAGAAAAACTGAAAGATAAAGCAGATGTTTTTCTCTTGGCGCAGGGTTCTATGGCTCGTATGAAGGAGCAGCTTTCTGAAAGAATTGGAAAACCTGTGCTTACAAGTCCAGAATCAGGAATGGATTCTCTTGCTTCCTATCTACAGGGGGATGTATGAGTTATAGCATAAATGAGCTCAAACGCACTGCTGCCGCTTTACGGCTAGAAGTGCTGGAAATGGTTTATGATGTTAAAGATGGTCATCCAGGTCCTTGTTTTTCTGTCGCTGAAATCATCACAGCCCTATATTTTGGAGGGATTCTCAGAATTGATCCTGAAAGACCTTCAATGAAAGAACGTGACAGATTCTTTTTATCTAAGGGCCATGCATGTTCAATGCTGTATGCTGCCCTTGCATATAGAGGTTTTTTTGCAAAAGACGAGTTGAGGACTTTGAGAAAAATTGATTCTCGTCTTCAGGGACATCCACTTATGGGAAAAACCCCTGGAAATGATGCAACAACTGGCAGTTTGGGTAATGGATTAGCTACTGCGATAGGTACGGCTAAAGGTCTTCAAATGCAGGGCTTAGGCGCTAAGGTCTATACCGTGCTTGGAGATGGAGAAACAAATGAAGGGATTGTGTGGGAATCAATTATTGCAGCGTCCCATCTTGGCCTAGCTAATTTGATTGTTTTTCTTGACAATAATTGTTGGCAGAGTGGTGGTACTGTAGAGAATATAAGTGGCCTTACGTCATTTTATGAAAAGTTCAATGCATTCGGCTGGAATACATACGAAATTGACGGACATAGCTTTCAGGAAATTATTTCAGCATCTGAGGATGCAGGTAAACAGAAAAATAAACCTTCAATGATAATATGCTCAACGACAAAAGGAAAGGGACTTTCATTTATGGAAAATGATAACAGCTGGCATAAACGAGTTCCCACTGAAATTCAGATGAAGCAGGCACGAGAAATATTATCACAGGAGGCTGCAGAATGAAGAGCTTAAAAGCGAATGTGAACACAAGCAGCAGAAGAGCTGTAACTGATGCATTGCTGGAAATTGCAGAGAGGGATGAATCAGTAGTCTTAGTCTCAAGCGATTCAGTAGGAGTAATTAAAGCGCAGGATTTTGCAAAAAAATATCCTGATAGAGTTATTGAAATGGGTATTTCGGAACAGGCTGCTGTAGATTGTTCTGCAGGACTTTCTTCAACTGGTATTAAGCCTATCTATGTTACATATTCCGTATTTGCTTCGATGCGTGCTTGTGAGCAGTTGCGTTCCATTGTATGTTATTCAAATTTAGATATGGTTATTGTAGGAGCAAATGGCGGGATGGGGTCAGGTGAACGAGAAGGTGTCTCACACCAAGGGTGTGAGGATATTGGTATTCTTCGAACAATGCCAGGTATGACTATCCTGGTACCTTCTGATGCTGGACAAGTAAAAAAAGCAATTTTAAAGGCAGTAGATATTCCTGGTCCTGTTTATGTACGAACAGGAAGTGGTAAAGAACCATTGTATCATGATATCTCCACCCCATTTGAATTTCATAAAATTAGGGAACTAAAGGATTATGGGGATGAAATACTCCTAGTTGGGTGCGGCTTTGTTTTGCCTATACTGGAGAAAGCTTGTATTATGCTGAAAAATCTTGGTTATAAAGTGAAAGCTGTTGAAATTTCTACTTTGAAACCATTACCTGTTGAAGAACTAATAAATTTATTGAATACAGCTTCTGCGGTTGTTACTGTTGAAGACCATACGGTTATAGGAGGTCTTGGCAGCGCAGTTGCTGAAGTGAATGTGCAGGGGCCGAATGTTCCGATGCAAATGGTCGGTATACAGGATGTTTTTCCTGAATCCGGCACATCGGAAGAATTGTTCCAAAAATACGGCATCACTGCAGAAGAAATTGTGAAAAAGGCTAAAAAAGCCTTAGAAAATAAAAAAATATATAAGGAGTTGTAATTATGAAAAAGGTTGTTATTGCTGTACTGCTGCTTTGTTTAACTGCAGGAAGTATTTTTGCTGAAGGACAGAATGAGAGCGGTTCTAAATCGAAAAGTCAGCTGATTTATGCCCACATGAATGCACCTGGAAGTGTTGCTGGAAAGCAGGCTGTTTATTTTGCTGATCTAGTAAAAGAGAAGACAAATGGTTCAGTTGTCATTAAAGTATATCCTTCATCTCAGCTTGGAACACTGCAGGAAATGGCAGAAATGGTTTCCAATGGTACTGTAGCATTTCACCACAATACTATGGCAGGTATTGGATCATTATACTCTGACTATGCGGTTCTTGATACACCGTATCTGTACAAGAGTGTAGATCATCTTATGCGCGTTACCGATGTGGATTCTCCTATTATGCAGAAACTGAATAAAGGTCTTATAGATGAAAGGAATGTAAGGAATATATACAATTTTTACTTTGGTACTCGCCAGTTGACAGCGAATGAGGCTGTCTATGAACCAGCTGATTTGAAGGGAATGAAAATTCGTGCAATTCCTTTTCCAATATATATGGCTGCAGTTAATGGTATGGGAGCTATAGCTACTCCAATAGATTTTGCAGAACTACCAACTGCGTTAGCAACAGGTACTGCTGATGGACAGGAAAATCCGCCGAACACTATTTATTCGAATAATATGCAGGATGTTCAGTCTCATATGATGCTTACTGGTCATATCATGGGTGCTGAATGTGTTGTTGCTAATGAAAGCGTATGGAAGAGTTTAACTCAGGAACAGAGAGATCAGATAATGGAAGCAGCAGAAGAGACAGCAGAATGGGCTACTAATCTTACGAAGCTTGGTGAGGCGGAGAACATTGAATTACTTAAGGATGCTGGTATGACAGTTATTACAGAATCTGAGGGCCTGCAGGTTGAGAAATTCAGAAGCCGTGTAAAAGAATATGTGAATCAAAATTTCAGTGATATGTACGGTGATATGTATGATATTATTTCTCAGATAGAATAGTAACTGAAAATAATATTAGAATGATGTGTTAAAAAACTGAAAACAGCTCCAATGTATTTGTTAACACATTTGGGGCTGTTTTTTAGTAGTCACTGATAAGGATATGAGAACAATGAAGAAGATCTTAAGTTTTTTTGAGCATATATCTGCCATAATTCTAATACTGCTTTCTTTGCTTATAATTGTGCAGGTGATTCTAAGAAATAGTTTGGGCTGGGGTTTTGTTTGGTCTGAGGAGATGGCAAGATATTTACTACTTTCTATGGTTCTAATTCTGTCCCCTGTCATTTTCAGCAGGGATGAACATGTTAAATTAGATTATTTTGTGAAAACTTTTGTTCCTTCAAAGTATAATAAATTCACGAAGCTCTTTTCTGTTTTATGCATTACTTTTTTTTATGTGTTTTATATTTTCAGCCATTATAATTTTATCAGATATATGGGTGATGTTTGTACTCCTTCTTTGAATATGCAGAATCAGTGGTTCTTTCTTGCCGGACTCATTGGAGCATTTACAGGAGTTGTTGTCGGAATATGTAAATTAATCACTATACTACGTTTCTGGGGGAAAGAATGACTGGAGGAATGATAATATTACTTTTCTTATTACTTACTTTATTGGGTATTCCGGTAGCTTTTGGAATGGGTGTTTCAGCCATTATCTATTTTTTAACATCAGACATATTTCCAATATCTGTTCTTGCACAAAGACTTCCAAACGCATTAAATTCTTTTCCCCTTGTTGCCGTACCTGTATTTATTTTTGCCGGGAATTTAATGAATACTTCTGGGATTACCAATAGGCTATTTGTATTTGCAAGGATGCTTGTCGGGCATAGGAAAGGAGGCTTAGCTCATGTTAATATTCTCGCGAGTCTTATCTTCTCAGGTATTTCAGGAGCAGCTTTAGCAGATATTGGAGGACTGGGCAATATAGAGATAAAAGCAATGAAGGATCAAGGATATGATGGGGCTGATGCCGCAACCATAACAGCTGCATCAGCTACTATTGGTCCGATTTTTCCTCCTTCTATTCCTCTGATAATATTTGCTACTGTAGCTGAGGTTTCTGGTGTGCAGTTACTTCTCGCTGGTATTATACCTTCACTTATTATAACGATTTCTCTTATGGTTGTTGTAACATGGACAGCGCATAAAAAAGATTACCCAAAAGATAAGGAAAGGTATACCGTAAAAGAAATTCTTATGAATATAAAATCAGCTTTTCCTGCATTGATTACACCGTTATTACTAATTGGCGGTTTGCTTTCGGGATGGTTCAGTCCTACAGAGGTAGCTGCTGTAACAGTAGGATATTCAATTTTCCTGGGTGTTGTTGTGTATCGGGAGCTGACTATCAAGCAGATATTTAATATGGCATTGGAGACTATACATTCTTCTGCTGTTATTCTTTTTGTTGTAGGATGTGCTTCTGTCTTTGCATGGACTTTGACAGTAGAACAAATTCCTGCACAAATGGCTGGCTTGCTGAATTCTATCAGTCAGGAGCCAATTATACTTCTTCTTATGGTTAATTTTATTCTTCTAATTGTGGGTATGATTATGGATACTATAGCAGCGATTTTAGTAATGACCCCAATAATTTATCCCGGTTTAATAGCTGCTGGTGTTGACCCAATACATTTAGGTATAGTTGTTGTCCTGAATCTTATGGTTGGGTTGCTGACTCCTCCTGTTGGAATGAGTCTCTATATGGTCAGTAATGTAGCAAAGGAGCCTGTTGAGCGGATTATTAGGAAAATAATACCGTTTTTTATTCCTTTGATTGTATCGCTTCTTATTATTACGATTTTTCCAGTACTATCAACATTTCTTCCAGACTTTATTTTTAAATAATGTGTAATGCTTTTTTGATGTTACGTTTTTTATTGTTAATAATAATGAAAGTGCTTTTTCCTGCAACAGGATGTACGTATCATGGCTAGTCAATTGATTTTTTTAGTAATATACAATATTATAAAACTATCATGATGAGAACAAATTTGAAATATTTGTGTAAATGAAGGGCATACATTGGAAAACTTATTTGCTATAGAAGAACCCCGAATATCTGCAGTTGATACTGTTATTGAAAAGATTAAAGGCTTACTAATTGAAAAGCAATTGTGTCCTGGTGATATGATTCCAAGTGAGTCGGTTTTAGCTGAGCAGCTTAAAGTAAGTCGTGGCTCAATTCGAGAAGCTATGAAAATTCTTTCAGCTTTCGGAGTCATTGATATTCGCAGGGGAGCTGGTACATACATTAGCAATGCAAGCAATAAGAAGATTTTTGATCCACTATTGTTTAGAATTCTTGTTTCAAATGGTGATTATGATGAACTCATTGAAGTTAGAGAAATGATGGAGAAAGAGGTTGTTCGTCTAATTATTAAAAACGCTACCGAGAAGGATTTACAGAAATTATCTGAGTGTATGATTGAATTTGATAAAGCAGAAGAAACCAACTCAAAAGACCGTAAGACAGCAGACCAAATTGATTTAAAATATCACAGGCTTATGGGAAAGATGACTCACAATAATATTGTAGATAATATGTATAGTTTTGTAGTAGATCTTTTTGCACCGACTATTAATTCAGACCTCGGATATCAAGAACATCGTGTTATGCATGAGGCTATAATGGAAAAAGACTATGAAAAAGCTATGAAGGCAGTTGAAGATCACAGTAAGGCATGGCAAAGAAATCGTAACTCAGTTGATAAAAAATAGTTGAACAATCATTTAACTGAAAAGAAATAGTAATTATTATCCGAAAAAGACTATTCTCAAGAGTTAACAGATAGTAAGCAAAAGAATAGTCTTTTTTTTCGTCTATATGGACAAAATATAAATCAACATCAAAGATAAAGCATTGGTCAAATTCTCTAGGAATCTTGTAATTATGCAGGTCTGTTATAAAATACTTTTTTACACTTTAAAACTTACTGAGTAGTATGAATGTTCCCCGAAGTTGTTTTCAAGCTGACCGTATGCTGGCCGCTGCCGAGGGTGCCGCTTAAGGAATTGTCCGAGGAAGAGCGGTTTTCCAGGGGAAGTCTTGTCGTGCAGTCTCCTGAAACGGAATTGCAGCGCAGATTGATGCTGCTCTGGACCGGCAATTGCAGGAGAATATCTCCTGATACTGACTTCAAAGTCATATCTTTCTGCAGTTCCTCTTGTGTCGTGACGGACAGATTGCCGGAAACTGACTTAACTTGAACTGCCCCAGCGCTTAGATTTCCAAGATGAATATCTCCGCTGGTAGTGCTGATATCCGTATTTGCAGCATGGATGGTATCAATGCGGAGATCGCTGGAGATAGTTTTTATGACTAAGTGGTCACTTATAATATCAGGAGCAGATATCGTTCCAGAAACTGTTTCCATTTTCAAAGAATCAAGATCCAGCAATCCAAGCTGGAGGTTTCCGGATACCGACTCTGCGGTAAGAGAACCGTGAAAGCTTTCAGGCAATGTAAGATTGAGCTGTAGATCATGTGTCCGGAGATTATTGAATAGAAAGCTCCCTCTCTTTTCCATAACCTCAATATCAATTCCATCTGCCCTTTCGTTCATATCCAAGCTGACAGAATGATTTGCTTCACCTGTCAAAGTAGCGACCAAACGGTCACTGGTAATGCTGTCTTCTCTATAGTTTATAATTATATCTGCAGTAATGCTCTTAATGCTAACAGTGTCATTCCCTTTCACTGATGACTCTCTTTCAGTGGAAATGCTTTTCTCATTCCAAAAACCCCAGAGGGAGAAAATTGAAAATCTTGGAATGAGTGAGAGTACCAGAAGAAAGGCAACAACGACAATTAGCAGTTTTCGCATGCTATTATTCATTTCAGGATTCCTCTTATGTTAACTAATATAACTTATGTAAATTATCTCATACATGATTAATATCCAAATAAAGCTTACGACTGATGGGTCATAACATATGTGGTAATAAATCAAGCAAGGCTTAAAAAACCCTGCCGATTGATCGGCAGGGCGGAAGGCTTCTCTGTTTCGCCTATAGCAAGCGCCTATAGCAAGCCTAGTGCAATTTGCCTTTAACAAAAAGCCAGCAAACAATAAGCAGAAAGCTAGTAAACAGCCCTAATTAATCGCCTTTTTTGAAACGCTCTTCCCACTCTTTTTCTTTATCCTTATTCTTACCGCGTTCCTCATCGAAAACCTTGCTTTCCATGCCTGAAACTTTTGATTTTAAGTTTTCGAATTCCTCTTTCAAATCTTCTGCTGTTTTTCTTCTGCTGTTCTTATATCGTGATCCAATATTGTCATCATAAAAATCAGATCTTCTATCCTGATATCCCGGTTCCACCGGTAAAATCAAGGCTGCAAGTACATAGAGCAGCAGGATCGGTATGAAACCTGAAAATACTGCAAGAAGAATAACAATTAACCTGATTGGTCCCACCGGGAGGTCTCTCCAGTCCGCTAGTCCCTGGCAGACACCAAAAAGCTCACCATGTTTTGATCTGTATAATTTACGTCCATAATATGCCGCCATCATCTTATTCTCCCTTATCATTCTTGAACACAATTGCTTCTAAATTTTCTATACGGTGATTAAGATCTTTAAGGCCCCAGTATATCTCATCGATAATTTGTGCCTCGTCATCCTTCACCGTATCATCCTTCTTACCCTTGGACTTCCTGCTGCTTTTGTTCATGGCCAGCAATGTCCCGCAGATAACGGGAAGTCCGATAACGATGAATACGATCATTACACCTTCAGTCATGACGCTACTCTTT
>JAIPFU010000033.1 GCA_021736505.1 Spirochaetia bacterium | reverse complement strand
TAAATTGCGCTTTCATTAAAGTTGCGTAAAATACTAAAAGCTGCATACGTGTCATATGACAAAACTCTCTGTCATATGACACGTATGTCAGAGAGCAGCAGTTCAAGTGCGCAACCTATTCTCAAATGCAATGGATTCTGATTTTCATCAGGTTCGCAGCTCTCTGGTTATTTCATCGCATCAACACATAAGCCGCTAAAGTTATTTTATGATAGAAAAAATAATCTTTTCTTTTTTGTGTAAAAACGATATGATGTGAAAATGAAAGAAAAAAGAAACACTAGCAATAAAAAAGAACTTCTTGCCAATGACCGTCGGATAAAAATTCTTGAACTTATCCAGGAAGACGGCAGCGCTAAGGTAAAAGATCTTTCACGCATCTTTGAAGTAACAGAACCCACAATTCGACAGGATTTAGAGAGGCTTGAAGCTGATGGACATATTATCCGTGAACACGGCGGCGCATACCTCAGAAGCATATCACAGCAGGTAAAAAACCTCTCCCTTCAGCATAACGAACACCTGGCAATGAAGCAGGAGATAGCTGCAAGGGCCCTCGAATATATTGATGACAGCGACAAACTCATCTTGGATTCGGGTTCCACGGTTAGCGCTCTGGCAGAAATTTTAGGAAGTAAATCGAATTTAACCATCATTACAAATGCGCTGAATATTGCCTTGGCTGTGGGAACTAAGCCGGGATATCAGCTGATGGTGACAGGTGGAGAATTTAAGCCGCCTACGCTTTCCTTAACCGGAGAAAAGGCAGCCATATTCTTCAAGAATATCTACGTGAATAAACTGTTTTTAGCCACTGGAGGGATCTCAAATAAGCTTGAATTGACATATCCGGGCTTCAGTGATCTTGAAGTCAAGCGGTCCATGATAAACGCAGCCGAGGAAACATATCTATTGGCGGATTCATCAAAATTCGGAAAAACTTCTTTCGCATCCCTGGGAATCATGGACTTTGCAGATTACCTTATCACAAACAAGGATGCACCTGCGGAGATGTGCAGAAGGATAGAAGCCCTCGGAACAAAAATCATTTATGCCTGATATGCCTGATATGCCTGATTTAGGCCTGAAAAATGAAAAATGTGCTTATTTGAATTATTCCGGCAGCAAATGTCCTGCTTTCGTATGAAAATCGATATAAACAGTCTCACCATTTTGATAAAAACCATCTTCAATAGGATTTGAGGTAACTGCAAGAATGGGATTTTTTCTGCCCTCTACTTCTATCTCATACTCTACCGTGGGGCCGAGATATACAGACCGAGCTATTCGTCCCTCAATAAAAGCCTCTTCAGCAAGAGCAGCTTTTGAAAGCTTTAATGATTCAGGGCGAATAACAATGTTGACTGTATCATTTAGCTTCAGATCTCCTTTCCAGCTGCTTACCTCTTTCTTTTTTCCAAAATAATCTACAGTAATCATTTCTGCATCAACTTTTGCTACCTGAGCTTTAAGAAAATTTACCCGTCCTATAAAATCAGCCACAAAATTATTTGCCGGGCGGGAATATATTTCAAAGGGAGTTCCAACCTGCATTACCTCACCTTCATTCATCACCATTATACGGTCAGAAACCGTCATAGCCTCATCCTGATCATGGGTAACATAGATACTGGTAATACCGAAGGTCTGCTGGATTCGCCGTATCTCAATCCTCATCTGATCACGAAGTTTTGCATCCAAATTGGAAAGCGGTTCATCAAACAGAAGCACCTGCGGCCTATTAATAACAGCTCGGGCAAGAGCTACCCGCTGCTGCTGACCGCCTGACAGCTGATCAGGTCTTCGGTTATAGAGATTTTTTAAATTCATGACCTCCATAATTTCTTCAACCTGGCGTCTGATTTCCTTTGCTTTTACTCCCTTCAGTTCTAGTCCGAATCCAATGTTCTGGGATACGGAAAGATGGGGAAAAATCGCATAACTTTGAAATACCATTGAAGTATTGCGCTTATTTGGGGGGATATTATTAACCATTTCACCTGAGATCCAGACTTCTCCGGTGGTAGGCGTTTCAAAACCAGAAATTATACGGAGAGTTGTTGTTTTTCCACAACCAGAGGGACCGAGAAAGGTAACCATCTCACCTTCCTGTATTTCCAAAAAAACATCCTTTACGGCAGTAAAATCTTTATTGGGATTTTCAGGATCTTTAAATACCTTAGAAATGTTTTTCAATTGAACACTCATAATTTTCTTTCCTTTATCAATTAAATCGTATGTACCTTATTTCCATGCAAAATTCACATATTTTTCATAACGCTAAATTTTCAGCATGGTTCCGCCGAGTTTTCCATAACGGTAACTCAAGAGAGTGCGAATAATAAGAATTGCTGTTAAAATGATCAAAACCAGGACAAGACTGAAAGCGGCTGCAGCTCCAAGTCTCCCGGAATTCACCTGTGACATAATCTGTACTGTCATTAGATTCCAGTTTGAAGAAACAAGAAAAATAGCAGCACTAATTGCGGTCATAGCCCGGACAAAGGAGTAAATTAAGCCCGAAAAGAATGCAGGAATCATAAGAGGGAGCGTAACTTTTCGAAAAGTAGAACGGGAATCCGCCCCCAAATCAACAGCAGCTTCTTCAATTGAAGGATCAACTTGCCGTAATACAGCAATTCCTGACTGGATACCTACCGGTACGTACCGAAAAATAAAATTCAACAGAAGAATAGCGAGAGTTCCTGTTAACATCAGGGGGTAGCTGTTGAAGGCAAGTATATACCCAATTCCGATAACCGTTCCTGGTACGGCAAAACTAAGCATGGAAGAAAACTCAATAAAATGCTTACCAGGAAATTTCTTCCTTACCACAAGAAAAGCGATAATCATGCCGAGGAAACCTGCAATGGGAGTTGATAATCCAGCAATGATAATCGTATCTTTAACCGCTTCAAAGCCTACTCCGAAAACATAGGCAAAATGGCGAAGCGTCAAGGTGTTATCAGCACCCCATATATTAACCACGGCTCCCCAAAGAATTGTAGCATAGATCATAATGATGATAGCGGTAAATAAGCTTATAACCCCAAACAGTACCCATTTAACTGCAGGACTTACCAATTTTGCTGTTGACTGCGTAGGTTTGCCGGTAACTGTAACATACTGCTTTTTTGCAACCCAGTACTTCTGTAGAAAAAAGGCTGTCACAGACGGGATGAGGAGGACGAAAGCCAAAGCAGCTCCCTTTGGAAGATTATACATACCGGTTATTTCAAGATAAGCTTGAACAGAAAGAATTGGGAATCTGCTCCCTGCCAAAATAAGGGGGTTTCCAAAATCCGCCAAAGTTTCAATAAAGAGAACCAGCATAGCGCTGGCAAAGCCAGGAATGGTCAAAGGCAGGGTGACTTTTGTAAAAACTTTAAATCGAGACCCGCCCAAATCCATGGCAGCATCTTCCAGGGTCGGACTTATCGATTCCAGCACTCCTTTGAGGGTAATATATGCCACCGGAGAAAAGGTTACAATCTGTGCAAATAATAATCCGCGAATACCGTAAATCTTAAAATTATTCAGTCCCAGTAATGTTGAAGTTATAAAACCATTGTTACCAAAAAGCATGATGATAGCCAAAGCACCGATAAAGGGAGGAGAGATAATCGGCACAATAGCCATCAGGTTGAAAAATTTTTTAAACGGAATATTTGTACGAGTTATAGTAAATGCAAATATGAAACCCACAATTGATCCGAATATCGACGTAAGGACTCCCATAAGTAAACTATTGAAAAATGCTGTCCGCAAATGCCAGGAAGAGGCCACTTTCTTCAATATATCGAGGGTAAATTCTCCTTGCGGAAAAACACTGACGATAATCACTTTTGCCAGGGGATAAAGAATAAACGTTATCACCGAAAGAAAAATGATTATGATCAGGGTCATGAGAACAGGATCTTTTGACAGCATACGTAATTGTTGTATCTTTTCCTTCATACCAGCACCACTTAAAAAATTTTTTAATACATCTTTCAAAAAGTTAAGAAAGAAGGGGGTGCTCCTTTTCTGGGGAACACCCCCGTTTTTTACATCACTGAAATCCCGCTGTAAAAGTACAATTTAAATAAATTCATGCACTGATGCAGCCTGACATCTCTTTTTTTCTTTTTCACTAAATAAAATGTCTTACTTAGCGGAAAGTACTTCGTTGACCCAGCGTTCAACAAGACGTTCCTTGTTTTCGCCAGCCCATTCAATATCGATTGATACTGTTTTTAGCGATGCAAATTCAGGCATACCTTTTGCAAGTTCAGCTTCAGGATTTACAGGATAGAAATATGTATCTGCTTCGGAGAGTACATCCTGACCATCTTTTGAAACAAGCCAATCCAGCAATGTTTTTGCAGCTTCCATGTTCTTTGCGCCTTCAATAATGGAAACAGCAGGAGCTTCAAAACCGACCCCTTCTTTAGGGAATACTACTTCCAGGGGATACCCTTCTGCTATAAACTGGAAGAAAGCTGGGGTAAATTGAATACCGATTGCACACTGTCCAACTGCAACGCCCTTTGAAGGACCTGTTCCTGAAGATGTGTAAGTTTGAATATTGGAGTTGAGATCAGCCATATAATTGAAAGCTTCATCTTCACCCATAATATTAACCAAACTTGCAATAATGTTGTATGCAGTACCTGATGCCTGAGGTGTTGGAGCCTGAATCAAATTTTCATATGCAGGATTTGTCAAATCTTCCCAGGATGTCGGCATAGGAGCATCGGCTTTTTTTAGTGCTTCAGTATTTACACCAAAAGCCATGGGGTTCATATAAAAACTTCTCCAATAGCCGTCGGGATCCTTAAACTGATCACCTAATTTATCGTAGGCATCAGAAATATACGGAACCGTAAGTCCGTCATCTTTTGCCATGATGTGGTTCTCACTGGGAGCACCCAGCCATACATCCGCCTGAGGATTGTTTGCCTCAGCCTGAATTCGAGAATAAGCAGGACCTGAAGAAAGATGGACAAATGCCGCCTCAATTCCGGTATCCTCCGTAAACGCATCAAGAATTTTCTTTGCATTCGCTTCATCTACACTTGCGTAGACAACAACTTCATTTTGACTTGTTTCCTCCTGCACTCCCTGAGCAAACAGAGAAGCGGGTATTGCTGCAGCTAAAGCAGCAATCAGTAAAAGAGAAAATACTTTTCTTACCATACAATATACCTCCTAAAATTTTCATAAATAATGAAGCAAGAATCATACCAACTTAGGACAGAGCTCTCCCAGACCTAAACAGCTGTACAATCACCTGTAAATTAAACTTTTGAACAAAAATATGTACAATACATGAAAAAAAGTGTGCATAAAAGAATAGGGATTGCACACTTTGGTAATTCAGAAATCATATTTCAAGTATCATCTTCACCGTTTTTTGTATTCATTTTTCTCCGAACTGTATACCGAATTTTTCCAGTTTATAATAAAGGGATCGTCTTGAAATACCCAGATATTTAGCAGCTTTGCTCTTATTGCCCCTGCATTCCTCAAGTGCAGATACAAGCTGTGCACGTTCATCCATAGTAGTATGCATCAGGGAAGCAAACTCAGGTTCATTCTTAAATTGCTCCAAACTAAGCACTTGCGGGCTATGCAGAATAACAATGCGTTCAATGATATTTTCCAGTTCTCGAATATTTCCCGGCCATTCGTACTGCATCAGCACATGAATAACCTCCGGTTTGATTTCTGGTACAGAAATTCCTTCACGCTCACACATGGACCTTATAAAATAATCGGTTAATTCAGAGATATCTTCCTGATGTTCCCGGAGAGGCGGAATATTGAAGGGAATAACATTAAGACGATAAAAGAGGTCCCTTCTGAAAGTTCCAGCCTCAACAAGTTTCTGCAGCCTTTTATTCGCCGCTGCTATGATACGGACATCAGTACTTATTATTTCATTTCCACCGACTCGGGAAAACACCTTTTCCTGCAGCACACGGAGCAATTTCACTTGAGTAGATGGAGGAAGCTCAGAAATCTCATCAAGGAAAAGAGTCCCCCCTTCAGCTTCTTCAAAAATCCCCTTCTTTCTGCGAACAGCATCGGTAAACGCCCCTTTTTCATGACCGAATAATTCTGATTCCAGAAGGTTCTCATTAAAAGCCGAACAATTTACTGCAAGAAAAGGCTTTTCTCTACGTTTGCTCCTTCGGTGTATTGCCCGAGCAACAAGTTCTTTCCCGGTACCGCTTTCCCCTTCAATTAAAACCGTTGAGTTTGTATCAGCTACTGTCTCAATCCTAGAATAAATGGCACTCATTGTCTTACTGGAACCAATCAGCACTTTGCTTTCAGAATGGCTACGCTGTACGTCTTTTGCACTCTTGTTTACCAGTAAATTAATGCGTTCTTTAAGCTGTTTATAGTCCAGGGGTTTCTGCAAATAGTCCACAGCACCCTCTTTCATTAAAGAGACAGCATCTTCCACAGTCCCATACGCCGTAATAAACATAAAAGGAACATGAATACCCTTGGATTTTGTTGTAAAAAAAAGCTCCTTACCATCCATTCCGTCCATACGTATGTCAGATATAATAACATCCGGCTGTTTCACCACAATCCGATCAAGAGCTGCAGCGGCACTGGTAAATGTTTCAACCCAATATCCCTGCTTTTCCAATATAACTTTCAGCACCCTGAGTATATTATTTTTATCATCAATAACTACGATTCGCTTCATTTTGCCATATCCCGTGTTATTGCCCTTCACTTTTTTGTCCTCCAGATGCCTCATTACTGCGGACAGGCAAACGCACCTCAATCTGTGTGCCCTCCACTGAAGAGGCGATTACACGTATACTTCCTTCATGTTGGGAAATAATTTTTCTACAGATGGAAAGGCCTATTCCTGATCCCCCAGATTTTGTCGTTACATAGGGTTCGAACAATTTATCCATAACACCAGGATCTATGCCTGTTCCGTGGTCCTTGATTACTATTCGAACCAAAGATCCTGTGCTTTCAGCCTCAATAATAATCTCCTGCTTTTTTTCCTCTCTCTTTTCATCCATTGATTCAATGCTGTTGAGAATCAGATTAATTAATACCCTTCTGATTTGTCCTCCATCAAGATAACATTCCGGTATAGCAGACGAAATACGTGAAATGCAGGCAATATTTTTCTTAACATACAGCGGTCTCAGCAGAAGGACGGCATCATGAATTATGCCCTCTATATCAACCCATGCACGGTGGACCGGTTCATTCTTGGCAAACTCTAGAAACCTTTCAAGGTAATCATTCAAGTTACCAATTTCCTCACGTATGATGGAAACGTACTCATCCTCTTCCGACTCTTTTTCAATTGAATAGCTGAGAATTTCAACAGACCCGGAAATAGCTTCCAGAGGATTACGTATTTCATGAGCAAAATTTGCCGCTATTTTTCCCATGGTAACCAATTTAGTTTTTTCAATATTTTCTTCCTGCGCCTTTTGAATGGTATCTTTCATTTGTTCAATAGCACCGGAGACGCGTCTGATTTCCATAGTTGAAGTACTGGGAACCTGCAGCGGTTGGATAAGAGAATCAGGGGTAATGTCTGTAACATTTTGTGCTAATTGATCCAGGGGTTTTACAAGCTGCATCTCAAAAAAAGCAAGAAACATAAGAGCTGCGATAATTTCAAACATAAAAAAGATGATAAAAACTAAAGCGTTTTTCCTAATTTTACTGTTCATAACATGCAGAGGAAAAGCGATCTCCACATTGCCCCGAAGAGTACCCATGATATAAATCGGGGCTTTCACCAGCATTATATTATCTTCAAATGTAAGCCTGGTTTCGCTTGCTAGCTTTCCTGAATATATCCAGCCCTCATACCCGATTCTGGTATCCGCTACAGCTAAATTACGTTCATTGACAATTTTAATATAATCAATATCAGTTTTTGACTTGGTTGACTGTATTTGATGAATAAGCTGCCCAAATTGATAATTTACAATTGCATCTCTGCTTATTTCTGCTAGGTTTTCAGCTAGTATTCTGCCTTTATCTTCCATTTCATTGTAGAAAATATTACGCTCATGGCTTACAAAATACACTCCCTGAATGAAGAGAAGTAAAAAGAGGCCTATAAAAAAAAGCGCGACTTTACTCTTTATTCGCATCGATCTGTTTTATCATCCCCATGTATTCATTGCTAATGAGACTTTCTCCGTTTTTTTCCGAGCAAAAAAATGGAGAGATCTTTTGATCTGCACTTCGGATTCTGGAAAAACTGCTGAATCCGGCTTTTTTAAGAAGAGACTGCCCCTCTTCATCGGTATGCATGCTAGTCAGTTCTGAAATAAACGACTCAATTTTATCCTGCTTCACGCTGTTTTGCACCACCATCGCCCATTGCGGTATTCTGCCGGACTCAGCGACAATTCTGATATCCCTGGAATACTGCTCCATCTCCTTTAATTCAAGGACTGAAGAAGTAACGGCTCCGGCATCAACAACCCCGAATGCTACACCTTTAAGAATACTTTCATATGTTTCCGAATGTATAATTTCCGTAAAGACATTTTCTGGATTTAATCCTCCCTGAAATAAAAGAATCAAGGGGATATAAAATCCTCCTAAGGATTCATATGGTACGGTTACAGCTAAATACTCACCGCCGAGATCCGATAAATCCCTCATAACTGAATTCTTATTGACAATAATGGATGTAGTAAAATAATCCTTTCCCCCAGCTTCAGCGCGGGCAGCAGTTCTAAGATCTCCAGATTCAATGCTTCGCTTTTCCCAGAGAGCATTCAAAAAACCAGCATCGTAGTATTTATCCAGCATACCTTGAAGCAGATTTTCATGATTCTTGACTATAACACACTCAATTTCAAAACCGCATTTTTTTTCAAGGTAATTTGCAATAGGCATCCACTGCTCAAGCTTTGTTAAACCGGAGCGCATAGCAGGTATTCCAAGATTCAAGGGTACTGAAAAAACAGAATTCAGGCAGCACATAGAAAAAATTAGAACTGCGACTATTGTCGTTAATATTTTTTTCATTGATCAGCACCATTCCCAGCATTTTAACAGCATTTTAACAGCATTTTCCAACCGCTGCCGCCCATATATCCTACTGTACCTTCATCCATTACTCAAGTAAAGTCTTTCGAGCATATCTCAAAATTGAATTAAGCCTTTTAGGCACTTATATCGAGTTCTGATGTTTTCTAACTGGGTGATGAGATAAAACAAAGAGCACAAAAAAAATACGCTGAAATTCTCCTTGCCAATGTTCATGAAGGAAAGTACAATTCACCCATGCAGAAACGGATATTCATTTGGTTTGTCCTTATTGTTGTTATTCCCAGCGGAATCATCTATTTTCTCATAAACCAGTTTTTTCTCAATTACTCCGTCAACAGACAGATAGAAAACAACACCCAGCTTATCGATGAGATGCGGAAAAACCTGGACACGAAGCTGACCAGCTACCAGCAGCTTACCATGCAGTTCTATCTAAACCAGCAGGCTATGGAGGAAATTGAATCTCCTGAAGCCATCATCGATTGTGAGGCAATTAATAATCAGCTCAGCAGCTTTGTCAATGCAAACAGACTCATTGTTTCTGCTTATCTTTTCACCGATAAAGGGGCAGCTTACAGCGGCCACGGTCTGCAGAACATGGACCAAATTCTCAGCAGTTACCAGGATGAATTAGCAGAAAAATCGGGAAGAATTCACTGGTCATCAGTTTATGAGCTCACCAGCAATTATGGACTGTCGGATTCCTATTTTTTCGGCATGCGCCATATTCGTAAGGAGCAGCAGCCCACGGCGACACTTTTTCTCGGCTTCAATAGTATTTTCTTCCAGGATTTTTTTCAGGACACACCATTTTCCAAAGATATAAGCATATCGATCTACACAAGCCAGGGAAACTTTATCACTTCCAATACATCCACTCTCAGCCCCGAACAGCAGGTCACTTCGCTATATACTGCTCAGGACATTAGCACATTCACCTCTTCACCGGAAGTCTATTCCGGAAAAGATGATGATGGCAATGAAGAGCTTGTGCTGCATTCAAAGTCCAGAGCTTCAGACTGGATTATTCTCCTCTCCCTCTCCCCCGAGGACATTTCAAAAGATCTGGTCTTCATTAAAAATATCTTCTACGTCAGTCTGGCCCTCTATTTCCTCTTCTTTTTCTACCTCTCCTATATTATCTCAAGGAAATTAAGCAGTCCTCTGAAAAACCTCACCCAAGCTATCAATAAGGTCGGTGATAAAACTGTGGATATAAAGGTAGAAGAAAACCACATTCAGGAAATCAGACAGCTGAGCATGAGCTTCAACGCCATGACCCATAGAATAGAGAACCTGCTGGAGGAGGTGAAAGAGGAGGAGATGGAGAAACGCAAAGCCTATATGCAGACTCTGCAGCTGCAGCTCACCCCGCATTTCCTCTACAACAGCCTGAACACCATCCGCTGGCTCGCTAACATAAATGGACAGGAGAACATACAAATCACATCAAAGGCCCTTATCTCTTATCTCAAAAGCCTCTCTGACATCGAAAGTGAATACATCCCGCTGCAGAAAGAGATACAGCTTCTAGAAGATTATGCCACGATACAGCGCTTCCGCTATAAAGATTTCTCTCTCAGCTATGACATCGCGCAGAATGTAAAACAGCTTTTCATCCATAAATTCATGATCATCAACCTTGTGGAAAACAGCATTATTCATGGATTCAACGAAAAAGAGGGAACCGGGGAAATTATGGTCACTGCTTTCCGGCAGCAGAATAGACTGCACATACGGATAAAGGACAATGGCATCGGCTTTCCGGCCCCTATCGATACACAAACCAGCAGAAAGGGGCCTAAAACTTTGAAGGATATGCATATGCTTAAGCTCAAGCGAAGGGAGGGACAGGAAGAAGAAGCGTATCAATTCAGCGGTCATTCTGGTATCCGGAATATAGAAAACCGTCTGCAGCTGTATCATGGTCAGAATTACAGCATGGACATAGTCAGCACTCCCGGACAAGGCTGCAGCATTTTCATCACCATACCTATCATGACAGAAACTTCACATTGATTACTGTTTTCATATCAGGATTCCTCCCAACGTGCACTACCCAACGTGCACTACCCAACGTGCACTACCCAACGTGCACTACCCAACGTGCATCACCCAACGTGCATTACCCAACGTGCATCACCCAGCAAGCACTACCTTGCAAGCATCAATCATCAATTCTCCAATTCCGATCACTGTGATAGAGGGCAAGAATATTCTCCGTCGGCGTACCGGGCTGCAGATTGTGGCAGGGGCCGCAAATATATTTTCCACAACGTCCGAGTACCCTGATGTCCTCCGCTACTTCCTTCCGTACATCCTCCGCCGTTCCGAAGGGCAGCACCTGCTGGTTTTCCACCGCTCCATGGAAGACTACTGAATCTTCTAGACTCTCTATCAAATGCTCCCGATCCATCCCCGGACAGGTATGCTGTATGGGATTGATGATGTCTACGCCCTGCTCTACCATTCTCTGAATAACCGGGAAAGCCGCTCCATCGGTATGATAAAAAACGTAGGCGCCCAAGCTATGCACCAAATCAATTAACTCCTTATAAGGACCGGCAAACATCTCCTCCCATTTTTCCGTAGAAATCATCTGCCTGTCCTGCATCCCCATATCATCGGAAAGATAGACGATATCGATAGCATCGCCGCAGGCAGCAAAAGCACGCTTGATATACTCCTTCTGAATCTCCAAAATATGACTAATGACAGCACGGGCTAGATCCTGCTCAATATATAAGTCCATAAGTGCCTGGTCCATGGGACGCAGCTTGCAGTAAATTTCAAAAATTGAGATGAACGTCAGCATCCTGGTCCAGGGAGCATAATACTCGCAGCGTTCCTGCAGTACATCATACCGATATTGGGAAGCATCAGGCCAGGGATATGCATGCACCTCCTCGACGGTGCTGATATCTTTCATGGGATAGTAGACGGTCTCCTCATACACTGCCCCCGCATCATTAGCAACATCACGCACACGATGTCCCCATTCAAGTGTACGCTCGCCCTTTTCAGCTTTTTCAGCTTCTTCAGCTTCTTCAGCTTTTTCAGCTTTTTCGCCCTTTTCAGCTTCTTCATTCTGCCCGGAACCAGATCCATTTCCCGAATCCATATCAGCATAGGGAGTTTCAAGCATGACGATCTTATCAATATCCAGAGACCCCCACATCTCCGGCTCGCTGCTCACTCCGCAGAGTTCAATCAGCTGATCCCGAACCTCCGGGGTATACCAGATATCAAAGGGCACTCTATCCGTTTGTTCACCGCGAATTACGGAGAGAATCCGCTCTCTATGACTCATCGTTTGTTCTCTCTTCGTGTACATGCTGTCATACCTCAATTTTTTCTTCATCATCTCAGATAAACCGCAATCGTGCTATGGAAAAATCAGTAGAATTTTTTGCAGTTTCAAGCCATATTCAAGCCATGCTGATGCTTCCGCACAGCTTGGATTGTACTCAAAGCTGGCAAAAAGCTTTGTGCCGCCGAATAATTAATACCTACCCAGCCGCAGCACCGCTTCATACAGGACCAAAACATGTTCCAGAATAGAATTATCCTGCAGCATATGGGTGGGGGAGAACATATATCCCCCGCCGGGCATCATAATGGACAGCAGAT
>JAIPFU010000032.1 GCA_021736505.1 Spirochaetia bacterium | reverse complement strand
ATGCCTGACGCTCACAAAGGCTTTGGAATGCCCATCGGCGGGGTTCTCGCAACAGTGGATACAGTCATCCCCAATGCCGTTGGAGTTGATATCGGCTGCGGGATGATCGCGGTTCAAACAGATCTGCAGGACTGCTCCTTGAAGGAGCTGCAGAAGGCTGTCAGAAGGATTCGAAAAGAGATACCTGCGGGCTTTTCTCATCATAAAAAGAAACAGCACTGGAAAGGATTTGATGCTGCACCTGAAGTTCCAACCGTGCAGAGGGAACTCGAATCTGCCCGTTATCAGCTGGGAACCTTAGGCGGAGGGAACCATTTTATCGAAGTTCAGCGTGGTGATGACGGGTATATTTGGTTAATGCTCCATTCCGGCAGCAGGAATTTCGGCTACACAATCGCCCGCGAATTCTCTGATATCGCCAAGAACGAGGCAAAAAAGAATCACCTGCAGTTTCCAGATATGCAGTTAGCGCCCCTCTCCATCGATACTGCTCATCCAAGCCCAGCAGCTACTACCGATCCTAGAGTACAAGCAGCCAAGGGAAAAAGCTATTTTGAAGCAATGGAATTTGCTCAGCAGTTTGCATCAGAATCCAGAACACGCATGATGGATACGGTAATCTCCGTAATGCACGATCATTTCGGCCCCTTCAGTAGTACCGACAGAATCCATATCCATCACAACTTTGCACGTATTGAAACTCACTACGGTCAGCGGGTGGTGGTTCATCGAAAAGGCGCCACCTCAGCGGAGCTTGGTCAGCGCGGAATCATTCCCGGCAGCCAGGGCAGCCCCAGCTACATCGTTGAAGGCTTGGGTAACCCTGAGAGTTTTCATTCCTGCAGTCACGGGGCAGGCCGCCTCATGGGAAGAAAAGAAGCTCAGCGAAAACTCAATTTAGCAGACGAGCAGTCCCGACTCGACCGTCTGGGTATATTCCATAATCTTCATTCAAAAAAAGATTTAGACGAAGCAATGGGGGCATACAAGAATATTGATGAGGTTATGGATCAGCAGCGTGATCTTGTACGCCCGCTTGTAAAGCTTCTCCCCCTTGCTGTCATAAAAGGATAAGTAAGAGCTTTTGCGTACATGAATTTCATTCAAGTAAGGAACAAAACATTTCATCAAGATCTAGTTCAAACTAATGCATTTCATTTAAATCCCAAATATTCTATTAAAGCCCTATACTCTTTCATCCGCAGTTCTGTTATGCTGAGCTAGATGTATGACATTTTCTACATTGATTGAGGGTAATAAAGCTTCATGACTTGGTCCGAGTATAAAACTATTTCCAAATGCATTAAATAATCTCTTAATTTCGCGATCCACGTCATCTTTTGTACCATTTAAAAGCAAATCTTGTGTGTCTATACCTCCCATGAAGGTAATACGACTTGAGTATTTTGAAGACAATGTCTCAGGATCCATTCCTCTTGCTGTTGTCTGCATCGGATGCAAACAGTCTACACCTGCATTTATGAGATCATCAATGATATCTGCAATACCGCCGCAGCTGTGAAAAACAAATTGAAGGCCAAAATTGTGTGCCTGTTCTGCAAATCTTTTTATCCAAGGAAGGAAAAACTGGCGAAAAAGATTCGGTGATATTATTAATCCATTTTGGGTTCCAAAATCATTCCCAATGAAGAGAGCATCTATCTTATCAGAAGCTTTTTTAAAAAAAAGATCGTTGGCATCATAATAAAAACTGCATATACGGTCAGTTGCTTCTTTGATGATTTCCGGATCAGTCATAAGAAAAACCAGAAGTTCTTCTGTTCCGAACAGATACGAAAGATCGTGATAAAAAGGAGACCAGAAACCGCTCAATCTATAAACATCTTCCGGTTTATTAAGCATTTCCAATATTTCCGTAAAATCAATATGTTCAACTTTAGGAAAATTGATGGCATCTAAATCCTTAATTGTAGAGTTGTATGAAAGTAATCCCTTCCCTGAGAGACCGTGGGGGTTTTTATCCTTCCATGGACGCATCGAAAAACCATCGGGATGTGCGTATGTTGATTTCACATATTGTGGAGTTATCCAGCGGATATCATCTTGAAAAACTTGCTGAATTTCTTCGAGTGTTGCGGTTTTCAATACTTTATTAAGCATATCTGTTGTTTCGGTGTGCGGTTTGCCCAGCCAGAACCCGCAGTGATCAACTTTTTCTTTATTGATTAATTTTTTTATATGATTGCGTGATGACATAATACCTCCCGATATTATCACTCAAGAGAATTTCAGTTACAAAAGATACTTTCCATAATGTTCATAAGCCGTAAAAAAAGATAAGTTATATGAAATTGTGATAAAGGAATGTCTCTAAAATTGACAAATATACAATAACACACCTATGGTTAAATACCTTAATGGTCAGCCCAAAAAAATCTTCGGATTTCAAAAAAATATCTTCTAATTTGAAGAACGAGCATAAGAACTATTACTTATGAGGTTTAATACGCTGAAGAATTTCCTGTTTCCCCCTTAACAATCGCAACAGCAGAGCTAGTTCCCAATAATGAAGCACCTGCTTCTAGCAAGGAAACAGCCTTTTCTCGAGTATTAATATTCCCTGATCCTTTAACTTTTACCTTATCCTTAGTAATAGCCTTTAAAAATGCAATATCTTCAGGAACAGCAGGAATTCCCTTTACAAATCCGCTTGACTGCTTGAGATAATTTATTCCAGCCTCTACCGCGAGTTCTGCCCCAATCCTCCGTTGTTCTTCATTTAATAGTCCAAACTCAATAATTACCTTGGTCTGTGCTCCCTCAACTTTAGCAATATCTGCAATAGCCTTGAGTTCAATGAAATATTCATCATACATACCAGACAAAAGATATGAAGTTTGTGCTGTAAAATCAAAATCTCTAACGCCGATACTGATCAACTCTTTAGCTGCAGCTGTCTTCATTGCGGTTGTATCATTACCATTGGGAAATGAAAAACATGAAGCCACATGACTTTTAGAAGCCCCCTTCATAACCTCCTGGGCTAATTCCGCCCAGCAGGGAGCTATCATAGCTGCATTAAAACCATACTCAGCAACAATTTCACAATGCGTTATCAACTGTGTTCTGGTCATCTCAGGATTAACATCAGTAAATTGAATATATTTTGCTAAATTTTTCATTTATTACTTCTCTTCTTTGTAATCCACCCGTTCCTGGTAATAATCGGGTACACTAGTTCCTGGTTTTTGAAACCAGACAGGAGCATCTACTCCGGAACATAAAATAACGTTCCCCCAGGGTTCAAAACCCCCGGTCCGTATAATGAATTTTGCTTTTTGCGGATATTCTCCAACTAACTGTTCATGGGGAATGGTTTCTACATCGCACCTATCACAAATTTCATCAACTCTTTTAAAATGTTCAGGATTATGGTCTTTCTGTTCATTTGCAACAATAACCCGTTCATAAATAAAATCGCTGGTCACCAGTTCAAGTATATCAGCAATACCTGGTACATCGGCTTCAATCGCCAGGTCCACCCTTTTCTCTTCAGGTATAGGGAATCCCGCATCCGAGATAATAATATAATCGCCATGCCCCATTGAAGCGATCGCATTGTTAAGATGTTTGTTTAAAATTCTGCTTTTTTTCATATATCAAGTACCTTTTTATTCTTGTTTTATTTTAGTAAATTTATACATGCTGCATTTTCACTTTTCATTAGTTTGCTTTCAACTTTTTCTCTATCAGGTAATGATTCTAGAACACCTTCGACCTGAACCGACAAAGATGCTGAAGTATTGGCCAAAAGAACTGCCTCAGAAATAGACTTATTTTCTGCAAGTGCAACCGCCAAAGCAGCATTAAAACAATCTCCGGCACCGGTCGTATCAATCACAGGAACTTTATCAACCTTCAAATTTTTTATTACAGTTTCCATAGAGTCAGTATCTGTATCAGTATAAAATGCACCGTCCTTACCAGCAGTAAGAATTACATCCACTCCATATTTGTTGTGCAATTCTAGACACAGATCATAAGAAACTCCATTATGTTTGAGAAGACTTTCTGATTCTGTCTGATTTGGGACGATATATGTCGCAAGTCTTATAAATTCTTCAGGAATCTCCCTAAATGGTGCCGGATTAAGCACAGAGGGAATACCTTTTTTCTGGGCAAGTTTCATTGCATAGTATACTGCATCCAAGTTTGCTTCCAATTGAACCAATAAAATATCAGCATCAAATCCTAAATTAAAAGATTGATCTATGTGCTCTCTGGAAAGATCTTCATTTGCACCAAGATCTATCAGGATTTCATTCTCTCCATTATCTCCAACCATCACAAAACCAACACCAGTACTTGATTGCGAAGAACGAAACACAGACTCTGTTCGAATTCCTTCACTCCCAAGCATTGATAATGCAGCATCTCCCAGCATATCTTCCCCTATACAGGAAGTAAACATTACGTCTGCATTCATCCGTGCTGCACCGACTGCCTGATTAGATCCTTTACCACCATGGAGCTGGGTGAAATTATAACCAGGAATGGTTTCACCTTCTTTTGGAAAACATGCAGTACGCATGGTCATACCTACAGCGTAACTGCCAATAACATGTATTTTTGCTTTTTGAGTCATTATTCTTTACCTAATTTTTTACTTGAAAATAAATTTATATAGATGCCTGACAGGGATGCTATCAGGCACCAATGTTTATTAGCATGAGTTGCAACTAATGGTGGTTCAAAAATAGTATGAGTTTTGTCCCATTAGCCAAGTTACCAAATTGTGATATTAACCAATTGGTTCTCCATTCTCTAATTTCTGCAAATATTCATCAACATTCGTTGAATCAACTCGGAGAATTCCTGTATCTTCGCTCTGAAGTTCTTTACCTTCAGAAAGGTGGAGATAGAGATTTTTAACAGGAAGATATCCCTGCATAAATGGATTTTGACTTAATGTTGCCTTGGTTGCCCCTGCTTTAACATTATCCAATGTTTCCGGCATCAAATCATGGCAAACATGCATAATTTTGTCATATTTATCATTTCTCAGCAAAGCTCTACCTGTAGCCATGCTTGTGGGAGCCCCAAGGGAAGCCATACCTGTCAAATCAGGATTTGCAAGTAGAGCATTTTCAATCGCTGCATACATTTGCTGGTCCTCCCATCCGGTGCTCAGCACCTGGACTATTTCAATACCAGGATATTTGTCAAGGGCTTTTCTTACCCCAGATTCCCTGTCCTGAGACCAGGATGCAGAAGCATCACCACTAGTAATAATCACCTTACCTTCTTCACCCATATATTCTACAAGAATCTGCCCCTGGATATACCCTGATTCAACAAGGTCCTGACCGTAAAAAGCTAATCTTTTAGAACCAGCTGCTTCACTGTTGAAAGTTACGGTAGGGATTCCAGCATCAATAGCTTTATCTATGACTGGGTTCAAGGCTTCTGCATTAACATTTGACACTGCCAAACCGTCAACTTCTGATGTAATTGCATTTTCAATAAAGTTCACTTGTTCGTTAACATCAATACCAATAGGGCCAACCCAGTTTACCTTTATACCGAATTCCTCGGCTGCAGCCATAGCACCAGTTCTGATAACTTGACCGAATTCAATTCCTGTGTCATGATAAACTACTGTTATTTCAATAGCATCTTCGGTCTCAGGAGTTAAGTTAGCGCTTTCCTGGGACCCTTGTGCGCTTAATACTGAAAGCGTCCCCACCAACAGCACGAGCATCAAATTTACCAACTTTTTCATAAAAATTCCTCCTAAATATTATAACCGGGCAAAATATATTTACATGAATTAACATGTATTTACCTCGGTTTTTTTCTTGTTCTAAAATTAAATTCCCTTTCCAAGTAAAGCATGTTCCACAATCTCATCTTTATTTATTTGATTACCTGTAAGTTCTTTGACGATACGTCCGTCTTTCATCACTAACACACGATCTGCCTCAGCTATAACTTCCTGTAATTCCGATGAAACCAGTATAATTCCTAATCCTTGTTCCTGTAGCATCCGCAGGACTGAGAAAATTTCAGACTTAGCCCCAACATCAACACCCCGTGTCAGTTCATCCACAAGAAAGACTTGTGGTTTCGATGCCAACCACCTTGCTATTATCACTTTCTGTTGATTCCCGCCGCTGAGTTGCATAATGCTCTGATAGATATCGCGGGTTTTAATTCCAATTTTACCTTTATATTTCTCAGAAATAGTTTTCATTTTCTGCTTTTTTAATAGACCGCCAATTTTTATAATATCTTTTGCATTGGAAATATTAATGTTCTCTAAAATATTCATATTGGGAAATAGCCCTGCTTCCCTACGGTTTTCAGGTACCATGGCAAATCCATTTTCAATAGCCTTCATTGGATTTCTATTTTCGATTTCTATATTATCAACTTTGATGCTTCCGCTTTTTTTATTCCTAAGCCCAAAAATTGTTTGTAGCATTTCAGTCCGACCAGCTCCCTGGACTCCATAAAACCCAAGTATTTCTCCCCTTTTTAGATTAAAACTCACATTTTGCACTGATCCATCACTGCTGCTGAGATTCTCAACCACAACATAAGGGACCTTGCTTGAAAAATTTTTTCTTTTCTGAGGAGCCTTCTGACTTAGTTCTTTCAGCAGTTTCTCTCCAGCTATCAACTTAACCAGCTTATTCACATTAACATCTTCAACATTGAATGTACCTTTAAATTCACCATCCCTCAGTACTGATATTCTATCGCTTAACTCAATAATCTCTTCAAGCCTGTGGGATATATAAATAATGGACACACCTTTCTTTTTCAGTGCATGAATGTTACTGAAAAGTTTCTGGGATTCTGTCATGGTTAAAGCTGATGTTGGCTCATCAAGGACAAGTACTTTTATATCCCGGGCCAATGATTTTGCAATTTCCACTATCTGTTGTTCGGCTATTGAGAGACTCTTAACTAATGTATCAGGAGATAGTTTCAAACCTAGAGAATCCAGAACCTGTATACATGTTTCTTTCATACTTTTCCAGTCGATTTTTCTTCTTTTACCCCTAATCTCCCTTCCCAAAAAGATGTTTTCTACTATTGACAAATTTGGACAGAGTTTCATTTCCTGATAAACAACACCGATACCTAGTTGCAGAGAAGCCTGCTCATTGGGTATATCTACTTCTTTTCCTTCAAAATAGATTTTCCCTTCAGTGGGATCAAACAAACCCCCGAGAATATTCATTAGCGTCGATTTACCTGCACCATTTTCACCAACGACTGCATGTACTTCCCCATACTTTACATCAAGACTTACATGTGAAAGTGCTCTGACTCCAGGAAAATTTTTTGTAATATTTTCAAACTTTACAATAACACTCATATTTCCCCCTACTAAATCCAATCAGGACTTTCTTGACCACATATCTATTGCAACTGCACCAATAATTACCATACCAATGATGAGCATCTGAAAAAATGGAGATACTCCGAGAAGAACTATGCCGTTTTTAAGGACTCCCATTATAAGTACCCCGATTAAGGTGCCAATTATTGTCCCCTCACCTCCTGTAAGCGATGTGCCACCAATAATTACTGCAGCAATTACATCAAGCTCTAAACCGTTACCGGTTGTCCCTTGGACATTTGCTAGAAATGAAAGGTTTAAGATTCCAGCTACGGCGCAAAAAAATCCTGTAATAGCAAAAGCAAATATCTTAATTAAATTACGGTTAAGCCCTGAAGCTTTTGCGGCAGAACTATTCCCTCCAACGGCGCGCATTCTAAATCCTAAAATGGTCTTTTTGTATAAAAAATTAGATATTATTACAATAATAATAAAAATAATACTAATTACGGGTATGCTGAAAATTTTCCCCTGCCCTAGGAAGAGAAAGAAATCCAATCCGGCGGCATCAACCGTTCTAGGTGATAAAGATATAACTCTTGCTCCACTGAGAACTAAGGCTGCCCCACGTGCTATGTTCATCATTCCTAAAGTAACGATCAATGCAGGTATTTTTCCGTATGTTGCCAAAACTCCATTCAAAATACCGAAAAAAGAACCAACTAAAAGAGAAGCAACAATGGCAACCCAAACTAGTCCACCATTAATAAGAATCATTCCAGCTGTTATTGCTGTTGCACCATATACAGCACCAACTGAAAGATCAATTTCACCGCTTACAATGATCATTGTCATACCCATAGCAATAATTCCAAGAAGTGATATCTGGCGTACTATATTGATGAGGTTGTTAACCCTCAGGAAAAATGGGGAAGTAAATGAAAAGAAGACAATCAGTATAATTAGTGCAAGTAGAACCCCTACTTCTCTCATGCTTGTTCTAGCAGAAACTTTTTCTTTTATTAATTCTAACATACAATCTCCAAACCTACCTAATATAGTATATCGTTTTAGTACAACGTTACACTTAGATGAGAAAATTTTTTAAATATCAGCAACGCTGCCTTTATCAACCACATCCAGTGAATATTCATATGTTACTTCTTCAAGCTTTTCTTTCTTCATAATCTTCATAAGCATCTCTGCCGCCCGTTTACCCATTTTATATGCCGGCAGTTCAACTGTAGTTAATTTAGGCTTGAATACATCGGGGAATTTGATGTTATCAAAACCTGCCAGGGATATTTCATCGGGTACTTCAATGTGTTCTTCTTCCAATGCTTTATATGCTCCATAAGCCATCATATCATTACAAGCAAAAACTGCAGTAAAATCATTATCTTTGTTATCAATCAGTTTTTTCATACAGTTGTATCCACCACTATAGCGATAATTACCTTCAATAATCAGTGAATCATCAATTTTTACTCCTGCTTCTTTTAATGCGTCTTTATATCCGTTCAGTCGCATTCTTGCATTGGTCGTTTTCAATGGTCCGGTAATGCATGCTATACGTTTATGACCTTTGCTTATGATCAAATCGCATATTTTCTTTGCTCCACCCCGATTATCAAGATAGATTCCTGGAAAACCATCTATTCCATCTACATAACGCTCGATAAGAACAATTGGATAATTATTGTGTATAAGTTCATCAAAGTATTGAGATAACTCGTAATTATTCTGCGTAGTAAAAAGCATTCCATCAGAAAATTTCCCTTTTAGTAGATCAATGTACTGCTTTTCTTTATCCATTGAGCTGTCCGTATTACATAGAAAAACTCCGTACTGCTTGGCATTCATATAATCTTCTACGCCCCTGGCCAATTCAGAGAAAAAAGGATTTCTAATATCAGGAACAACCAGCCCAATAGTATGAGAACGTCCGGTAATCATACTTCGTGCAACAGAATTTGGTGTATATCCTAGTTCTATTATTTTCTTTTCTATCCGTTCTACTGTTTCTTTTCCAATACTGTCTGTTTTATTGTTTATCACTCTAGAAACGGTAGTTACTGACACATCACACAACCGTGCAATATCTTTAATTGTTACCTTCATTTGCATCCTCTAGTTTAACGTTTTAGTATAACGTTAAACTCAGGTTATTTCAGGTTCCTTTATTTGTCAAGAAAATTTTTTCCAATCTAGTAATTTAAAAAAGAATAAAGATTATTCGAAATAGAAGTATCCTCCTTACTAGATAAAGTAAAAATACTATAAGAGAAGAAAGTAAGTTTTTTCTGATAAAATAAATAGGACCAAAAGCAGTTTAAACAGTTTCAAAAATGCGAGAGAATACCTGTCAAAAGCTTTCAGGAAGTTTATTTCTTGTGCAGCTCGTATTCAAAGGCAAATTTCTGGTATTTTGTTATCACACAGGGTTGGAAGTCTCTGCTTTGTCTGTTCAAAGTCTGAAATCAACAGAAATCATATTTTAACTTGTACCTTTCTTATCAAAGGACTGAAATAGTTTATACAGAGATAGTACCATTTTCTTCATTAGAGTAAAATTCCCGCTTGCCTTGCGGCTTACAGTCTGATTTGCATTATTACCAAACTTCACATCAAGATGTCAGTGCAGGTTATTCTCAAAATGCCAATTTGAACGATTGCATGAGCGCAGCTCTGCGCATCCATCAGCTTTGGGAAATAGTAACTCAGTATTTTTAAAACTTAATCTGGAAAACTGCTGGCTAAGTCAATCTTGCTGATACCAGTACAATCCATCCTATCCATACTGTTAGAACAGCAGTCCACAGATAAACCCTTCTCAACCCTGAACTACCAAATCCTGCTCCATATGTCACTCTAGCGATAGGATATTTTATAGAGAATGTAACTTCAGTCATTACAAAGAACCTGAATCGGCTCATTTACCTTCGGTTCTTTTATGACAAGATCTTTTGTTTTATAGATAATACCGATATTCTTTTCAGCAATTCAGTAGAATTTTTTAGTTTCTGGAATAAGGAAGAATGATTATAGTAGAGCCGATACTTCTTATCATTAACTATACTACCTTAGAAGCCTTTTGGTTTTTTATTACCCATCCAGGATAGGTCATTGCATCCATTTAATTATTACATCTATGTAATAAACCTAAAAAAGGAATAAAGCAAACAATCTTTAATAATTCAGAAATTTTTTTTATTCCGTTTAGCAGAAAATGAATCACCTCTATTCAAGCATTTTCCCTCTAGAAATAAATTATTCATTCAGATGCTTAACGAGACGATTCAATTAAGCTGCAAACAGAATTTTACAGGCAGAAAGTTTTAATATATTGGTACTTGCACCCATTCTCACTTTTTATCACTGAACGGTATTAAGCCAGCTGAAACAAAACAGCCATTATCGATGCAATTCTTAATTGGATAAATTGACCATTTGAAACCCGGATCCCTTCTGAAAACAGGCTGAATTTATAATTGTATGTATAAAAAACACGTATCAACCCTAGTAGGCAATATTGCCTACTCTATTAGGCAGTAATAGTTCTTGTACCCTTCCGTTCACATTCTATAATTGAATGGGAGGGTATTTACATGAAAACAAGAAGACTGTTTGGGACAGCAGTATTTTTTATATTATTGATAGTATTCTGCTCAACATTTATTACCTGCAATCTCTTCGGTGCAAAAGACGAACCTCAGGATGAAACTGGTGATGAAGGAGAGTCCGGCGAATTGTTCTTCAGCTGGTCTTCCCCTGACCTCCCTGAAGAATCAATTTTCACGATGGGAGCTTTTGATGAAGAGAGTGAAAGCAAAGCTGTTTACAGATGGACTGCTTTCACTGATGAGACCACAGGAAGTAAGGCTTTGGAGCCCGATGTCTTCACGGCCGCGTACAGCTACATCGGACTTGTGCCCGAAGATATTGTTCTGGATATGGCTGAAGTAGGATTCCAAGCAGATAGAAGGGGATCTGGACTCATAAGCGAAGACACACTGGATACCATTGATCCCAGTAATATTCCAGGCTACGGTAGTAATATGACTTCTATTGATCCACCTACGTGGGAAGGAGGAAATCCTGTCTTTGAAGCCTATGTAGACGAGGATACACCAGTAACAAGAAACAGTGTAAAAGACAACTGCTTCACGCTCTATGACAGCAATGATCACGCAGGAGAACTGAAAGTATTCGATGTAACCGGTGGAGAAAGCATAGCCATAACCGTCGATGACCTGCCAGATGCCCTTGATACCAATTATACGGGAGTTGCCTCACAGCTTGTCTATTATCAGGTAGTTTTAAACGGATACGGAGCTGTTCGATTCTATTTTAATGATGCATCACCCTATTATGCAGGCGATGTCACCGTAAAGAAGGAGGGCGAGACCTCCTGGAAATGGGCATACCTCAAGCATGGTGACGGAATTGATGCTGACTGCTTTAGCAATACCTCTAATGATCCTTTGTATGACCAGGTCAATGCACCTACAGAAGAAGATCCAGATAATTGGAATGACCAGGATTATATCGGTTTAGCGGACCTGTCAGATACCTCAAACGCAGATGAAAGAAGTTTTGCTTATCAGGAACTCTATACCTTCCTCTACGACTTTGATATGAATCAGTATGGAAATGGCTTTAACAATGGAGACAAGAGGCCCTTTGGAAGCGGAAGCTACAGCTATCTGATGGTCTCCAACGAGATCATGAACATCGGTACGGATGAAAATCTTAATCAGTTTACCTACCCGCACCTGAATCTTCTTGAAATGGGCAATATCGGCGGGTATGCTCAGTATACGGAAAACCCGAATACCGATATTCCCTTCAGAGACAGGGATGGCGGTGGAGAAAGCTATATCAGCGGTTACTGTGATCGGAGCGGTGACGGTGAAATAGATAACTGGGAACTGGAGCCCGGTGATGCATTCGTCGTCTATCATGAGCCTGACTTTCATGCAGCATCTGAGGACTTGACCCAAGTAGTTTATCTGGATCGCAGGCTCGACTATGTCGACAATGACCTAGACGGTGATATGGACAATGATGTGCTGCTTACCAGAAAAGAGTTGAAGAAACGATACGGCTGGTACAGCTGGGACAGCGGATTGTACTCCACCCTCTACAAAGACGGAGACATTCTCTACCACAACAGAGATGAGTATGGAATCATACTCAATCCGCTCTACTTCGCTCTAGGCAGAATGCATGTCTACGCGGATGCCCCGCATGATATAGGAGACGGCCCGGAGTATTCTGACAACTGGTTCGACAGAGTCATTTCCTTGGAAGTCGAGCTGCAGTTGGATGCAGAACTACTATATGAAAAAGATATGCTTGACAAACAGTACGGTACCGACGAAACCAATGTAGGTACAAATGACTTTGAAAAGCGGTTTCTCTCCTATATACCTGCTTGGGTAGCCGATGCCCCCTTTAGTGAACCTCTTCCCCGACCGGCTGATTTTAACGATAATAAAAGTGATGATGTAGTTGAAATGAACCATACCTTAAGTGTCATCTCAAACAGATTCAAGATTAACCATAACTACATCCACTACAGCGATGCCTATACCCTGCCGCCGCAATGCAGTCCAGACCCTG
>JAIPFU010000031.1 GCA_021736505.1 Spirochaetia bacterium | reverse complement strand
TCTGAACTGAGGCAATCCTGCCTGTTTCCCCATTGTGAAGAGATACCCCCCGCCGTTCAGATAGGAGCGGAAATGTTCAGCATACCTCAGATAGTCCCTATCAACATCCGCAGAAAGCAAGTGATCGAGAGTGAGTGGTTCAAGGTATGTCCCATGAAGAAATATGATGATGTTTCAGTTCTCTTTCTTCAAATTTGTAAGTCGATCTCCTTATGCTGACTCTCTATTTATGATCTCCTATTATCAACCTCTTACTGCAGCTGTTTTGCTCTCTGCTCTACCTGACTAACAGCATTCATGATAATAGTATCTAGATCCGAACTTATGATGTTAGCAGGTGAACGAGCCGGCCCAACTGCAAAACCCATCAGTTCAAGAGATCGCTTAACCACTGAATTTGGATTCCCATGGGCAAATGTCTGCCGGAACGGCACAATACTCTCCTGCAGTACCTTAGCTCTTGAAAGATCTCCCTTTTTCCAGTTGTTGTATATACCGTTGAGAATGGTAGGAAATGGATTAGCACAGGCAGCTACAGCGCCGCTTCCACCGTTATTCAAAGTCTGCAGGATCAGGGAGTCGGTACCGACAAGTAGAGAGAAGTTTTCATTTGTCATCCCAATCAGCTCATTGACAAACTCAATATCACCGCTGCTATCTTTAATACCAATGATGTTGTTGATTGCAGCCAGACGTTTTACCGTCTCCAGAGCAATCGCATTACCGGTTCTCTTTGGAATATTATACATCATAATCGGAGCATCCACCTGCTTCGCCACCGTAGAGAAATGATCATAAAGCTGCTGCTGTGTGAGGGCAGCATAATACGGTACTATAACGGAAAGCGCATCGACAGGCCTTTTGACGGTCTCCTGAGCAAGGGCAATTGTCCCCTTTGTCGTCACACAACCCACATTGACTATCAGAGGAAGCCGACCCTTTAGATAATCTGTGATTTCATCAACGAGCTGAACTCGTTCCTTAATATCCAAGGCGTAAAATTCACCGTTTGTCCCAAGGCAGAACAGCCCTGCGGCTCCCTCTTCTATCTGTCTGTCAATCTGCAGCCGAAGCTGATCAAAATTGATACTCTCATCATCGTTCATCGGTGTTATCAGTGCTGTAAAGACTCCCTCTGGTTTGAACATGCGTTACCTTCTCCTTTATAATTCTATTTCATGCAAAATGACAAGCAGCAAAGTGTCCAGCCTTTTTTTCCTCAAGTTCCGGCACAATTGTTCGACATTTCTGTTCTGCTTTAGGACATCGTGTGTGAAATCTGCATCCATTCGGAGGATTCAATGCATCAGGAACATCTCCTTCAAGTACGATACGCTTCCTCTGTCTCTCATACTCGGGATCAGCCTCAGGCACAGCCGACAGCAGAGCCTGAGTATAGGGATGAAGCGGGTTTTTAAACAGGTCATTCTTATCTGCTAGTTCTGCAATTCTTCCGAGATACATTACTGCAATTCTGTCACTGATATGACGTACAACCGCTAGATCATGAGCAATAAATAGATAGGTAAGGTTGTACTTTTTCTGCAGCTCCTTCATCAAATTAATGATCTGTGCCTGGACAGAGACATCAAGAGCAGATACCGGCTCATCGCAGACAATAAACTCAGGATCGATCGCCAGTGCACGAGCAATGCAGATTCTCTGCCTCTGCCCTCCTGAAAACTCATGAGGATATCTGTTAGCCAGCGCCGGACGCAGTCCGACATCTTTAAGTAAAGCAGCAACCTTATGCTTAATCTCGTTCTTTTTGAAAAGTTTATGTGCTTTGAGCGGTTCAGAAATAGTTTCGCCGACTGTCATACGGGGATTGAGTGTCGAATATGGATCCTGAAACACAATCTGTATGTGTTTACGTATCGGCCTGAGTCTTTTTTCGTCCAGTTTTGTTAAATCTGTACCGTTGAATATCACCTGCCCAGCGGTAGCTTTATGCAGCTGTACTATGGTGAATCCAGTCGTTGATTTGCCACAACCAGATTCTCCTACCAAGCCGATTGTCTCTCCGCGAAAAATGTCAAGAGAAACATTATCGACGGCATGTACAATCCCGGAACGCTCACCAAAAGCACCAAGCTTGACCGGAAAATGTTTTTTTAGATTTTTTACAGATAGAATGACATCTTGCTGTTTGCTCATTGTGTTTCTCCATCATTAACATCTACCCAGCAAGCTGTTTTGTGTGTTTTTCCATCTCTACTTGCAATGGGCTCTAACTGCGGGTTTTCTTTCCAGCAGCGATCAATTTTATATGGGCATCTGGCAGCAAAAGGACAAAAACTCGGCCGTTCAAGCAAATCAGGCGGAGACCCATCTATAGAAGGAAGTTTATCAAGTATCTCCCCTTTTAGTTTGGGTATGCTTTTAAGAAGACCTATCGTATATGGATGTGAGGGGTTTCTATACAATTCATCAACCGAGGCCTCCTCCACAATAAACCCAGCGTACATAACAATTATACGATCTACCATACCTGCTAGAAGCCCCAAATCATGGGTAATGAGGATAATCGAGGAATTTAACTTCTCCCTGAGCTCCTTGATCAATTCCACAATCTGAGCTTGGATAGTAACATCCAAAGCTGTAGTCGGCTCATCGGCAATAATCACTTCAGGGTCACAGGTAAGAGCCATCGCGATCATAACACGTTGACGCATCCCTCCTGAAAGTTGATGGGGATATTCATTCAGCCGTTCAGCCGGATTTGAAATCCCTACAAGCCTCAGCAGTTCACAACTTCGTTTTGATGCCTCTTCTTTGCTCATCTTGTTATGATAACGCAGTGCTTCATTCATCTGATTCCCAATCTTCATAACCGGATTCAGTGATGTCATCGGATCCTGAAAAATCATTCCGATCTTTTTACCTCTAAGATGCTGAATCTCTCTTTTCCCCATTTTACGAAGATTCTTCCCGTCAAAGAGTATCTCTCCATCATCTATTGATGCGGACGGGGGGAGCAAATTGACAATACTAAGCATACTAACGCTCTTTCCGCAGCCGCTTTCTCCGACAACTCCCAGCATTTCACCTTTCATCAGAGAAAAGGATATACCGTTAACTGCATGTAGTCTTGCTTTGCGCTGTTTAAAACTTGTTTTTAGATTATGTATGTCTAAAATGGTTTCCACCTTTCTCACTCCTTTGTTCAAATACTGCTCCTTTGTTTAAATACGGCTATTCCCACTGCCGAGGATTGAATGCATCATTCAAGCCGTCACCGAGAAAGCTGAATGCCATGGTGACAATAGCCAGAACACTAGCAGGTGCAATAAGTATATGTGGATATAGGTGCCAAACCCGCAAACCATCACTTATCATATTTCCCCAGCTCGGCATCGGTGGCCGAACTCCTACACCCAGAAAGCTAAATGTTGACTCAAGGACCATAGCTTCGCCAAGAGTTGCGCTAAACAGTACCACAACAGGACCGAGAGCATTTGGTATGATATAGCGCCTTAAAATGCCAAGAGTTGAAACGCCGGAAGCCTTAGCAGCGACCACATAATTCTTGTTTCTGATTGAAAGGATTTGTCCCCGTATAATTCGTGCTGCCTTCGGCCATTTTATCAGAGCAAGGGAGCCGAAAACCAATACAAAATCCACCCAGATCGTTTCCCTGAAGATTGTATTCTTTGTCTGCAAGTACATCTCTTCCATCCATCGTATCAAGGGAGGTTTCAATGAAGCATTAATAACCACAACAAGAAGCAGCGACGGAATCGACATAGTCAGATCAATTATCCATACTATAAAAGCATCGATCTTCCCGCCAAGATATGCTCCAAGGGCCCCTACTATTGTACCAATAAGAAAACTGATAATGGTTATAGAAAGAGAAAGCACTACTGCTGTCCGTGCTCCGTAAATAACTCGACTGAGAATATCTCTCCCAAGATCATCCGTGCCGAAGGGATGTTTCCAAGAAACACCTTGATTCCTAATATCTAAATTTTGTGTCAGAAAATCATGCGGTGTAATCATCGGGCCGAATAAGGCAAGAAACAGAATGATGGTAATGATAATCATACCAACCACGGCACCCTTGTTTGCAGTCAATCGAAGAAAAGCATCTTTGAGCAGACTTTCAGATGGGCTGTCATCGATTGCATCTTGAATGTTACTTTCTGCTGGTTCTTTCCGTTGCTTCAGTTTCATTTTATTCATTTCTCTTTTACCTCCTTCTTGCTCAGTGCTCTTGGGTCAAGCAGAGGAAATACCAGATCAACAACAAGGTTTACTGTCAGTACAACTGTAGATCCTATAAAAACTAATGCAAGTATGACTGGGTAATCAGAGCTGCTAATTGCTTTTACGGTAAGCTGACCTAAACCAGGAATGCCGAATACGGTCTCAATGAGTACTGCATTGTTGAGCATATTGATAGTTATAAGCCCCATCTGGCTTACAACAGGTGTTAGGATGGGTCTGAGAATATGTTTAAGGACTATCTGAATATTCGGAATACCCTTTGACCGGGCAGTTCTGATAAAGTCTTCACTCAGTACCTCTAGAACTGCCGAACGGGCTTGACGAATTATGAGCGCCATCGGTGTGATAGAAAGAACAATAAGCGGTAGAAGAACCTGCAAATTAAATAATCCATGCCACCCATATGGAACATCCATAACATTCAGATAGCTGACCAACAGAACCATCAACAGTGGGCCGGATACAAAAACAGGAATACCCCAAACACCCAAGGCAAAAGCCGAGATGATATTATCGAGCTTTTTATTGTGGTGCAATGCCGCAACTACCCCTAGAAAGGTACCAATGAACGTTAATAGAAGTGTTGCGGCTAACCCAAGCTGGAGAGTTATTGGCAAAGCACTCTTTATCATACTTCCAACATCTCTGCCGCTGACTAGAGAATTCCCGAAATCCCCCTTCACAAGATGGGAAAGATAATCTCCGAACTGTACGATAAAAGGCCTGTTCAGGCCGGCCTCTTCCCGCATAGCCTCAATTCTTTCGGCATCATATGCGACATCTCCTGGAGCCCGCAAGAAAATAAGTTTTATGGGATCTCCAGCACCAAAATATGACAGAGCATACACAACAAGAAGAACAACGAAAACAGTCGGTATCCATCTTAATACTCTATTAGCAATATACTTCCACATGTGGACTCCAATATTATAAAACTAAGCTTCTGCTGCAGGTATTTCTACCAGCAGCAGAAGAATTGAAACGTTCTTATCTTTTAGTCATCTCTTCTTTTTGTTCAATATCAATACTAACTGCCCACGGCTTAATTACCTGCCAGTCATCATTTTTTTCAAAATTCTTTACCCAAGGCATAGCCCACTTAGACATTGTATCGTATCTATATGGGATGTACTGCCACTGATCACGAAAAATTCGCTGAGCTTCCTGTGCAAGATTAATTCTGTCCGGATCATTTACAGATTTTGTTGATGCTTCTTCAAGGAGGGCATCAATCTCTGCATTGGAGAAACCACCCATCTTTCTCTCCGCATTCCCTGAGGAGGAATGGATTGAACCCATCAGATAAGATACGATATCAGGTACTCTAGTTCCTACATCATCACGAAAGACCTGAACGTTCCCCTGGTCAGTTCCCTCATAGCTGTCGATCTGCGGTTTCATCTCTGTTCCCTCTACTCCTAGAACACGTCTCCACTGTTCAGCTACATACTGTGCCGCCGCTTCATGCGAAGGATTGCTTACACCAACAAACATGATCTTTGGTAGATTTTTTGCATTGCCGTATGTTGATTCTGCAAGTGCCTTTTTTGCTTCTTCTGGGGCAAATCCATACGCTTCAAAATCCGGATCAACACCAGGAACTTTGTTTACAATCTGGGTAGCTGGCTGATGGGGACCTTCTGGAAAAGCAACATTGAACATCTGTTCACTGTCAACGGCAAGAATCAAGGCCTTTCGTACTAAAGGATCATCCATTGGAGCTTTGCTTGAGTCAAACCAGAAGTGGTGTCCCTTGGCAAGCATTGAACCTTCAGCAAAATCTCTACCGAGATCCTGGATCATTGTAGGAGTATTTAGCTCTGTGTGCGCATCCATTTGGCCTCTTTGCAGCATAACTGTAGCAGTAAGAGCATCTTCAACGGTATTTATGATAATTTTGTCAAGCTTAGGCTCGGGACCAAAAAAGTTCGGGTTCTTAACCAGTATAATTTCACCAGTATCCAAGTTCATCTTTTCCGGCATAAATGGACCACTGACAGCTGGATCATTGTCAGGATGCCACCATTCACTTATTTGTCTGCCGTTTTCATCTTGAGCTTGTGAAATTTTCACAGGTGGAATAAGCGCTGTAGCGATCTTCTGGTAAAAAATAGGATCGGGTTCGGAAAGAGTTACCTCCACAGTACTTATGTCTTTTATTTCAAGTCCTGTAAGGTTTTCCTGCTTTCCGGTACTAACTGCATCAAAGCCCTCTACACCAGAGAGAAACAAGTTAACACGCTGATGCTGTGTACTTGGTCTAGTTGAAAGATTCCACGTACCAACTACGTCATCTGCAGTAATCGGACTCCCATCTGAAAAAACAGCGTCCTCAGCTATGCTGAAGGTCCATACCGTATTATCACTATTTCCCTTCCAACTTTCAAACACATACGGCTGTATTTCACCATCTGCATCAAAATAGAGGGGACTTGCCCACTGCAGAGATAA
Organism: Spirochaetia bacterium; assembly: GCA_021736505.1. The sequence continues at coordinate 6,609 of JAIPFU010000031.1, read as the reverse complement.
CCAGCGGACCTCGTGACCACCGCCATTGAGCGGCGACCAGTTAGCACTGTTTACTGGATGGATAATTCGTAAAACTTGATCAGAATCCTGAGCTTCCTGAGAACCGCTGGCAAAAGCAAATGCTGATATAAAGATTCCCAGAATAAAAATTACTAATGCTCTTTTTTTCATATAAATTCCTCCTTATTATTTATAGCAGTTTATCTGCCATATTTTACTTATTTAATTACGCGAATATAAGCCCACAGCATAAAATAAAGCCTGTTTGAGACTTGCCTCACTGGCTTTGCCAGTACCTGCAAGATCGAAAGCCGTTCCATGGTCAACCGAAGTTCTGATAATTGGCAAGCCAAGAGTAATGTTTACACCGGAAATCTCCTTGAATGTTCCAGTTTCCGGATCTACTTGAAATCCCGCCATTTTCACCGGTATATGCCCCTGATCGTGATACATGGCAACAACACAGGAAAATTCCCCACCTACAGCTCGTGAAAAGACTGTATCTGGAGGAAGAGGACCTACAACATTAATTCCCATAAGTGAAGCTTCTTCAATTGCAGGAATAATTTGCTGAATCTCTTCATCACCAAACAGTCCTTTTTCTCCAGCATGCGGATTCAGTCCAGCAACAGCAATGGGCTTTGGATGGGCATCAAGACTCACAACTGCCTGATAGGCAAGCTTTATAACTTCCAGAACACGCGGTTTTTTTACCCAATCGCATGCTTCCCTAAGAGAAATATGTGTAGAGACATGCACAACTCGAATAGGTCCGTGAGAGAGCATCATAGTAACGTTTTTTGTTCCTGTTCTGTCTGCAAATATTTCGGTGTGCCCAGCATGTTCCACCCCAGAAGCACGCAGTGATTCTTTATTGATGGGATTAGTTACAACTCCATCAATCTCTTTACTGATTGCAAGATCGATAGCAGCTATGATCGAATCATAGGCGGCTTTACCGTACTCTCCCCTAACTTGACCATATGAAACTGGCTGTTTAATTCTTGATCCGGATGGGTATACTGCCAACTGATTTTCTGAAAGACTTTCCAGGTATTCAGAATTGCAGCTGGAGATAGTCACTAATTCAATCGGCTTTCCCAGCAGTTTGTTAGCCTGGCCAAGAACAAAGGGATCAGCAATAGCTATCATATGGCAGGAATCACGCATCTGTGGATCTGATGCTGCTTTTATCAGTATTTCAGGGCCAATACCTGCGGGATCACCCATAGTAACCCCCAATACCGGTTTTTTCATTTTGCTTCTCCCAAAAGTGTATAATAGATATCCTCGATCTCTTCTTTTGTAAGATCGACAGGATTGTTATCCATGAGTCTCCTGTTTCCATACGCTGTCTCAACCAAACTAGGAACATCCTCTCGTTTTACACCGAAACTTTGCAGAGATGTATTGATATCAAGGTCCTTCAGCAGCTGATGGAGTTCACGTACGAGAAATACTACTGGATCTGAAGCTCCTTTTTGATCATATCCGAAAGCAACTGCGATACGTTCGCACTTCTCCGGGAGAGACGGAAGGTTTTTTTCCATTACAAAGGGAAGCAGTACGGCATTTGAGTGCCCGTGGGGTATGTGATAGACAGTACCAAGGGGATAGGAAAGCGCATGAACAGCATTTGTCCCCGAAAGGCTTATACAGGTTCCGGCATAGTACGAAGCAAGGAGCATATCGCTTCGTGCTTCAATATCTTCTCCGTTTACGGCTGCCCTCCTCAGGGATTTCGCAATCAGTTCGATTGCATGAAGAGCAAGCAAATCACTCATCTGATTCGCCTTATTGGAGAGATAACACTCCATTGCATGGCACAATGCATCCATCCCGGTTGCGGCTGTTATCCCCACAGGCATCCTCACCGTTAACTGGGGATCCAGTATAACGAAATCAGGCAGCAGTCTTTCGTGAACTACTGCTGCTTTTGTATTCCTTGCCGGTATTGCTATAATTGCATTTTTGGTAGCCTCAGATCCTGTTCCGCTGGTCGTAGGAATAAGGGTAGTGAACAACGTGTGGGAGGGTATCGCTTCACCATCAAGCAGACGGATAACTTTTGACTGAGATTTTGTTAAGACAGAACACAACTTTCCAACATCAAGAACTGAACCTCCGCCTACTGCAACAACGTTATCGGGTTTGTAAGTTTTTACTTGACTGATAACCCTGTCAACGTCTGTGTCTGCCGGTTCTCTCGGCAGATCATCAATTACAAAAAACTCAATTCCGGCATGAGAAAGCTCTTGAGAGACACGCTCTCCGATTCCGCTCCTTTTTATTCCATCATCCATCAGGATAACTGAACGTTCAAACCTGTATTCTGCAAGAAGTCTTCCCAACTTACGCAGGGCTCCATCGCCAAACATTGTCCTTTTGGGGAAAGAGATATCAAATTCTTTCTTCATAGTCCACTCCAATCTTGTATCTATTTTCAATTTCGGCTTAATATTTCCGCAAACAGCCTGCACATAATCTGCAACTCCCTTCAGGGCATCCTCCTCCCCATAGGAACCTGCCTTAGTCACAAAAATTAAGGATCCATTGCCAAAGACAGTTTCAAGTCGTGCAGCAGGGATGCCCGGAAGAACTTCATCAATAAGTTTCAGACTACTCACTTTCATCTCTTTTAAAACATTCAAAGCCGTATCTCCCCCGGTAACTATAATAGCTCCCATATCAACAGCCCGAATAATTTCACACATAATTTCCCCTAAGGCACGGCCCACTTTTCCTGAAGCCATAGGCACGTCAGTCTTCATTCGGTCAGTCTTCAAGAGTACAATAGATGACCCGCAGAATCCCTTCACTGCATCTTCAGCATATCTTCGAATGATAGCTGTATTGTCCTCACGAATAAGTTCTTCGGTTTTCAACTGAAACTCTGAAACCTCTTTATTCCTACAGAGATAATCCACCTGCCTCTGCGTTGTCCCCATAAGAGAACCAACAATGAACAACATGTTGGAACTCCTATTTCCGCAGTCTGCTATATGTGTTTTAGGTAAATGTGATGATTCGTCGCGAATAGCATGAAACAAACCGGCTGATCCGACATACAGTATATTTCTATTCAGCCTGGAGAATAAGCTCTGCACTCTCTTGAGATCATCTGATGTCTCAGAATCCGCAATTATGATCTCAGCTCCACTATCCAGGAGCTGTGAAAGCTTTTTAAAACCCTCAGCCCCAGTAGAGCGTATTGCTGATAGCTCCAGGACTGCAATCTGCCGTGAGGACTGCTTAGCAATAATATCAGAGAGAGACGAAATTTGAACAGGATTAAAGGGATCCTCTGCTATCTCGGTTTCAGCTAGAAGTACATTATTTACATAACATAGACCGTTCCTTACCGTTCTCCCATTACGTGGAGAAGCACTGGCGATACAAGCTACTGAGCATCCGGTAAAATCCAGGAGTGCTTCAACCTCTGATCCAACATTCCCTCTTAGGGTAGAATCGATCTTCTTGAATATAGCACTTGGACCTAAGGGCATATATGTTTTCATTAGACTGTGTATTTTGTTATAGGCTTCCTCCGGCTTGAGCAATCTTGTATCTGTGTTAATTACTGTTGTCTCACCCAGCCGTATATCCAGTTCAAGTTCGGTATCAACAATTACAGTAACTTCCTCGCTTTCGGAGAGAAAATGTACCCCAGTGTCATTTGCCCCCGTGAGATCATCTGCCAGTATCATTTTCTTGATGTGCATTTTTTCCATAATAAAACCAATGCAATTTATATGCCAAATAAATAAAACCAATTTTTTGACTTTCTACACCTTTAGTTTGAGGTTATGATGAAAACATGAAGAAAATTGGTGACGAATTTATCACCACATGATATGATACTGGTGAAATATTCATCATCAGTAAAGGAATTATTATGAATATCCTGCTAGTAGCCCCCTACCCTGACCTTGCTTCAACAGCCCAAGAGTGTCTTGAGTCATATCCCTATGATGTTAACATTATCCATGGGGATCTTGATGCCGGCCTTAAAGCTGCTGAAAACTGTATAAGAGAAAATAAAGCAGACATGATCATCAGTAGAGGAGGCACGGCTACACTGCTCCAGAAAAACCTGTCAGTCCCCACATTCGAAATTGATGTTACAGGATACGACTTACTGCGTGCAATTTACCCTCATGCAAAGAGAAACAAAAAAATTGCCGTAATTGGATATGAGAATGTTATAAGTGGAGCTAGAAGCATCGCTTCGATACTATCAATTGACCTTGGCTATTTTCTGATTACAACTCAGCAAAATATCGAGCAGGTTGTTAAGGATGCAAAACAATGGGGTGCAGAAGTTGTTACTGGTGATACAGTCTCTGTTGAAACGGCCAAAGAGATGGGAATGCGTTATGAACTTATCAAATCAGGTCCCGAAGCTGTAATTGACACTGTAGAAGCTGCAGTAAACTTTATTGGTCACATGCATACCGAAATGGTAAGAAACAAGCGATTGAACGTAATCATGGAACACTCTCAGCAGGCAATATTTTATCTTACAGCTCAGCAAACAATAGAAATGGTCAATACGAAAGCTTTAAAAATATTCGGGAAAACGAACGAGCAGCTTGTGGGAAGAACCATTCAATCGAGTTTCTTACCGAAGGATTTCGTTGATGCTGTTCTGGATCAGCGTACAAATCATCTTCTCTCCATATCTGGTAAGGATTATATGCTGGAGGTCCTGAGAATTTTTGCCGGTGAAAACAATTCAGCTACACTTGTATTCCTTCAGAGCAGTGGAAGAATCAAGGACCTGGAAGATAAACTGAGAAAACAAATGATTAAAAGAGGGCTCATTGCAACCCATTCCTTTGATGAAATGACTGCTGTAAATGCAGATTTCATCAAAACAATTGAGAAGGCGAGAAGATATAGTAAAACTAATTCAACAATTCTCCTTCTTGGAGAAACTGGCTCAGGTAAAGAAATGTTTGCTCAGAGTATTCATAACTCATCTCTGAGAAAAGACGGCCCCTTTGTAGCAGTTAACTGCGCAGCACTTCCCGATAGTCTGCTTGAAAGCGAGCTTTTCGGCTATGCAGAAGGAGCATTCACCGGGGCAAAGAAAGGGGGCAAGGCAGGACTGTTTGAGATGGCTCATAAGGGGACTATTTTCCTTGATGAAGTCAATGACATGAGCAAAAGTGTTCAAGCAAGGTTCCTGCGAGTGCTGCAGGAGAAGCAGGTCATGCGTATCGGAGATGACCGCATACATTCTGTTGATGTTAGATTTATTGCTGCCTGCAATAAAGATCTCTATGAAGAGACAGAAACTGGCAATTTTAGAAAAGATTTGTACTACCGACTTCGGGTACTTGATATCATTATCCCACCGTTAAGAAAAAGAAAAGATGATATCCTGCCGCTTTTCAACTCTTTTATGCAATTTTTTGCTGGAAAATACGGCTATAGCTCTCAGTATGTACCCTCCAGCTTGAAGGAAACTATCGAAACTGCACATTGGCCGGGTAATATAAGACAACTGCGGAATTTCGCTGAAAAAGTCAGCGTGCTTTTTTCTATGAACATGGATATTCATGACATGGAACAGGATTTGATCAGCGAGCTAAACAATAATCATCCAATTCCGAAAGCTAATCCCAATCCACTACTGAAAACAGATAGGTCCCTCAAAGAGATTGAGGCAGAGATTGTAAAGACGTGCTGTGAACAGTATGAAGGAAATATCAGCAAAACTGCACGCCAGTTGGGAATAGACCGAGCTACTGTACGGAAATTTTTACAGACATCATGATTTTGAAACTGGAAGGATTTAAACGCCAGTAAGCCTTCAAACCACCAAAAAAGTTTCACCGTAAACCAGTTGAGTGAACTAAGAATTGGTCTTATCAGGAGGTCTGGGAAACAGAAGAAAATCAGGATTTGCACCACTTCTCTAAGGCCTGTCAAATTCTAAGGCATGTCAAATGAAGGGAGAATCGCAACAAAAGAACATCCTATTCCCTCTGACTTGCTGTTCCTAGTGGCCTTCGGAATCTCAGAAGAGATCTCCATTTTACAATCCATTTGCTTCAAATATTGTGTAAAATAAAAACTTTCTCATATAAAACCCTATAAGAAAAAGTGTCATTCTGTCAAATGTTTTTATAGATTGCTATACATCTTGTTCAATAATTTTACAGAATGTACATAAAAGGTCTTTTTTAACGATTTCAAAGGAAAATAACATAAACCGGACATCTCAAAAACTGCTTACAAGTTTGAGTGGACAAATTTGGGAAAGTTTGTTTAATGCAAAAAACAGGGAAGTTCATATTGAAAATAAAGCAAAGCATCAAAGAATCGATACCTTGGCTCCGATTGGGGCAATTGCTGTAAATAGCAATCAGGAATCACAAATATGGGTGCGGACATTTTTCTGTACCCCCAATATTGTGATTCTTACTTGCCATTTACAGTACATCCATTGTTTGGTCATGAGAATGGCAAGCTCGTCCCAGCAGCAATCACCCAATGAGTTGGTAGTCGTATCAGCAGTAAAGACATGATACTCCACACTCAAATGCTCAAACCATTTACCCCACCCGTGTTTCGTGTTGATGTGAACGTATTATGGGTTCA
>JAIPFU010000030.1 GCA_021736505.1 Spirochaetia bacterium | reverse complement strand
CTTCTCCGCCCAGCTCTTCCTCTATGTATTTTCTCGCTGCTTTACCAGTAGTGTTTCCCAGCTGAGACTGACTTGAGTTGATGTAGGATACAGGGAAGTCAGCATTTATCGGGGAATTGTAAGTAACAACTTTAATGCCATTGTCATCCGCTTCCTTCAAAGCTGTGATTGACGCTGTGGCAGATAAAGGAGAAATTGCAATGGCGTCAACACCACGGGCAATATATGTCTGAACAAGCTGAATTTCCTTATCAGGCTTGTTCTGGCTGTTAGCTTCCAGCAGTTTTACATTCAAGTCCTCAGCCGCATCACGCATACCGATCTGAATAACCTTAAAGAACTGATCTTCCTGGAATACGATTCCAGCGATTTCCAGTTGATCTTTTTCACCTGCTTCTTGTGCTCCCTGAGAAAAAACAGAAGTCATGGCAAACATGCACAGCAATCCGAGAATAAAAATTTTTCGTTTCATGTATAGAAACCTCCTATAGTTTTTACAATATAAAGCAATATTCATGCCAAAGAGGCTGCTCTTTTTTCATAAAGTTCCAGAATTTGCATATAGCTACTATTTTTTTATAATTTAAGGAGTTAATCAATAATTTACAAACAGGGAAATACTACTGTATACAGGAATTCAAGCATGCAAAGAGACAGAATATTGAGTTTATTCCCTGTATGGCTACCTGAGTATGCATTCAGGTGTATACTTCATGTCCCCGCATGGATACCAGGGTATACAGCATCGCAGTTTCAGCTGTATGACTGCCCAGTCTGACCAGTCTGCCCAGTTTTCCCAGTCTACCCCGCCTGATCTGCCTAAGCCGTATACCTAAGCCGTATACCTAAGCCATCTTCCTAAGCCGTCTGCCCGCCGCTTACACAATTCACAGCCCATGTTCATTCAGCTTTCGCATGAGCGTTTTGCGGGTTATTTTCAGCTGCCGGGCAATCTCGGATTTATTTCCGTCGAAACGCTCAATATAATCCTTAAGAATACTCTTTTCGTAGGTATCAGAAATCTTCTTCAGGGTATCCAGTAGGGATTCACCCTCCTCAAGGGAATGTTTATACCAGGCGTTTTCCGGTTCCTGCGTTTTGGTTTCCTCAGAAAAACCCCTCAGAATAAGCTCTCCGCCTTCACTCAAAAGAACCGCTTGATTAATGCAGTTCCTCAATTCTCGTATATTCCCCGGCCACCAGTAGGCCCTCAGACGAGCCAGAATTTCAGGGCTTAGTCCTCCTGTAATAACAGTATTATATTTTCGACTGAACATCCGAAGAAAATGTTGAGCCAGGGGCTCGATATCTTCAGGCCGTTCCCGCAGGGGTTTTAGAAACAGTTCCAGCACGTGAATTCGGTAATACAAATCCCTGCGAAATGTGCCATCCCTGATCATCTGAGAAATATCTTTATTGGTTGCAGTTATAAGTCTGAAATCGACATGAATTTTTCTGGTCCCGCCGACCCGCTCAAAGGCCCGCTCTTCCAGTGCCCTCAGAATCTTAGACTGCACAGGAAGAGACATATCCCCAATTTCATCCAGAAACAAGGTCCCGCCATGGGCAAGTTCAAATTTCCCAAGCTTTTTTTGGTGAGCCCCAGTAAATGCCCCTTTTTCGTAGCCGAACAGCTCACTCAGCAGAAGATTGTCATCCAGGGCTGCGCAGTTCAAACTGACAAATGGTCCGCTGCAGAACTCACTTGTATAATGGATATACTGCGCAAGGACCTCTTTTCCCGTCCCGCTCTCACCGGTGATAAGGATTGAAGCATTGGTATTTTTTGTTTTATCAGCTAAAGCCAGAGCATGTCTGATTTCAGCATTTTCCGTAATATATTCTGTCTGATGCAGATTCTCGCGGATTTCATTTCTGAGATAGGCATTCTCCGCTTTCAAAGTGGTGATCTGTATATTCCGCTCAACCACATCCAGAAGATTCTGATTATCCACCGGCTTCAGGATAAAATCTGCAGCGCCCTTTTTCATGGCAGTCACAGCATTTTCCACCGTCCCGTAGCCAGTTATCATAATAACGGGAATGTCGGCATCTATCTCTTTTATCTTCTGCATCAGGGAAATTCCGTTCTCCTCCCCCTTCAGCTTCAAATCGACAACAGCAATATCAAATGAAATTCGAGAGAATGCCTTTAATGCCTCCGCAGAATCAGCTGCGGTGTGTACCTCTGCAGCGTGCTTCTGAAACACTTTTTTCAGGGAAAAACGGATACCTTCCTCGTCATCAACAACTAATATATTTTTGTTCTGCAAACCTGCCATTTTTTCTTTCCTGTATTGTAATTTTTAACTCTGGCACAAAGCTTTGTGCTTCTTAAGGTCTTTTCAAGGTCTTTTCAAGGTCTTTTCAAAATCTTTTCAAGGTCTCGCCAAGTGCTTTTCAAAGGCTTCTCAAGAAGCAGCTGTCCGGATGACTATGGAACCGATGCCCTTAAAGCGAATTTTACGAATCAATCAGCACGGGCAGCAGAATGCGGATGGAGACACCGTGGTCCGCATTATTTTCAACATCCACCAAGCCTCCCCGTTTTTTAATGATCCCATATACCAGAGACAGCCCGAGTCCCAAACCCTCTCCACTTAATTTTGTCGTAAAAAACGGGTCGAAAATCTTTTTTATGTATTTCTCATCTATACCCGGGCCGGAGTCTGAAAACACAATCTCCCCCTGCTGCCTCTCCTCAATATACCGGCAGCTAATTTCGATGGTCCCATCATAGGAAATAGCCTGAAGGGCATTTTTCAGAAGATTCATGGAAATCTGACGTAGTTCATCGCTGCTTATACCCAGCATCGGCATCGGCTCCAGCCTTTTTTCGATATGCACATGCTTCCCGGAATCCACGGAATAGGAAAAAAGATGTATCACATTCTCCAGAACATCCACAGCATCGGGGCAGAAGTCATTCTCCATCCCCTGACCCGAAAAATTCAGCAGCTTGCTGATAATTCGCGCAATCCGTTTCGTCTCCTGCTCCATCCATTTAAGAGATTCTTCCTTATCCGCATCCGTCTCATCTTCAATAAGGAGCTGTACATTGGAGAGTATGGAGGTAAGGGGATTATTGATCTCATGGGCCACCCCAGCAGTCAGCAGGCTGATGGAAGCCAATTTTTCCGCTTGATAGATCTTTTCATCCGCCTCCAGCCTCTTGCTGATATCATCGATAACGATAAGCAGCTCCTTCAGTTCATCATCAGCATGAAACATCAAAAAGGGATAGATTTTTATCTCATAAACAGTATCACGTCCTAAACGCTTGTTTGTGACAGAGCTCTCTTTTTCCCCCCGCACAATCAGTTCCATCTCCTCCAGCAGGTCCGGAGTAAACAGCTCGGGAGCCGCTTCAGCCGCACTGACCCCAACTGTTCCAGCTGTCCCAGCTGCCTCAGCACCCAGGGTACTTAAGCTGAAAAAATTCGAATTCCCGTGCGTAATAGTTCCCTCGAGAGAGACAATCACAATCGCCGACTGCAGTGACTCAATAACTTGCTCGTTGAAATCTTTTAAATGCGTGATTTCCTCAATATAGGTGTTCATGGCTATCTTATCTTTCTCAAGAGCCGTCTCCATAGCCCGAAAACCGGAGACCAGGGTCTTCACCTCCACAGCGGTATTCTGGGGAAGTTTTGAATGATAATTCCCCCTGCGGATATTATTCATAGCCAGGACAAGTTTCCGTATGGGTTTGGTGAGATGCCTCGAAAACAGCAGCGCCAGGGCTGCCGCCAGCAGGCTTACTGCGCCGGAGACCCAGAACAAATTCGAACGGATAAGCATCAGCCTGTTCTCATAGGGCTGGTTGGATATACCGACACCGATGCAGAGCTGCTGTATCTCCGAATCATCCGAATCATCCAATCCCTCCGATTCTGCTATCCCCTGATCTCGCAAGCCCAAACTTTTATCTTCATCTTCAGACCCGTCTTCACCGCTGCTGCGTATCACCGAGCTCTCTACAGCCCCCAACTTGATCAGATTCATGTAATAGCTGCTGCCGCTATCCTGAAACAATCTGTACGATTCTATGAATGGTGTTCTCTCCATCTCAGGAATGGAGCTGAAGTCACTACTCTCTGCGGCTTGCATTTGGCTTGTTAAGAACGGCTGCCCATCCAGCATGAGGGTAACCAGAGTCTCCTGCTTCTGCGGCAAGGTACGCAGAAAATCCATATTCAGCGACTTGATCAGATAGACGTTCACAGCGTTATCAAGCTGCACCGAACCGATAAGATAAAGGGCGCCGCTATGCTCATACAAACCGAGGGAGGGAAAATCTTTCACCCCCGGTAGAATTGAGAACTCGTCAAAGGGGAATAAGGTCAAATTGAGGGAAAAGAGCAGATGGGTTTCTGCTGATGCTGAAGCGCCGGAATTATGCTGCTCGGGAACATTCCGGAACACAACCCAGTCAACTCTGTTCTGGTTAAGCAGGCCTTTTACCGCTTTACTGTATGCACTATCCGCATTTTCACTGGAGATTACGGTCTCCTCCAGCAGTGTACCGGCACTGCTCATTTTCAGCAGACCCTCCCAAAGCAGCTGCTTCGTTTCATAAAATGTATCCAGGGCTGCCGCAGTCTCATCCCTCAACTCCTTTGTATAATCATTTTCATTCACCGTTTTAATGCTGTTCGTCACAAGAATAAAGGTCAGAAAAGACTGAAAGAGAATGAGTCCGATAATGATGAGCAGGGTGCGTGCATAGAGTTTCACTTTTCACTCCAGGTATACACCAGAGGCTCAATCTTCGGATCATTCACGTTGCTATGATCTATTATGAGCATATCGGTATTGATCACTGAGGGAACTTCCTTGTTGTTCCGGAAAAAAGCAACAGCGGCATCCATCGCCTGCTCAGCCATCCCGGCGGGATCCTCTGCCAGGATGACATGAATATAGCCCTGTCTCAGCGCTTCAAGCATATCCCGGGCTGCACCCCAGCAGGCTGTCTTTATGCTGCCCTCAAGACCTGTCTCCTGTACGGCTTTCAGCAGCCCGCGGGAACTGCTTTCATTCGTACCCAGTATGGCCTTTATACGGTAGCCGGTCTGCAGAATTGAGATAGTCTGGTAAAAAGCCTTCTCCTGCGATCCAAGACTGTAGTCTATACCCACAAAGCGCATGGAGGGATAGCCGGATATGCTGGAATGGAAACTCTTCACCCTGGTTTCTGATGATATATTCGCCGTATCGGTATTTACATAGACCACTCCGCTGGTATGCGTCAGTTCGGCCAGCCGCCCGGCCAGAAGTCTTCCTCCCAGCTCATTATCGGAACCGATATGCGTAAGAATGTAATCATCCTCCCGGGTCTCCTCAACGGACTGTCCCATTATCTGACTTGTATTCCGTCTGTCGATCTGTCCGTCAATTCTCCCGTCACTCGCTCCGTCCTTCGCTCCGTTCGGCAGTTCCCTTTCCAGGGCATTATGGATGGTCATAATCCTGACTCCCCGGGAGGCATACTCCTTTAAAGGGTCAAGCATTTTCCGGGAATCCGCAGGAGAAATGATGATAAGATCGATGCTCTGCTCCTGCAGCTTGGCTTCAATAAAATTTGTCTGGTCCAGGCTTGTTTCAATGGTCTCGGAGGGGGGAGTTATCAGTTCAATCTGCTTCTGCTCCGCTATGGCCTCCAGTTTCTCCTCAATGATGCGGTAGAACCCGCTGCTTTTCGCTGGAACAAAGAGAACCCGTAAGTTTTCACCATCCCTTCCCGGTTCATCGCTGCAGGAAACCGAAACGAGCAGAAGAAGAGCAATAAGTATCATACAAACGGCAGTTTGTGCACACCGCGCAGAGTACCCGTCAGCCGCCAAAGACGAACCTCCAGTCCACAGCCGCTGTGACTGAAGCTCCGGACTCCGCATGCAGGGTAATTGCCCCGTCACCGAAGTCTACGCGCGATACGGCGTCAAAATCATCGGGGATCCGTACAATCCCCTGGATGTAGGAAACAGGATAGGGAGTCCCGTCAAGCTTCTGCGCAGTTTTTACCCCCTCTCGGGTATTCAGGATGTTTTCCGCAGCTGAATCGCTCAGTCCATTGGCAAAATAGGCACAGACATCCTCCAGACCGATGCAGACATTACGTCCGTTCCAGGGTGATCTATGACGGCCGTGATTTTCCATCCAGAATACGGTTGAGGGCAGCACGTCGATATCCTTCAGGGAAAACCAGAGGTATCCTCCCTCTCGGCAGACTGCTGTAAGCCATCCCGGGGTTTTCCCAGCAGCACCCGCGGCGGAATCAGCTGCTTCCTGGAAGACCTGGAGGATATCCACATAGCCTTCCCGGTTCGGAAAGACTCTGCAGTCCGTAGTTTCGGGCTCCTTCCACACCGTCGGAACCTGCTCCAGGGTAGTAAAACGCTTCAGAGGGGCCAGGGAGTAGTATTCCCGATCCTGGGTATACAGTACATCATAAGGATTGGTGTAGCCGAACTGTATCGGCGAGCTGCGGATTGTCAGCGAACCATTATGAACCCCCAGCGTAGCATGATGCCCCAGGGAAGTTTCCCCGGTGAATCCGGAGACGGTATCCCGGCAGTAGATCACACTCTGCCCATCCACAATCGACAGCTCCTTCACTACCCTGCCCTTCCCCGAGGCTTCGCTGGGCATCGGATTTTCCAGAGTCAGAGTCGTCATTTTTCCGTTTTTCTCTGATTTGACCCCTTTCCATTCAGCTCCCGCAGGATCTCCGTGACCTGAATAGGGATTTTCCGCTGAAGGGTTAGCCCCGAAGGGAAGGCAGAAAAAATCCCCCCGCAGCGAGCGCAGGACCGGCTCATCCAGCTCAATATTCTCCTCCTGCCAGGGACTGACATAGTAGGGCTGTACCGCGTTAGCATCACCATCAAAAAAATTGACCGGGGCCATATGTCCGCCGATTTTTGTTACCGCCAGTTCAACGCTGTCATTTTTCAGTACAAAACACTCTTTTCCATCAACTACTTTACTGTCCATCTTCCTTCTCCTCCGGCACAAAGCTTAGTGACAGCCTATACATCTGTAAAACTCAAAAAAAACGCTTATCACAAAGCTTTGTACCGCTGAAATTACCTTTCCTTCAGTATGCCCGTTTCCCATTTATCTGTCAAAATGTTTTTGCCTAAGCTGGACATGAAACCCGCATAATGAGAAAAAGCAAGGCAAGTCTGGATGAAAAGCTGAAATTTTTCAAAAAAAGTATGAAAGCCTTAGGTTTTTCTTGCAATTCCGGGATTTTGATACTAAAAAGGTATATGTGTTAGGCGGCACAAAGCTTATATTCTGAAAAACGGCGGCAGTCCGGAACAAAAAGGAAAGCAGATGAAGGAGATACACGTTAGATTTTCCCACAGCGGCGAAACAATCACAGTACAGCTTGAGAAGCTGAGAAAAGCAGCCGAAAATTTTCTGGAGGCTTACGGCTCTCCCTCATATACGGGAGATGCCTTTGCAGAACTGGTGAACCGAAATAAGGAGGGAAGTACAGCCAATACATCTTCTGATGATGCCTTCGCAGTGCTTCTAAGCTCCTTGAAAATCGGTGAAGAGGAATTTTTTCGGGAAATTATCCGACAGTTGGAAACGGCCAACCATCAGAATACCCGGGACATCACCGTGAAGGGTGCTGTCATGCCGAAACGTTTTCTCCTAGCTATCCTGGAAGTCATTGTCCCCGGGGATAACCTGGTCAGCGTCAGCAGCGTGGAGCAGTATGAGAAACTCACAAATGTCGAAGTGCCGGAAAACGAGCGTGGAGAGCTGCAGGAAGTCATAGACACCTACCCCGTAAGGCTGTCGAAACATGTTATCCGCCAGTCACGCATCTCCCGGGATGTGGCGTATCAGTTCATGCCCTTTGTGCAGGAGCTGGATGATACGGGCTTGAAGAACACCTGGGTCGGACAGTTTCACAAGGGGCTTCTGGAGCAGATGTACCAGAACCGTCCCATCTTTGTCCTGCATATGACCTGCCCGGTCTACTGTCGCTTCTGCTTCCGTAAACACAAGGAGACACGGAACCTTCCCACTCCCACGGAGGAAGATGTGCTGGAGGCTTTGGAGTACATAAAAAAATCCCCCAGAATCAAGGAGATCGTCCTTACCGGCGGCGAGCCCCTGATGAATAAAAAGACATTGACCTGCGCCGTGGAGGGGCTGCAGAAGATTCCGCACATCCAGACCATCCGCATCGCATCACGCTGTGTCTCTTACTATCCGCAGCTCTTCTATCTGAATGACTCGTTCTGGCTCAACTATATCATCGATAGAAACCGGGAAATGCAGAAGGATGACAAACGTATAGAGATCGCCACCCATTTTATCCACCCCGAAGAAATTTCACACTACAGCTTGGAAATTATCTCAAAACTGGTAAAGAATGGCGTGGGGGTCTACACCCAGACTCCATACCTGAAGGACTGCAACGACCATGGGACGGAGCTGACCCAGCTCTATCGTGAGCTGCGCGGAGCGGGTTCGGAGATCCACTACATCTATATCCCCTGCAGCCCGATTCAGGGCAATAACATCTACTGGACACCCATCTCTTCGGGGGTCTGGACGGCGGCATACCTGCGCGCCCACCTCTCTGACCGAGCCATGCCGATCCTCTGTACCGCAACAAAAATCGGAAAGATTGACTGGAACACCAGCGGATGGGCGGTAGAACGGCATCAGGATGACCCTGACTACATCTGGATCCGAACTCCCTACACCGAGGAGTACTACAAGCAGTTTGCTCCGGATGTTACCATTAAAAACGCCCGAAAAAACACGGAAGGGACCCTTGATTCCGATTTTATGGCTGATATTGGAGATGAAAAGCTCTTTCTGGGTAATCTTGATGAAGCTGCGGCAAGTCTGGAACCCTTCAGTGAAATAAACCTGTCCCATATCCAGCAGGAAATTATGAAGGATCAGCGTAATCGGCAGGAAGTTATCCCCTCCGGCTTGAGCTGTCTCCACCGCATTCATCGCACCCGGGTGGAAGTGGAAATTGATGCCCCTCAGGCCTGCCTCGAGGAAGCCCTGGACTATATCCGCCGGGAAAAGCTGATCAGCGATGTTGTCCTTGCGGCAGAGATCAACCCGCTTGACTATCTTGATGCAATAGCGGCTTTCGCCGAGGCTCTCTACGCGGTTTCTCATGTTAACTCCCTGCGTCTGAGAGCTTTCCAGTTCACCTATGCACCGGAGCAGTTCACCGATGAAGTCATCTCCCGCATAGCAGGATTGAACAAACTCTCCCCGTCCATGCCCCTACGCTTGGAACTGGAGACGCAGTTTATCCACTCCAGTGAATTCAATGATGTGCACCGGCGCATCATCAAGCAGTTTCTTGCCTCGGGGGTAACGGTATACAACAATATTCTGCTTCTCGCGGGGGTCAACGACAGCCCCGGCGAAATGATGAACATCTGCTACGCCTGTCGCCAGATCGGTATTGAGCTGTTTCAGCTGTATACTGCGGGCATTCCGGTACAGGAACGCTGGAACCGGGAGCGGCCGATTGATGCTTCCGCTGTTATTGTAATAGCCACCCATCTGCGCCGTAATCAGAGCGGCCGTGAAGTTCCACTTTATGTTGTACGTACCGCTGTGGGAGATGCGGATTTCAATTTGAACGCCCATATTGTCGCATCCCGGGATGACAGCGTGGATATGCGGCTGGACTCTTACAGCTTGGAATATTTCACCGGAATGCAGGAGGGATTCAGCTGGCCGGCAGAAGTATGCGGCGAGATTGACGGGCATCCCGTGGTACATGTTCCGGGACTGAAGGTTGCGTCTAACGAGAAATTTTTTATACAGAGGCATGCTGAAAAAGCTGAACTTGCTTAAAAATGCTTCAAAAACGCTTAAGAATGATGCTTAAGCATACTTAAGTGCTTAAATCCTTAAGAATCTTGTTTAAGAAAGCCCGGAAAACTGCAGAAGCAGATTCGGGTTCGGACAGTTCTCGAGATATTCTCTGCGGTCCTTCGGGGCACAGACTCCGGGGTAATCCCCCCTTTTCCCCTGGAGGTCGCCGATCACCTGAAAATGGAGGTGGGGCGGCCACCGGCCATTCTCTTCGCTGCTCCCCATGGCGGCAAATACATCATCCGCAGCAAGATACTTTCCCTCCGCCAGGCCTTCCAAGGAACTGCGGCTGAGGTGACCGTAGAGGGTATAGAAGCGGTAACCTTCAATTTGATGCTCCAAAATGATTGTCGGGCCGTAGTCGCCGGTTCCGCGATTATCCTGAAAGCTGTGTACCGTTCCGGAAAAGGCGGGGTATACCGCAGTTCCCGCAGGGGCCCAGAGATCCAGTCCCAGGTGGACGGAACGCACAGCGGAGGCATCACCATCAAATAAACTGCTGTGGCGATAAATTGTCCGATCCTCATCGTATCTGCCCACGGCCAGGCCGGTTCCGGCTTCATTCAGTACATGAAACACATATTCAGTAAACTGCTCAGGGTTTCCCACGTCAATCCGCTGCAGATCCGTGTTTGCTTCCGTGAGATCCAGTAGCGCCGGGGGCTCCTGCATCAATTCCTGGGGAATTAGCTGTACGGGACCGCGGAGAGCCAGTTTTTTCATCACATCTGTCATTGTTTCCGTCAGTTTCTCTTTCATCATGAAACTATCATTCTATGGAAACCGGCTTTTGTCAAGGAGAGCTTTGTACCGTGATCAAGTCGAGTTCGGGAGGAATACACCGGGCTGTGGCTGAAAGCTATATTGACATATGGTAAGGACTTAACTATACTCCCATCGAATGATTGAAACTGAGATACTGGACAATGGGGAGCAGTTTTTGATGGAGAAGAGACCGGCAGTTTTTCTGGACAGGGATGGGACCATAATTGAGGATCGGGGGTATATTACATCCTCCCATGAAGCAGTTCTGTATCCCGACAGCATAGAGGCCTTGAAGCAGCTGCAGCAGCGGTACAGACTCTTTGTGATCTCAAACCAGAGCGGTGTCGCCAAAGGTCTGATCAGTGAGGAAAACCTGGAGGCGGTGAACACTGACCTGGACAGCCGCCTCAGAAGCGAAGGGATACGCATTACGGCCTGGTACATGTGCACCCATGATACCGGTGACGGATGCATCTGCAGAAAACCGAATCCATACTTCCTTCTGGAGGCTGAGAAAAAGTTCGGGATCGATCTGAAGCGATCCTTTGTCATCGGTGATCATCCCCATGACCCTGAAACGGCTGATGATGTCGGAGCTTTCGGGCTCTATCTCCTTACAGGGCACGGGATGAAGCATCTGCAGGAACTTCCGGAAAACAGGATGGTGTTTCACTCCCTTTCCGATGCCGCGGCATGGATTCTCGCACATCCCGAGCATAAGCAGTATCTGCAGAAGAGCATTCGTGAAGGTGCGGCGGCGGTGATGCGCGGTGGGCTTACGGCTTTTCCCACGGAGACGGTTTACGGACTCGGAGCCGATGCCTTGAATCCTGATGCGGTTAAAAAAATTTTCGCGGCCAAACATCGCCCGTTTTTTGATCCACTGATTGTGCATATCGCTGAAAAAGGGCAGCTGCGGCAGCTCATCAAGGAACTTCCGGAAAAGGCGCTGCAGCTTGTTGATGCATTCTGGCCGGGGCCGCTGACTCTGGTCCTGCCGAAGAGTGACGCGGTTCCCGATGTTGTTACGGCGGGAAAATCTACGGTCGCCGTCAGGATGCCCTTGAATCCCTGGGCGCGGCAGCTTATACAGGAAGCGGGCACTCCCATAGCCGCTCCCAGCGCCAATCTTTTCGGCAGAACGAGCCCCACAACTGCTGCCCACGTGAAAGAGCAGCTGGGGAGTTCCTGTGACGTCATCATAGATGCCGGAGCATGCCGGGTCGGCGTGGAATCGACAGTACTCTCGCTGACAGGTCCGGAGGCGGTCATTCTGCGGGCCGGGGGCATAGATAAGCGGCAAATCGAGGCTGTTATCGGCCCGGTAAAGGCGGGAACTGCAGACAATGACGGCAGCAGGCAAGCTGGATCCGAGCGCGTAGACATCAGCATGAGTCCGGGACTGCTGGACAGCCATTATGCTCCCCAAACCCCCTTGTTTGTTCTTGATGATGTAACGGAGGCTGCTGAAGATCCGGAGACCGGAGTAATTCTCTTTGAAGAGCCGAAAATCGAGTTTGCCGGTCCCGTAGAAGTTATCAGTCGGAATGCGGACCTCAGCAGTGCAGCCACAAACCTTTATGCAGCCATACGCAGACTGGACACGATGCAGCTTCGCCGAATTGTAACCCACCCCGTATCCGATGAGGGCATCGGTGCAGCCGTAAACGACCGCATCAGAAAAGCCTCCACAAAGCAATAAGCACGAAGCAATAAGCACGAAGCAAACCTATCATGCTTTTTCAGGTGTTTTTCAAGACTTTTTCAGGTGTTTTTCCAAAAGAGCGGCAAGTTCTTCAATTTTAAAGGGTTTGGCAATACTGTCGGTAAATCCGTAGTGCTGGGGACTTGATATAATTGGATCTTCCGAATAGCCGCTGGAGGCGAAAATCGGCATCTTTTTACATATTTTTCTTATGGCAGAAAGAGTCTCTTTGCCCCCCATTCCGCCGGGTATGGTGAGATCAAAAAAAGCTGCAGTAAATAGTTCTTTGTCATCTGCATCAGAATCCCTTCTATCAACATTCTCTGAAACAGCATTATCTGCGGAAGAAATTTTCGTGCCGGAATTCTTACTGGCCTTGTCCTTCAGCTCTTCACACAATTGCAGGACTTCTTCCCCATTCGCAGCTTCCACCACGGAGTACCCCATGGATTCAAGCATCTTCCCGGATAATTTTTTCATCATCCATAACAAGTATCCGGCCTGTACCGCTATGACTCTTTTTCCCCTCATACCGGGATTGGACAGCTGCGTTCATGGAACGGGGCAGATAGAGAGAGAAAACAGTACCCTCCCCGGGCGTAGAAACTACGGATATGGTACCATCGTGTTTGGAGATAATAGAATAGCAGGTAGCAAGCCCGAGCCCGCTCCCCTTCTGCTTTGTCGTAAAAAAGGGATCAAAAATCTTCTCCAGCATTTCCGAAGGCATCCCGATTCCTGAATCTGCAATATCAATCTGCACATACTCCCCCGGTTCCAGGGGCGGCATCTCATTCTTCCTTATAAATCGGTTAACAGCCTTTACCTGAATGGTACCGCCGCTGGGCATGGCCTGCTGGGCATTAATGATGAGATTATCTATAACCTGACCGAACTGATTTTCATCTACATCACAAAGCCAGAGATCTTCAGGAATGGCATACCTGCACACCGTACTGGAGCCTGATAAGGCAAAGGAGGCACTAGT